>JAJPZM010000458.1 GCA_021204335.1 Parabacteroides sp. | reverse complement strand
AATGGATAATGAATTGGCCGCATAACAAAAAAGAAGGCATCCTTTTAGGACACCTACCTCTAAATTGATTTACACCTAGGTATGGCAAAAGAATCATAGAGGATATGACAAAGTGTCTTGGTTATGATACGGGTGAGAGATGCTGATAATTCTCAAGCAGACTTCAGAGAAACATCGGCAGACTAACTGTAAACCCGACAGCGTCGTATCTGCCTTTATGCAGGCCGACAAATACATCGATCCTTGCAATTTTACTGAAACCGATAGAATAGCCGAATTCGGAATAACTCTTACCAGGTATCCAGAGGGAACGGGCGTGAAGCGCTTCGTTGAACATATACTTTTGCAGAAACGGCAACCGTTTGAACAGCAAGTAATCGGACGTATAGTTCAGGTGAACCTGCAACCATTGCTTGTCGGTGGAGTACAGATAATTATCAAATAAACAGAAGCTATTCTCCAATGAACTGCCGGTAATGAACAGCTCATTTGTGTCGAAATGCTTGAAATCTGGAAAATAAACTTTTTTTGTCCGACAGGAACTTTCCCCCGTTGATCGTATAGCCGATCCAGTTAAACTCATTTATTTTATCGTCTGGCGGATATCTCCTTCCAACTTGTTGAAAGACGCGGATTCATCGGAACCGGTGGAAATAGCGGATTCATATTGTAAGGTGAATGTAGGATAGTTGAAATGAGTATATATCTTCCGTCCCAGGCGTTTCCTATAATGGTATCGGGAAGTGTAAGATAACCGGAACTTCAGTTTCATCGCTGAATTGTCCAGCATAGCCAGGGATTGCCCGTTCGGTAAATTGGACGAAGGAGTGTTTCCGAAGAAGTTATAGGATTGCCGGTTTTGCAGGGCATGCCGTTTCTCGTATGTGAAACCGACGGTCAGCGGTAAACCGTTAGCCGGTTCGATGGTATTCGAAAGGGCAATGAACTCCTTTCGATAGAACTTCACTGGGTTTTCTCCGAAGAATAGCGATGCAATGGAATTGATCAATAAAAGGGTGCCGCTTTCGCTGTTGTAGTCTGCCGTAGTCTGTCCGCCGGAAAGGGCGAGGTTTCCACCTCTCATGGGAGCATACCGGTAGTTGCCGTCGACCTGCCAGTTGATACGTTTTGCGGCAGTTGTATAATAGACAGAAGGCTCGATGGTGAGCGACCGGGCTTCCGTAAAGTTTGTGCGGAAAGTAAACTGCTATCCCAGCCAGAACCCGTCGACGAAGTTATATTGCGGGCATGCTCTGAGTAATCCGCTATATCCGAACCTGCTCTTTTTGCTCAGAGGGAAACTCTCGCCCGTAATCAGTTTGCCGATCCAGTAGGAAGGAGTGCGGTTTTGTAGAGAGTCCCGACTTTGCAAGGCCTGCATTTCTGTTTTCAGACTGTCTTTAACCCGGTAGCTTACGATTTCATCTACCTTTAGCGGCTGTTTGCGGATGCTTTCCCAATAGGCGGAGTCGTGGGAAGCAGCCAGTGTATCGACCGTTACTTTGACCTTGGCATCTTCCGGAACGATCTCGAGCGATTCGCGTTCCTTTTTCTTTTCTTCCGGTTCCGTCGCCTTTTTCATCAGTTTGGCCATTTTGTAGGCATCGCGGTTTCTGGGCTCCTCTTTGGCGGCTAATGTTTCCAGTTGCTTCTGGACTTTGGGTTGTACTTCCTTCTGCGTTTCGTTGAGTTCTACGCTTTTGTATTGTACGGACGAATAGTATTTACCGGTAGCTTTTACGCCCATGGCATCCACCTTCAGGTCGATGCCATGGGCGGTGGGAAGAAAGGCGGACGGTTTGACCTCGTTGTAGGTGGCGGTGAAACGGATCGTTACGCCGAGTTCAGTTGCGCTTAAATCGGCGCTTTGCACATTCCAGCTGTTTTCGATGATATACAACCAACCGCTGACCAGTTTCGGATTTTTCTTTTTCGGCTGCACGCGTATCTTGTTGATCATGCGCTCTCCCTCCATAGTAACGCCTTCCAAGGCGAATTTATAATAGGAGAAGGCTCCCGGAGCCAAAGGAGAAATCCGGCCAAAAGCATCCGGATCGTATATATTGGTGGTCATGACAGACATCACCTGGCTGGCATCTATATCCGCCGGAAGCGTGGAAGAAAAGGCAAGTACTTTCTGTTCATACCGGTTGGGAGACGTGAAACTGACCTCGTTCTGGGATTCAACCAGGAACAGTTTATTCGTCAGGTTTTTCAACTTTTTACCGTCTTTGCCAAGCGTCATGAGCCGGGGGATATTATCTATCCTGACACTTCCCTTTACGTACATGGCCGACTCGTATTTCTTTATTTGATGGAGATAGAAAGGAGCCATGCCGATGGCTTTCCGCATAATGGCATAGGCAGGATCTTCCCTGTTGGCAGAAACAGTGACCCCTTTCAAAGCGTAGACTTTCTTTTCCATTTTTACGGCAAGATGGGTTTCTGCCTGTTCAATCTCTACCGGAATGGTTTTCCGTTCATACCCCAAAGAATTGAAGTTGCAGGTATAGGTTCCTTTCTTCAGGGATGCCTGGAATTCACCGTTGTCATCGACAGTAATCCCCAATGCGACTTCATGGATATATAAAGTCGCATTGGGGATTGCTTCTCCCGATTCATCTGTGATTTTGCCGGTCAATATCTGGGCAGACAGGTAGAAAGGGAATATATAACACAGGACAATTAGCAAACAATTTTTCATTACAATCTATTCTTTATGCATACAAATGTAGGATTGATCTGCGAATAATTGTCCTGTAATGAGTTACTTTTTCCGACGGAACTTTTTCTTTAACCAAAAATAATATCCTGTTATGACAAAGACGGTTCCGAGGAAGCAAGCCAGGCAACTCAATATCTTCGTTGTTATCCCGCCCCAGGTTCCGGCGTGTACGGAATAGATCCAGCCTCTGATTTTGCCGGACTTCGGCAGGTCTTTGTAGAGTTGGGTTTCTGTGATCTCGCCGGTTGCCGGGTCGAAGGTGTAACGGTCGCTGCCCCTCGTATTGCCGTAGTTGGCGGTGGAGACAGTGGCCGATCCGTCCTGGATAGTAATCGAGTTGTATGTCGGATATTGGCTTTGCAGGGTGGATAAAACCTCAGCCCATTGCCTGTAATCGGTTCTCTTTTTGTTTCTTTCCCTGTTTCCTTCGCGATGGGGAGCCTCTCCTTTTGCCACAGGTTTAGTTGTTGCTGCCGGAGCATGTCCCTGCATCTGGGCTGTTTCGACTCCAAACACCGCATAGAAAGTATTCCGATACCAGCCGAACGACCAGGTTAACCCTGTAAGAGCCATAACCAGCAATAGCAACATCGCATAGAAACCTCCCGATACATGCAGATCATAGAAGAAACGGCGCCAACCGGATTTCGTATTTATCTTCAACCGGTTCTTCAGCACCTTCCTGTTGCGCGGATACCAGATAACCAGGCCGCTTATCAGGATAAAGACAAGAGCCAGCGTGGCATATCCCACCACATTTTTGCCTAAAGAGAAACTGCCGTCGCGCTTATAAGAATCGAGCAGCCAGCGATGGAGACGCATTACCTGCATAAAGAAACCTTTCCCGTCACTCATGCCCGTTATCTCTGCCGTATAGGGATCGATAAAGACAGTTGCTCCCTTACCCGGCAACACCAGTTGCCAGGTGCGTTTCGGGTCGGAAGGGATACGGATGCCGTTTATCCTGATCGAGTCGGGCAATTGTTGGCGTGCCGCTTTTATTAAAGCGGCAGGAGGAAGTGGCTCTCCTTTCACCTCTTTCACAAAGTAATGCGAAGGATGGCAAAGCTCTTTTATCTCCGTTTCAAATACCAGTATTGCACCAGTCAGGCAGACTATCGCGATGATAATGCCGAAAGGTATAGATAGCCATAGGTGTACTTTCGCGCAGAACTTTTTCATTCGTAATTCTTTTTTATTTTGCCGCCGTCAGTTTGCCAACGCCTTCCACTTGGGTAGCATCGATCGTAACGCCTTTGGTTACTGCAGCTGTTGTCGGGTCGATTTTGTAGATAGCAGGCGTACCCTGTCCTTCGGCGAAACTTACGGTTGTATAAGCCATTCCGTTTTCAACGTATGGAGCATCACCGAAGCCTGAGATTTGATCGGCTGAGGGAAGGCCGGTTACATATGTCAGCTTCTTGTCGCCGGCCTTGAAGATGGCAAGCTGGTTACCCGTAAAGCCTGTTTCGATCAGTGGACGGTCGTACATCAGCAGCATGAAGTAGTCGTCTTTGATATGCCAGCTGCGGACGAATGATTTGCCGTCGGTCATGGCTTCCAGGTTGCAATAGTAATCGTCGAAATCACTGCTGCCCGAAGGGATGCGGACTACACCGGCAGGCAGGGTCGTTTGCTGGCGGGCATCTTTCATTGTCTTGGCATAGCTCGGAGAGAAAACATACACATCGCCATTGTCGGCTGCCCAGATCATCTGGTAGTATTGCGATTTGTAGCGACCACAGGCGTAGCTGATCTTATCGGTCTTGATCAGTTTCTTGGTGGTCAGACTTGTGTCGTCGAAGATGGCCACCCAGCATTCGTTCGGATACTGTGTCCACTGCAACTCGTCTTTTTTGTAGGCGCTACTGTTGGAGCCGCCCGATTCCGTTTTCACCAGGTCTTTGTTACCGGGGAGTACCCATTTGCCGCCTTGGTCTTTTGTACCGTACTGGCTCAAGCCCATTGGGATAGCTGCACTGTAAATTTTGTTGTTGGCATCCAGCAAACCCGCCAATGTAACAAACTCACCGTTGCCCAGGAAGTTTTCCGATAAATAGGCCTCGTTGTTTGTATCGTTTGAAGTGAAGGTTTCCTCAGCCGGGTCCAGGTAAGAAAGCAGGAATACTTTCGGGGTATAACCGTTTTCATCATTCCATTCCGTCGGGCCGTCACCGGTAGAGCTGGTCATAATATATTTGCCGCAGATGCCGTATGTTGTGAAACGCTTCACACCGAATTCTTTCGAGCGCTTCTGCAACTCGCCGCCGCTATCCATGATAAACGATTTGGTGCCGCCTGCTTCACCCTGGTTGTATGTTAAAGCATACAGATATTGATTGTTGTAGAATACCCAATAGCTTGCACCGTCGTTCACGACTCCGTTGTTTTTGACGCTGACAGTACCCTCATCCAACGAACCGGTATTCACCAATACGTTTGTGGTATTTCCCGAAGCGGTTACGGATGCTGCGATTACATATTCTGCTTTTGTTTCTTCTTCGTCACCACCGGTACCGCTGCCAGGGATAGGATCCGGATCATCAGAACACGCTGATAAAGATAGTCCGGCAATCGCTGTCGCGAAAAGACCGGTCAGGAAGTAATTCTTTTTCATTTTGCTTTTTGTATTAACTTTGAATTTATACTATATATTACTCATTAGTTGCCTAGATAAATGCGGAACTTGCCATAGAAAGCCCGTCCGGCCTTCTGAAGGCTGAAGTTGTCGTAGAGCTTTTCGTCGGTGAAGTTGCGGCACTCGAATGAGACGTTGTAACGACCGCCACAAAGGCTATACGACAGCGTTAGGTTATGCGAGAACTGGTTGGGTACGACATATTCGCCTTTATTCGAGCCGATGATGGATGAATAGTAGGTAAAGCTATGCAGATATTGATTGTCGTAGGTCGCGATCAGCGTATTCCCTTTCTTAAAGAGGTTTCGCCAGTAGAAAGTCACGTCGGAATCGACAAAGCGATAGGGCAGGTTCGGCATCCGTTGTTTATAAGCAATGTTTTCCGCCCCGCTTCCGATAGCCGCCTTCTGGTTATCGCGTACGTTCATTTCGGTGTAATTGCCGCCTACGCTTACCCAGTCGGCAAAGCTGTAACGTGCGGAGAGGTTGAAGCCTTTCGTCAGCACTTTGCCGTAATTGATATAGGTAGCCGCCTGTTTACCTCCGCTTAAATCGGTGATATTGCGTTGGATATAATCTTTCGTGTTGCGATAGATACCGCCCACTTCCACGTAAATGGAATGTTTGTCGAATGCTTTGTTGTAGCTTACATTCAGATTGAGGTTGTCGCTGTTCTCCGGCCGGATGCTCAGGTTGCCCATTTCCAGGTCTTCGTTACCGAACATCTCCTCGATCGTAGGCAGGCGGTAAGCTTTTTCGTAAGATAACTTCGCTTGTAGGCCGGGTAGAACGAAATAGGTTCCTGCCGCCCCGTATCCCATCGAGTTTACACTGCGCGAAGTGCGCACAAACTCCTGCTGGGTCGTGCTGGTTGCCATGGGGCCGGCGACATACTGGTTATAATATTTGCCAAAGACCGACAGGTTCCAATGTTCCGACGGCATCAGGCGATACGATAACCCGGAGATATTCTTGCGTGTTTCCTTATCGATCGCATCCGTCAGTTCCTCGTTCGTGAGCAGCGACGTGTTCGAGCGACGGAATGAATTTAATACATGATTGAAGGTGAAGACATGCGCCTTTCCAATCCGGTAGTTCATACTCAGTGTCCCGTTCCAGTTGTTATTGTCGGAGCGGGTATGCTGGTACGACTGCTCGCCGCGCGAGTTCATCAGATGTTGTTCGCCCCGCCAGTTGTATTCGTAGGCAGAGGTGTCGATGTTGGTCGTCAGGTTCTTATTGTAGTTGGCGGTAAACACCAGGTCGAGCCCTTTCGTCAGCAAGTCGCGCTTGCTATATTCGAGCGAGGGCATCAGCGAATGCCCTTTGCGATGCTTGGCACCGAAAACGGTGTTTTGCCTTACGCCGGTCTGTATATCCTGATACATATTCGACCAGGTAAAACCAATCAGCAACCGGTCTGCCCACTTCTTATCGACCAGCCCCAACTTGCCGACCACTGCTTCGTTGTGGTAAGTATCATTGAAACGTTTCACCCGTTCCTTCTTATCCGTATCCAGGCTACCGGTTGCGAAATCTTTTACCGGCGCATCCACCTTGTAGTCGTTATCGGAATAGTTTTGGAAAGCATTCATTTCGTAAGTAAAGCCATTGTTTAGCGTCTGTCCGAAGTTGACGTACGATTTATGGGTATTAAACGACCCGTAGGAATAGGACGCATCCAGAAACCAGTTACGGCGTTTCTTATTCGTCACGATATTGACCACGCCGCCAATCGCATCCGTCCCGAAGCCTACCGGAACGACGCCTTTATATACTTCGATGCGGTCGGCAAAGTTTACCGGAATATTATTGAGGGCAAACGAACTCCCTACTCCTTCTTGCGGCACGCCGTCGATAAACACTTTCACATGCTTCCCGCTAAAACCGTCGAGCATCAATTGCATATCCGATCCCACCCCGCCCGACTCGCGCAGTTTCATCCCCGGTGCTTTCGCCAATGCATCACTGAGGCTCTTGGTCGAGTTTTGCAGTTCCTTCGTATCGACGGCGATGGCGTTGAAGGCAGAACGTTTCAGGCGGCTTACTCCATTGGAAACGACAACGACCTCGTCCAGTTCTTCTGTTTGTGGGGTGATGGTGATGTTTTGTTTCGTATGCTGTCCGTCAATGAGTTTGACCGGTTTTTCCACTGTTGCGTAACCGATGGCGGAGACTACCAATATATAGTCGCCGGCAGGAGCTTTCAGGTGGTAGATACCCTCTTCGTTGGTCGTACCGCCATGGTTGGTTCCTTTCAGATAAACGGTAGCGAAATCGACAATCTCTTTTTCGGTAGAGATTATTTTACCGGAAATCATCGTCTCGCCTCGTTGCGCATAGGTTATTATCGATGATAGTAACAATATCGCTATCAGGGATATTCTGTAAAAACTTGTTTTCAATGTGAACTCTTTTTACCATTATTAAACTGTTGCAAAGTTCCACATAAAAAGAAGGCGCATCAATCGCAAGGAATAGGTAAAAGGATGCTAGAATATATCGTAATAATAGGATACAATAGCTATTTATAGGTAATTTCTGTTATACCTCTCAGAGAATATCCTTTATCTCCTTCAGGCTGCTAACAGTGAAAGTCGGAATAAATTCAGGGGATGGTAAGGATTGTGGATTGAGCCAGAGCTGGTCTATCCTGGATTGCCAGGCGCCGAATATGTCGGCTTCCAGGCAGTCGCCGATCATCAGTGTTTCGTTACGGCGAGAGTTGGTGTTGATGAGCGCAAAGTCGAATATGCCTTTATGTGGCTTCTGGATGCCGGCATCTTCCGACAGGATCATTCGGGTGAAGTAGGGAGCGAGCCCCGAATTGCGCAGCTTCTTATCCTGCACTTCGCGAAAGCCGTTCGACAGGATATACATGCGGTAAGAAGGCCGGAGATATTCCAGCAGGTCGATCGCTCCGGGTACCAGTCGTGTTTTGGTTGTCGTCTTTTTGAGGAAATCATTGTTTATCGCCAATACCTCTTTCGGGTCTTCTATACCCAGCGGGCGAAGCACATAGAGGAAACGGTCGAGGATAAGTGTCTGCCTGTCGATCTCCCCCGCACGATATTGCTTCCACAGCAATTCGTTGTGCGGCCAGTAGATATCGAAGAAAGCCTCGAAGGAGGCATAATACCGGCTAAAGTGGTAGTCGGTATAAAGCTCTTCGAGGCATTCTTTATTATTGTGGTACGTATCCCAAAGGGTATCGTCCAGGTCAATAAACAGGTTTTTGTATTTCATCATCCGACTTCGATAACCAGATATTTATCTAAGCTCCAGAATGTTTTCGGGTCGGTGATGTTCAATGTCAGGTTGCCGTCGTCGTCTTTCACGAACTCGCAAGAACCTTCCGGATGATTGGATTTCAGTTTTGCTTTTGCTGCAAACAAAGGAATTTCCTTCACTTCGCGGATATCTACCGAGATGAAATAATCTTTATTGAAGCCGCTCTGTAATACTTTCGATTTCGAGAAAAGTCCACCGCCTGAAAGGATCTTCTGGTCTTTCAGCTCTTTGGAAGTACCGAAGCAGTAGTAAGCTGTGTTGAGTGCCTTGTCCTGTTCGCCTAATTTTTCAGACTGGGCAGCGGCTGTTGTTGCCAGGCTTTCCACATCCTCGTTCAGTGAAGATACCATTTCATCCAGCTCCTGGATGCGGACGTTCTTCTTTGCCAGGTCTTCCTGCAAAGCGACGATCATCGTAGCCTTCTGATCCAGTTCGGATGAAAGGCGGTTGATTGTCTTTTTCAGGGCAGCAGACTGGATGCCGCCCTTTTTCAACTTATCTTCTAGTTGGCTGATCGTTTCTTTGTTCTTTTTCAGTGTTTCGCTGATCAGCTGCATGTTCTGCTTGATCTGTTCGCGGTTGCTTTTGCTGAACTCGCCGCCAGTCTGTTGCTGGAGGTTTAGATAGTTCTCGGCATCGCGGATCGATTGTATGTCTGTCTCTACATCATTTAAAGTAGTGAGGATTTCATTCATCTCGCTGGTCGCTTTCGTGTTCTCGATTTTCAGAGAATCGTTTTCCGCCTTTAACTTTTTGTATTCGGCCGAATTCTGTCCGCAGGAAACCAGTAGGGTTGCGCAGGTACAAACTAATAATAACTTCTTCATTTCTTTTTGTTTTTTGAGTTAAACATCTTTTTCTGTCTCTTTTTCCTTTTTATCTTTTAAGCCTGCTAATACAATAACAATCTCACCTCTCGGTTCGTTCACGATAAAATGCGCTATGACCTCTTCCAGGCTTCCGCGAACAGTCTCCTCGTGCAGTTTCGATATTTCGCGCGAGACGGAGACTTGCCGGTCGGCTCCGAAGAATTCGGCCAGTTGGGTTAGCGTCTTTACCAATCGGAAAGGTGATTCATAAAAAATAACCGTCCTGTTTTCGGTCGACAACTCCTTAAGGCGGGTCTGCCGCCCTTTTTTTTGTGGAAGGAATCCTTCGAAACAGAACTTTTCGTTAGGCAGTCCGGAAGCTACCAATGCAGGAACAAACGCAGTTGCTCCCGGCAGGCATTCAACGTCTACCCCTTGCCGCACACATTCCCTGACGAGCATAAAGCCCGGGTCGGAGATAGCGGGAGTCCCGGCATCAGAGACAAGCGCAATGTTTTCGCCGCCTTTGATGCGCGACGCAATCTGCTCCACTGTTTTATGTTCGTTAAACTTGTGGTGCGACTGCATCTTATTTTGTATCTCAAAATGTTTCAGCAGAATACCGGTGGTACGTGTATCTTCGGCCAATATCAGATCGGCCTCTTTCAATACGCGGATGGCCCGGAAAGTCATGTCTTCCAGGTTTCCTACGGGAGTCGGTACAACTGTCAGTTTTGCCATATCTTACAGGAATCTTTTTTCCAATAGCTTGATAAAGTCGGCTACGGCTTCATCTTCTACATTCCATTTCAGTTCGTTATTCAGATAGGCGATCGACTCTTCATACGAATGGATATCGTTGAGGTCGGTAACCGCCTTATACATTCTCTCTTCGTCGCCCCCGAACAGTTCGCGGCGGAAGCGGAAACGGTCGTTCAGGCTGAATGCCTTGCGGAAGTCGGACAGGTTCTTCTTTTCGAGAAGGTCGTTCAGGAAAACACCTTGTTTCTCGGCTGTTACCGGTTTACGGGTTGCTTCCACCGGCTTTTCCGGTTCAACTATCTTCTCCGGTTCAACTATCTTTTCCGGCTGAACGATTTCTTTTTCTTTTATAATGACTTCAGGCTGTTCGACGATCATTCCCTTTACCGGCTCTTCCTGTATTTCCGCTACTTCGGGAACCGGCATCGGAGCGGCCACCGGGTTCGGCAGCGACTGGATCAATGCCTGATGGGCTTCCATTTGTTTGCGTAGTACTTCAATCTGGGCCGTTTCCAGCGAATGCAGGTCATTCAGGACTTTATGTGTCAGATTGAAAGTCTGGCTAAAGAAGGATACCGGATACACTTCGGCATCGCGCATACCGGCAATCAACGTCTCGAGTTCCTTGAGATCAAGTAACAGATAATCTATTTTTTCTTTATTTGCCATTCCTGTTCTTTTATAATTACAACGCTTTTGTCATATCTTGCAACAAAAGTAACTATTTCTATATAATGTAACGCGATTAAGCGCTAAAAAAGTATGCTGTCACTCAACAAATTCATCCGGTAAATTAACTAAATAAAGCCGGTTGGTGGCACGGGTGAAGGCGGTATAGAGCCAACGGTAGAAATCTTCGCCCAGCATTTCCTCTGTCATATAGCCGATATCCAAGAACACATTTGTCCATTGTCCGCCCTGCGCCTTGTGGCAGGTGATGGCGTATGCGTACTTGACCTGGACAACGTTATAGTGCGGGTCGACTTTCATTTTCTTCATCTTGCCGGCTTTTGTAGGAATGTCCTCATAATCTTCCAGAATGGTGAAGAATAGCTTGTCGTTCAACTCTCTCGGAAGTGCGGGCGAATCGGTTTGCAACGTGTCGAGCAGTATCTTGATATCCATTTCCAAGTCGTAATCCTGAAATCGGACGGATACGTCGGCAAAGCGGAAGCCGTATAATTCGGTCGTCTTTCTGACACGCAATATCTGGATGATCTCTCCATTGGCGATGAAATCCATTTCTTTGCAGCCATTCGTCCAGTAATAGTTATTTTTGGCAACCATCAGGCGGTCACCCGACGATAATTCCTCTTCCCGGTAAAGAATCCGGTTGCGGACGCCGTTATTGTATATTGTCGCCCGTTTGTTCGACCGGGTGATGATCATTGTTTCTTCCAGCCCATCGCGACTGTAGGCAGACGATATTTCTTCGATCAGCTCATCTCCGTTCACTTTCCGGAAATCGGCGAAGCCTTTCAGGTTGAGTTTCGGATAAATCTCTACGCTGTTTTCCCGTAAAGCGTTGCGCAACCGGGTGGCATTAAAGAGTATGCCGGAGTTTTCGCTTTGCCTGACTACCTGGGTCAGCGTAATTTCCTGTACCTGCAGGTTATAGCCTTTCAATATTTCGGCATTCAGTGCTGGGCTTTCGGTTTGCATCACCGGGGGCAGCTGTGCTACGTCTCCCATCAGTACCAGGCGGCAGTTTTCGCCGGAGTAGACATACTGTATCAGATCGTCGAGTAAGCGGCCGGTGCCGAATGTGACGGAATCGAGCCCGTCGTTCGAGATCATAGAAGCCTCGTCGACAATAAACAGGGTATCTTTATGCAAGTTGTCGGCAGGCATGAACCCGGTAGGTTCGTTCGAGAAAGCCTTTTGGCGGTATATCTTTTTATGAATCGTAAAAGCCTTCTGACCGGAATAGTTCGAGAATACTTTGGCGGCTCTTCCGGTAGGAGCGAGCAAAACGATTTTCTGTTTTAACTCCGTCAGGGTTTTGACCAGGGCGCCGACGAGGGATGTTTTTCCCGTTCCCGCATATCCTTTCATCAACAATAAAGAATCGGTATCCTGCGAAAGCAGGAACTCAGACAATATTTTTAGTGCCGAATTCTGGCCTTCGGTAGGATTATATGGGAAATTTTGCGTAATTTGGCGGCTTAAATAACTATTTATCATTTTGATCGCAATAATTTTGGTGATAAAGGTAGCGTATTAAATATTCTTTTTTTAAATTTGCCGAACGAAATAAATTCAAAAAACAATACAAACCATGAAAGTTACATTAAAGATTTTATTAGCTGCTGCAGTTGTCCTGCTAGTTTACATGTGCTATAGAAGCATTATGACACCAAAGGAGTTTGATGCTGAAAAAGATGCGCGTGAAAGTACTATCAAAGCTCGTCTGATTGATATCCGTAAGGCTCAGATCGAGTATAAGAATGTGTACAAAACGCATGCAGGTAGTTTCAACGACCTGATCAAGTTCCTGAAGGATGATAAACTTTCGTACCTGATCAAGGAAGGTGTTTTGACTGACGAGCAGTTGGAAAAAGGTATGACTGAGAAAGAAGCTGTAAAGAAAGGTTTGATCAGACGTGATACTATTTGGGTAAACGCGAAAGATACGTTATTCGGCGCGAACTATAATGCGGATGATCTGGCTAAAGTTCCGGGCACTAACATTCAGTTCTCTATGGATACGGCAACGCTGACTTCCGGCTCAGGTTATACTGTAAAAGTATTTGAAGCAGGTGTTAAGTATGACGATTATCTGGGCGACTTGAACAAACAGTTGCTTGTAAACCTGAAAGAAAAAGCTGAAAAGCTGGAAAAATATCCGGGTTTACGTGTCGGCTCACTGACTGAAATTAATAACAACGCAGGTAACTGGGAATAATCAGATCGCTTATGGCTATCAGTATCCCTGATACGTTGACTGCTGACAATTCTGGGAAATATATAATGTCCATCCGGCTTAGGTCGGATGGACTTTCTTTTTCAGGATACAACCCTTCGGAGAACGAAAGTTTCTTCTACAGAAACGCCGAGTTCGACCGGGCGAAGCCTTATATTGCTTCGTTGAAGAAGTTTTTCTTCGAACACGAGTTCCTGGCTTATTCTTATAAGCGGACGAATCTGGTTTGCGTAACCCCGCAATATACGATGGTGCCGGAAGATGTTTTTTCCGATAAGCAAAAGCCGGAGTTGCTCTCGTTCGCTTTTTCTTCGCCCGAAAGTAAGTGCCTGCATAACCTTCTGCCTCGCGAGTCAGCCGATGTCGTGTTCGGTATCGACGACGAAGTCTACGAATTTTGTTCACGTTCGTTGATCAATCCTGCTTTTGTCCACCATATCACTCCGCAGCTGGCTTTATGGAAACAGCAGAGCCGGATGCTGATACCCCGCCAGTTGTATGTCGTTTTGCATCGGAAGATGATGGACGTGGTTTGCTATGCCCAGGGATCTTTGCTTTTTGTAAACACTTTTGAATGCGAGAAGCCAGATGATATCCTTTACTATATATTATATGTATGGAAGCAGATCGGAATGGATCAGGAAAGAGACCAGCTTTATTTGTATGGCGGAGTTTCTTTGCGTAACAGCATAACGGCCACGTTGCGGAATTATATACAATATATCAGTCCGGCGGAAATACCGTCGGAGGCTTATTTGTTGGGAGCCGAAATCGTACAGGCTCCATTGGATTTAATAGCTTTATCTGTATGCGAATTATAAGCGGAATATACGGTCGGCGGCGCTTCGATGTGCCGTCTACCTTCAGTGCAAGGCCGACTACCGACTTTGCCAAAGAGAATCTTTTTAATGTCATCAACAACCTAACCGACCTGGAAGGGGCGGATGCACTCGACTTGTTTGCCGGCACAGGCAGTATTTCATTCGAACTGTTGTCGCGCGAATGCAAGAGCGTAACAGCCGTTGAAAAGAATAATGCCCATGCCTCTTTCATCGATAAGGTGGCGAAAGAGCTGAAAACAGACTCGCTTCGCCTAATCCGCGGCGATGTGTTCCGTTATCTTCATTCGGCACCGAAGCAAGGATTCGACTTTATCTTTGCCGATCCCCCTTACGCGCTGAAAGAATTACCGGAAGTGCCGAAACTGGTATTCGAGAAGGAGTTGTTGCGCGACGGCGGCATCTTCGTTATGGAGCATCCCCGCGATAATGACTTTTCCGAACTGCCTTATTTCAATCAGCGCCGGGTCTACGGTTCCGTCAACTTCAGCATTTTTATCAAAGAGGAAAAGGCTTAAAGGAGTGGGGAGAACAATCGCATGAACGACTCTATCAGGCGTTGTTTGATCGGTCGTTTCAACCACTGCGAAGGGACCAGCCGTTCGCAACTGTGCAGGTCGTGCTGGAAGACCCGTTTCATCTGCAAGGCAAACGAAGGCTGATAGACAAAGGCATTTATCTCAAAATTATGTTCGAAACTCCGGAAGTCCATATTGGCCGAACCGATACAGGCAAGTGCATCATCTGAAACCATCAGTTTGGAGTGAAGGAATCCCGGTTTATAGAAATAGACTTTCACTCCGGCTTTCACCATTTCATCGATAAAAGAACGTGTCGCCATGTTGGCGGTACGGGTGTCCGAACGCTTCGGGAGCATCAGGCGCACGTCTATTCCCCCTAATGCCGCAATCAATAACGTCTGGTTCAACCCGTCGGTCGGCAGGAAATAAGGCGTCTGTATGTAGACATACTTTTTGGCGTTGGCTATCGTGAAGATATACGCCTGCGACAAAGTACGCCATTGACCGACCGGGCCGCTTGTAACGATCTGCATGATATTGTCGTCATTGTATATTTTTGCCGGGGGATAAAATATCTTGTCGTTCAACAGGTTCTTGCTTACTACATACCAGTCGATCAGGAATGCGGACTGAAGCCCATGTACGCCTTTGCCGATAATCCGGAAATGCGTGTCGCGCCAGATACCCCATTCAGTTCCTTTCTCATACCGGTCGGCAATGTTCATTCCCCCCATATAGCCGATACGGCCGTCTATCACAACGATCTTCCGGTGGTTACGATAGTTTACCTTGCTGGTGAATACCGGGAATGCCACTTTCAGGAAAGCGTTAACCTCGATTCCAGCCTCTTTCATTTCATTGAAGAACTTATCTTTTACATTCCAGCACCCCACATCATCATACAAAACACGCACTTTGACACCTTCTTTCGCTTTGGCTATCAACGCCTCCTTAAACCGTATCCCGACTTCATCGTCGCAAAAGATATAGTATTGAAAATGGATATGGTGTGTTGCGCTTTCTATATCTTTCAGCAGGTCTTTAAACTTATCCGTCCCGTTCGTGTAGATCTTGATTTCGCTCCCGTAGAGCAGGGAAGACTGATGGTTGTTGTTCAAAAGTGTGACCAATGGTTGATAAGGAACGGGCACCGTACAGGCATCCTGGGGTAGTTTGCCTTCCTGCGGCCGTTTCATAATACGTTTGTAAGTCCTGCGCGAGATAATGCGCTGCTTCCTGTTGTCCTGTCCGAAAAAGAAATAAAACAGCAGGCCGACACCCGGGGCAAGCAGCAGCACGATTACCCAGGGGATGGTTTTCAGCGGATTTCTATTTTCCGCAATGATAACCAAAACCAACCCTAGAATAGTGATGGAGTATAATAAAATGAATATAACCCCTACGACCCATTGTATATGTATGGCAGTTAGCATTCTTTTTTCTGATTCTTACAGGTTGATAAAGGTAATAAGGTAATTCGGAAATAACAAATCTTTGCTACATTTGCCGGATATTTTAAACGAAAAGAAAATGATTACATACATTATTATAGGTATAACCGTCGTTGTTTCCTATCTCTGTTTCAATAATACAGACTTGTTCCGTAAACTCGCCCTAATCCCTTACCGTACGGTAAAGAGTAATGAGTGGTACCGGTTGATAACCCATGGGTTCGTACATGCGGATATGACACATCTGCTGGTCAATATGTTTACTTTCTGGTCGTTCGGTACTTATATTGAAAGTATATTCGGTTATCTGGGATTCGGAACCTGGGGTTATCTGGGGCTTTACTTGGGAGGGATGGTTTTTGCTTCTGTGTATGATGTGCTGAAGCATCATAACGATCCGTATTATGTTTCCATCGGAGCATCGGGAGCCGTTTCCGCCATCCTGTTTTCATCGATCCTGTTCGACCCCTGGAGTAAAATATTATTATTTGCCATTATCCCGGTTCCGGGTATTATCTTCGGGGTACTTTATCTGGCCTATTGCCAGTACATGGCCAAACGGGCAGGTGATAACATTAACCACAACGCCCACTTTTATGGAGCAGTCTATGGTTTCATTTATCCGACTTTATTGAACCCGGCGTTGTTTAAGGCATTCCTGTCACATTTTTAGAACCCGAACTCCTCCTGGTCGTCTTCCTGCTTCTCCGCTTCCCGGCCTGTCAGGTAGATGAAATCGTTTCCGCTTTGGATCAGATCGGAGGCAGGAACTTTTACTTTCAGTTTGTCGGCCGCCCCTTGTTCTTTGAGGCAGACCAATGCACGATAACTTTTCGAGGACTTGTCGGCCACAAACCAAACGCCGGTATAAGCAATCCCATCCAGATAATGCATCAGCGATGTGCTGACGCCGGATATACCGATCGGACCGCGGAAAAACTTCAGTTTGCCGGAATAAGGAAATAAATCCTCCAACTGTGCGGGGAATACCGGGTTATCCTTGCCGTCCATCGGCAGATAATGGCGGATCAACTCGTCCACCTTGCTTTTAGCCGCTGCCGAGCCGGAAGGGAAAACCACCGATACATATTTATTACCGACCACCGCCTGCAACTGGTAAGGCGACAGGCAATCGATGCATCCCAACGTATCCGCCCGCTGGCATTTGAACACATGCAGCGAATAAATACCGAACGCATCCTCCGGTGTAGGCATATCGTAAATCTCGATCGTATATTCCTGACTGTCGTAAACTACATCGCGGGCAACCAGTTTGCTGACGCCATATTCGAGGAACTACTCCGCCCCTCCGTTCATAAAGCCGTAAAGTCCGGCTCCGGTAAACTCGCGCTCCCTTTTCACCTCCACATCCTGTGCTGCCAGGAAAGCAGGGATAAAAAGCAGCAGGGACAGCCATTGCGTAAAATGTTTCATGCCTGTAAATTTATTTCTATCAGTTCTATCTTATCCTTATCGGCAATGCCGAGTTTAAACTCCTGCGCCATCTCCATAAAGCCACGCGCACCGGCTTTTTCTTCCTCCTGTACGCCTTCCTCGATGCGTTTGGCAATAACCATATCATATCCTATACGGTCGACGGCAACCGGATCGGTTCCGGCAAGAAGCGTGTTGTAACGGCAAATAAACTGCGGGTTGGCAGCAGGACCACCATCGAAGCAACCGATCATGGCATCGGTTATATTCAATACCACCTTATCGCGCAACGGCGGGAAAGCACAAGCCGAAGCACAGGTGTCGTGCCACATCGGACCATGAAGCCTTGCCGTATTGGTAATAGAGCCGAAAGCCAGGTTCTTCATGCAGGAAGTAATCGTCGTACCGGCATTCTTCAGCACCGGGACATTGATGATCTTCGTAACCATCTCCGTACATATCTTCGTAAAATAAGAATACTTGCCGCCGTTAATCATATAAGGCATGGTGTAGGCATCATATTCGCCCTCAAGGTCTACATAGTAGAAATGGTTCTTGTCGATACGTTCTTCCCCGTAGAATTTACCCTCGGCATTGATATAACTGCCGTTTTCATCCTGACATTCGGTGCCGATGATCTTTATGCCCGGATAGTTTTCAGGGGTAAAGCCCGACTCCCTCAGATCTTCTTCGCGTCTATCCCAAAGGATGATATGGTCGCGCGATATACCTGCCTCTTCCAGCTGGTTGATTATAGACTGCGTGAGAGCGTGAGAGGTAGACAGCAACTTACCCCCTATCGGGTTCACCTTCAACCCGATCACATCGTCGGGGCCGACGAATTGCAGCCAGGCTTCTTTCAGATTCTCTTTTCCGGTCAGGTTCTGCATACAGCTTTTGAGCATCCCGTAAGTAATCTCTTCGGAAGGTTGGCCGTCGACGATACAGCCGGAATGAGTAACCTTCGCCACTTTACCGGGATATTTCCCCGGCATGGAATGTTCATTACGGGGAATGGAAAGGGCATCCTGCACATTGGTTGCCGGCTTTGCTTTATCAGCTTCCACCGCAGGCATTGCTTTTACTATGGGAGAAAAAGCAATACTCGCCCCACCCAAGGCAATCGAACGGAAAAAGTTTCTTCTTTTCATGGTATTAAATAATATGATTATCCGCATAATGTCCTATTATAAATTCTGGATTTGAAGTCG
>JAJPZM010000002.1 GCA_021204335.1 Parabacteroides sp. | reverse complement strand
CTTCAAATCCAGAATTTATAATAGGACATTATGCGGATAATCATTTAAATTAATTTATTTATATTTTTCATATTGCTTATTCTTTATGTAATTAGAAACCAAGTGTTACGTTAAACAAATAGCTGCGTGATGTAGGAGAACCACCGTTTTCGAAACCTGTTGCATTTGTACTTGTTGCATACACTGATTCAGGATCTACTCCATTCAAATGGCTCTTGATCATCCAAACATTGTTGCAGGAAACTCCTAACTTGACCTGTTGGAACGGAGTTTTTGCCAGCATCTGCTTGTTAAATGCATAGTTTAATGAGAGATTACGCAGACGAACATTGGTTGCACTGTAAATATTTGCTTCACCAATACCCAGGTTACCTGTAGAACCGGTAACTGTTTCCCAATACTGCTGAGTAGTAATTGATGAGGCATTCGGCTGATAAGCTCCGTTATCGTCAACAAATACGGCATCCAGTGTCATATCCGGACGTTCGCCATTAATAGCAGTTACTGCGGCAGTACCTGATGCTTGCATTGCACGGTTCGTACCCGAGAAGATTTCACCACCGAAACGGCTATCGATTAGGAAACTGAGCGACCATCCTTTATAAGCAAAGGTAGAAGTGATACCTAATAATGCATCCGGCTGCTGGTCACCGATCTTTACTTTTTCCGTATCACCGGTAGGCAGACCGTCTTTCGTTACAATCATTTTCCCATAATAAGGAGAGCTCTTATCTGTTACACGTTTAAACTGTGTACCCCATATTTCACCATAGTTGCCACCGGCATTTGCATAAATCTGCACATTGTCGTAACCACCTAAAGAATATAAGCTGATATCAGGAGTCAGTTCGATAATCTTGTTACTGTTTTTAGAGAAGTTGACCATCAAATCCCATGTGAAGCCACTTGAAGTCTCGATCGGGCGGGCGTTCACCATTAATTCGATACCTGTATTCTGGATATCACCGGCATTAATTTTTTTCTTTTCATAACCACTCAGGGGGTCTATCGGTAAATCCAATAACTGGCGGCGTGCATTTGACTTATACCATGCAAAGTCAAAACCTAAGCGATTATTTAAGAATTTCAGTTCCAGACCGGCTTCCCAGGAAGAAATAAGTTCGGAACGAACATTTTCATCATACAAAGTACCCTTTGTGTTGACAGTTGTATTTCCTTCCGGGTCGCTACCGATAGAATATGTATTATACAATTGATAAGCATCCATATCGTTACCTACCTGTGCAAATGAAACACGGGCTTTGGCAAATGTAACCCATTCCGGTAACGGTTTATCCATTTTATTCATCATATCTGATACAATCCAGGCAGCAGAGATTGACGGATAAAAGAATGAACGGTTTTTCTTGCTCAAAGAAGAAGATCAGTCGTTACGGAATGTCGCATCCAAAAACAGGAAGCCATCATAATTGGCCTGTACGGTTCCATACAAAGAGTTGATCTTTTTGCGGTTGAACTCTTCTGTTCCGTTAATTTTATTCTTGGCATTTCCTAAAGTAAACAAATCAGGAACATTCAACTCATCTGGAGAAGCAGTTACTTTCTTTTTCTGGCGCATCATCAGGTTACCACCAAAGGTTGCCGATCCACCCCACTTACCAAACAAGTTATCTTTTTGGGCTGATACCAGAAAACTGTAATTGTTTTCATAGAAACGATCCTGTCCGATGCTGTAGCGTCCGCTGTTTGTCAGGGAACTTCCTGCATACGTTTTAGATACGAAATCCGTATAGTACATATCGCTACCCGCCTTAATCTCAGCATTCAACCAGTCAGTGAAACTATATTTTAAAGAGCCGAACATCAGGAAACGGTCACGAACGTCCTGGTTATAAACATATTTTGAAGCCCAGTAAGGGTTGATTTGCTGACCGCCACCGTACCAGATCATTTTCCCGTTTTCATCTTTTGCAGCAGAGAAATCACGAATGTCCATCGAGCGGGGCAAGCGATAAATCGTGTTGAATACGTTTGAATTATTATCACCGGTAATCGGACGATTTTCTGCATTTGAATTGATATATTGAATCTTTGCATCCAATGTCCAACGTTCGTCTTTATCAAATTTAGATAAAGCACGCATTGTCAGGTTTGTACGGGAAAGGCTTGCTCCCGGTATCTTACTGTTATCATCCATACGCGTTACAGAAGCATAAACGGATGTATTGTTATACTGCTGAGCAAATGAAATATTTTCAGTCAAGTTCGTACCTGTATCAAAATAATTGCTCACGTTATCGTAAGCCTGCATACTAGCAGTCGCTCCATCCCATCTTTCATAAGACTGTCCTACAATCTTAGGTCCCCAGCTGTCAGATTTCAAAGCATCATAAACACCTAATGTACCTTGTCCGAAACTATCCTGCATTTTAGGATTCATAAAAATAGTTTCAGCCGATACCGAACCGGAAATAGTAATACCCAATCCGTCGCTCTTCTTACCTGTTTTTGTAGTAATCAAGATAACACCGTTACCTGCACGTGAACCGTACAAAGCGGCAGCAGAAGCACCTTTCAGCACAGACATACTGGCGATATCTTCCGGGTTGATGTCCGAAAGCCCGTTACCCATATCGGCAGAAGGATTCCAATAGTCATTATTACTACCTCCTGTGAAGTTATCCATCGGGATACCATCGACCACAATTAAAGGTTGATTTAATCCGGTAACAGAGTTGCTACCACGTAACTGGATCTTAGAAGAAGCTCCCGGACCATTACTTGAACGAATAATCTGCACACCGGAAACTTTACCGGATAATGCATTTGCCACATTCGGTTCACGAGCACTGACTAAATCGTCTCCTTTCAGTTCCTGCATGGCATATCCCAAAGCTTTTTTCTCACGTTTGATACCCAATGCAGTAACTACTACCTCATCTAATTTTTGAGTGTCTTCGGCAAGTTTAATGGAAATAGTAGACTGTCCGGTATACTGAATTTCCTGAGTAGTGTATCCAATGAAAGAGATCTGGATGATATCTCCATTCTTTACACCTTCTAAAGTAAAATTACCGTCCATGTCGGTAATATTACCATTTGTGGTCCCTTTTACAACTACAGATGCTCCGGCAACAGGACCGAATTCATCTTCTACAGTTCCCGTAACTTTCCCATTTTGTTGGGAAATACTGGCTCTTGGCTCTGCTGTTACTACTTTCGCAGATACATATCCGGGAAAGCCTAGTGTGCCGGCTAACAGCAATAAGCCTACAGGCTTAAAGTTTTTCAACATAATTGATGGTTTTATTTGAACATAATATAGACAATGTTTTGGCGAAACAAGGTCCGTTCTCTTCATTTAGATATAACCTGTAAAGACTTTTTTACAACTCGACGTTCTTTTTTACTGGCGTTTAACCTGAGTTCTAAAAGAACTATGGTGTTTCGTATTAGTTAATATATTAATAATCAGTTATTTGT
>JAJPZM010000063.1 GCA_021204335.1 Parabacteroides sp. | reverse complement strand
TTGTTATCGGGTAAGGTCATTCCCAACCCGGCTGCAAAAGTACAAATTTGTATGATATTATGGTATAATGAAGTATCTTTGTCGGATAAGAATATTAAAGATAAAAGAAGTATGAATATAAAAGTAGGCGATAAAGTCCGCTTCCTGAACACCACAGGCGGCGGCATCGTACGTAGTTTTAAAGGGAAAGACCAGGTACTGGTAGAAGATGAAGACGGCTTCGATGTGCCGGCGCTGATCCGCGAATGCGTTGTAGTAGGCGGCGAGAACGAAATGCAGGTGCACAGCTCGAACCGTCCGCGCATACAACCCCAGCCTCAGGTTCAGCCGCAGGCCCCCAAGCCCCAGCCGAAGCCCGAAGAAGTGAAGGTCGAAGAAACTCCCGAAGGCGAACGCCTAAACATCTATCTGACTTATCTCCCGTTGGAGCCGACAAAGGTCATGCAGCAAAGCGGCTATGAAGCCTATTTCGTCAACGACAGCAATTATTACCTGTTCTTCAACTACATGAACCGCCACAACAATAGCTGGATCAGTCGTTATAGCGGTCTGATAGAGCCGAACACGAAAATCTTCATGGAAGAATTCGGCAAGGAAGACCTGAACGACCTCGAACGCATCTGCGTGCAGCTGATCGCCTTCAAGAAAGACAAACCTTATTCGTTGAAGAACTCCGTCTCTGTGGAGTTGCATCTCGACACCATGAAGTTCTATAAGCAACATTGCTTTATGGAAAACGATTTCTTTGAAGAAGACGCCATGGTCTACAACCTCGTCCGCAACGACGTGCCGGAAAAGGAACTGCTCGTCTCTGCCGCCGAACTCAAGGAAGCCATGTTGCAGAAAACCTACGAAGACCGCCATGCCCCCCAGACCATCGTTAAAAAGAAATCTGACGGTGCTGTGCTGGAAGTCGATCTGCACATCAACGAATTGCTCGACAACACCAACGGCCTGAGCAATGCCGATATGCTGACCTACCAACTGGATAAGTTCCATGAAATACTGGCCAAATATGCCGACAAGAAAGGACAGAAGATCGTCTTTATCCATGGCAAAGGCGACGGCGTACTTCGCAAAGCAATAGAGAAAGAACTGAAAACGAGATACAAGCAATACTATTATCAGGACGCCTCTTTCCGCGAATACGGCTTCGGTGCGACAATGGTAACGATCAAGTAATGCTCCCTTACCGGGGAAGCGTGAATGGGTGCCTGACTTATTCTGTTTTGTTCGGCAGAAAATCTGTTGCCGACGTCCTCGACAGCTTTGCCGACGTCCTCGGCAATTTAGACGACGTCCTCGACAATATTGCTGACGTCCTCGGCAACAGATTAGCTGCCGGGGAAACATCGATTACCTGCTGAATAAAAATAGATTACCTGCCGGAGGAATACAGAATAGCCGGCGAATCAGAGATAATACGAATGGTTAAACTAAAATATATGGCAACAGAAATAGAAAGAAAGTTCCTGGTAAAGGGCGACTTCTCGAAAGAAGTTATCAGTTCCCAGCGCATCGTGCAGGGATATATCTGTTCGCAGCCGGGACGCACAGTGCGCGTCCGTATCCATGGGGAGAAAGGCTTTCTGACCATCAAAGGCCCTTCGGATGATAAAGGACTGAGCCGCTACGAGTTCGAACAGGAGATCCCTTTAGTGGATGCGGAGCAACTGCTGAAACTCTGCGAACCGGGAGCCATCGACAAAGTGCGCCATCTGGTGCCTATCGGTCAGCATGTCTGGGAAGTCGATGTTTTCCATGGAGCCAACGAAGGCTTGGTCATGGCGGAAATCGAACTCTCGTCCGAAGACGAACCCTTCGAGAAACCCGCCTGGCTTGGCGAAGAAGTCAGCGGCGACCGCCGTTACTACAACTCGATGTTAACGAAAGCGCCCTACTCGCAATGGGCAAAGAAATAATATTCATTTAAACAATAAAACACCATGAAGAAAATCTTATTATCCCTTCTGGCCGCCGCCCTGGCTCTGCCTGCTGTGGCTGACGAGGGCATGTGGATACTGCCGTTGTTGAAACAACAGAAGTTTCCGGAGATGCAGGCTCTAGGATTGAGACTGCAGGATTATGACATTTACAGCCCCGACTCGGCCTCGCTGAAAGATGCCGTCGTCATCTTCAGGGGAGGTTGCACCGGCGAAATCGTATCGCCCGACGGCCTGTTACTGACCAACCACCACTGCGGTTACGGCCAGATACAACAACACAGTACGCTCGAACACGATTACCTAACCGACGGCTTCTGGGCAACTACCCGCGACCAGGAACTGCCGAACCCCGGACTGACCGTCACTTTTATCGACAAGATCGAAGATGTAACCGACTACGTCAAGAAAGAGTTGGAAAAAGATACCGACCCCAACAGCATGAATTTCCTCTCTCCCAAATACCTGAACGGCCTGGCAAAGGCTCGGGTGGGCGAGAAGTTCCTGCAGGACAACCCCGGTACGGATGTCGAGATAAAAGCCTTCTACGGCGGAAACGTATATTATATGTTCACGAAGAAGATCTATTCGGACGTGCGCCTGGTCGGTGCTCCCCCTTCGTCTATCGGAAAGTTCGGAGCCGATACCGACAACTGGATGTGGCCGCGCCATACCGGCGACTTCTCCGTCTTCCGCGTTTACGCCGATGCCAATGGCAACCCGGCAGAATACGCCGAGACGAATGTGCCGCTCCATCCGAAACGCTGGTTCAAAATCTCGATCAAAGGCGTGGAGGAAGACGATTACGCCATGATGATGGGCTTCCCCGGCCGTACAAATAAATACTATACCTCCTGGGAGGTGGCCGAACGCCGCGACATCGACAACACCGTCCGCATCAATGTCCGCAACCTTCGCCAGGAAGTGATGCTCGACGAGATGCTGAAAGACCCTTCCGTCCGTATCCAGTACGCCAGCAAATATGCCGGCTCGACCAATGCTTACAAGAACGCCATCGGTAGCAACTGGGCGATCAAAAAGCGTAACTTCGAGCAGGTCAAGAAAGAGGAACAGGACAAGCTGATCGCCTGGGCGCAGAAGAATAACGAACCGGCTTATCCCGAAGCCTTGTCGGCGCTCGAACAGATAGTTTTCGACCGCAAAGACCTGCGTTTCCGTAGCTGGATGCTGGACGAAGCCATCCAACGCGGCATCGAGTTCTCCAAAGTGCCTACCGACATCGCTCCCGTCTGTGAAGCCCTGAACGGAAAAGACCGCAGCGAGCAACAGAAGCAGGTTCGTTTGCTGGATATGGCTTTCCACCGCTTTGCCGACAAAGACTATTCGCCCGAAGTGGATAAGAAAATAGCCAAAGTGATGTTGAAGGAATACCGTCGTCTGATACCCGCCAAGTCGCAGCCCGCCTATTTCGAGCTGATCGACAAGAAGTTCAAAGGCGATGTCGACCGTTTCGTCGACTACCTGTTCGAGAAATCCATTTACGGTAGCGAAGAAAACTTCAATAAGTTCAAAGCCCGTCCTTCCGTAAAGGCATTGAAAGAAGATCCGATGATTCTGTTCGCTAAATCCGTGCAGGAAGAAAAGGCCAACCTGAATGCCGCCCTAGCCGATTTCGATGCAGGCTATGCCATCGCCCACCGCGAATATGTGAAAGGCCTGCTCTCCATGTATCAGGACAAAGCCAACTTTCCCGACGCCAACTTCTCCCTGCGCCTGACCTACGGACAGGTGAAAGGCTACAGCCTGCGCGATGCCGATTATTACGCTTGCCAGACCACGCTGGACGGTGTGATGGAGAAAGAAGATCCGACCAATTGGGAGTTTGTTGTCCCCGCCCGCCTCAAAGAGCTGTACGAAACAAAAGACTTTGGCCGTTATGGAATGAAGAACGGCAAAATGCCGGTTGCTTTCAGTGCCACAACGCATAGTACCGGTGGTAACTCGGGTAGCCCTGTGCTGAATGCCAACGGCGAACTGATCGGTATCAACTTCGACCGTAACTGGGAAGAAGTAGGAGGCGATATACAGTATTTACCGGACTATCAGCGAAGCATTATCGTAGATATTCGCTACGTCCTGTTCCTGATCGACAAATATGCCGGAGCCGGTTATCTGTTGGAGGAAATGGATTTGGTAGAATGACATAAAAAAGCGAGTGGCCTTTCGATCACTCGCTTTTTTTATTCTGAAGTATTTAAAACATGCCCTTTTCCAAGTCAGCTGCCTTAACGCGGAAGATAAATCCGTTACGAGAGAAGACTAATTCTTCGTCTTCTTTCTTTTTCTGGTTAACTAAGCGTTGAAAAGCTATATTGGCACCTTTTACTATATTCTCTTCAAATTCTCTTACTTCTTGTTCACTCATGATGTTCAAGTTTAGTGTAAATATCCGAATTATATATCTCTTTTTTATCATTCCTGAATCCTTTGGCTATTACTTCCATCGGAGACATGGAATTGTCTGTTATCATCCAATAATCACAAATCGGGAGATATAGTTCAAACAGATTGTGGATACCCGCCTTATATCTGCGACGAATCGTGCTCTCCGGTATGTTATGACCACCGGCAGCCACTCTCATTTTTACCCGTTCCACCGCCAGATCCGGCGTATTGAGCCAGAAATACAACAATGTAACATAATATTCTTCCCTTTGTGCTTCCCTAATCAGGTTTGCGACCGATCGGGTGGCCAGCGTAGTTTCCATCGCAAAAGTTTCACCCGCTGCTACGAGTTCTTTAATGCGTTTATACATAATACGGCTTGCTTCTACAGCTACGGCGATGCTATCTGCGTTAAAAGGGGAAAGCCCCTTGGCTATCTCGTCGGAGTTCACAAATTCTTTACATTTCAACATCTCTGGAAGAATTGTAAAAGAAGCTGTGGTCTTCCCTGCTCCGTTGCAACCTGATATTATATATAAGTATGGCACTATTTGCTGCTTTTTGATGGGACAAATATAGAGAATAGTTTTATATGTTGTACAATTTATTTCTCAAAAATCGTAAAAATGTGCAGAATTTGTACGGATAACCCCCTGTTTCGTTGTTTTAAAGGTGGGTTTTGTTAAAATTCAGACCCACAAGAGGTCGCTCATGATACCGTCGGAGACGAAAATTCCTTCCCTGGAAAGGGTCAGTGTGTCGTCTTCCAGTTTCAGTAACCCCTGTTTGAGGTAGGGGGTTGCCTGCTTTTGGCAGTAACTTAATTTGTCTTTTCCGAATAGTTGTTGAATCTCATCAAATTTGACGCCCCATAGGGTGCGAAGTCCGGTGATGATGAAATCGTTATATCGGGTGTTTAAATCCAGCTCTTCGACCTCTATCTCCGGTTTCCCTGTTTCTATTGCCCGGAGATAAGCCGGAAGAGAGAAAATATTCCATTGCCGGTTCTCCTGGTTATAAGAGTGGGCGGAAGGGCCTATGCCCAGATATTTCTTGCCTGTCCAGTAGGAACTGTTGTGCCGGGAGAACATTCCGGGACGGGCAAAGTTGGATATTTCGTAATGGATGTAACCGTTTGCCGCCAGCCGGTCGATCAGGGAGGAGAAAAGGGCGACGCTTACGTCTTCATCGACAGGCGAAATCTTTCCGGCTTCCTTTAGTTTATATAAGGCGGTACCTTCTTCATATATTAAATGGTAAGCGGAGAGGTGGGGGATGTCCAGGTTGATAGCTATACCCAGATTCGATTCCCATTCTTTCACCGTTTGTCCGGGTAATCCGTAGATCAGATCGATGCTGATATTGGTCAAGTCGTTCTTTTTACATAGCTCAACTGCCCGTAATGCCTGTTCCCGGTTATGGCGCCGGTTCAGGAAACGCAGGTCTTCTTCTTTGAAACTCTGTACCCCCATGCTGACGCGATTGAAGGGCAATGAACGCAAGGAAGCGACATATTCGGATGTCATATCGTCCGGATTGGCTTCCAGCGTAATCTCCCGGTAATGGCTTACGTCGAACAGGCGATGGATGGCATCGAATATCCGTTCGAAATCTGCCGCCTGCAACTGCGACGGGGTTCCACCACCGAAATAAATGGTATCCAAAGGCTCGTTGCCGATATAATCCTTTCTTAATTCCATTTCCCGGATAACGGTTGCCACATACGGCTCCTTGTATTTCATCTCCGTATTGGAAAAGAAATCACAGTACAAACAGCGTTTCGCGCAAAAGGGGATATGTATGTAAAGGCCTGCCATGCAATATTCTATTAATTTGTCAGTGGCAAAGGTAACTAAAAACAGGTGTTTCTCAAAAACTGCGGAATGTTAGCGTGGCATATTCCGATTTCAGTATTAATGTTTTACCGTCGGCTTTCAGAACGTCGAAAACGGTCTCTGTGCTGTTCATCCCGAAAGGTTTCAGGTTCTCTATTGTGGCGGCTATTTCTTCCTGGCTTCGTTTGCGGAAGTCGGACATGGTGATCTTCTCTGTTTCACGGTTGTAATTGAAGCGGCCGATATAGGTTTCGTAATGATCGTTCTCTTTGTTGCCTATTTCTACTAACTGCAACTGTATGGAGTAATAGATCCGCTTGCAGGGATGAATCGTGCCGTCTGTCGTTTCGAACGACATTAGTTGCCATTGCCCGTCAGCATTCCCGTTCATCGGTGCCTTCTGGCAGTTACTGAGCAGCAGGCAGCAGATCAGTAGTAATCCTGTTTTTTACATATCTCGTTATTTCCTGTTTCATAAACGTCATTTTAAGATGATTCCTTTTTTTTAATTGTTAGCATTCCGCCGGTATTATCTCCTAAATAGCCACCGTTGTCAACCCCCAATGAAGCGGATATGTTCCAACCTGCCAGTTTTTTTAGGATGATAGGTTACCTCGTATAAGGAGGAGAATTGGTTGGTAACCTCATCCAGCGGTATGGAATAAGTCCCCCAATGCTTTACAAACGACAGCAGCACGCGGTAACTCCACTCTTTTGACGGGTTGCCGTTAAACCCGACATGATGCGAGCGCACGCGGTTACTCTTAAATGTCAGGCTCTTGTCGTCGTTATAGAGCGGACTGGGCAAAAGCGGGTTGCCCATACCCATGCCCCAATGATGCCAGCTCTGATAAAAGAAGTTGTTGTAGTAATTATCTTTGGCACTGATCTGGTATTCGCTGAAATGTCCGGCAAACCCGTCATAAAGCAGAGATCCTGTCTGGTCTTTGGTGGCCAGGCCTTCCCACACCAAGGTACTGATCCAGCGGTTTTCCGGCAGGGTGACTTCCAAGCCGATATGCCCGTCTTTCCATCTGCCGTATTCGAAGAACATTTGGGAATGATCGTCGAAGAAATGCTCATAATATCCTCTTACTTTCCAGTTATTCAGGTAATAACTCAGCGAAAAGATCCAGCTGCCCACGTGATTACCATATATATTTACCTGGTCTCCCCAAGTCGTATCGCTGTCGCCTTTTCCGGGGATAAGCACGTTCCAATAATCTTTTATGCGGGAAGGAACTTTGGCGATCAATACTTTATTCCGATTCTTGTCATATTCATAGACCTGTCCGCCGAATTGGGCAGCCATCAGCATCCCGAAATCGAGCTCGAGCGGGAATTTGTCTTTTCTTCCGATCCGGAACAGCAATGATTTGCTGTGATAAAGCACGTCTTCCGTAAATTGTTTATGGATATTTACATAATCGCGTTGCCAGCGGTCGTCGGTGAAACGGCCGTAAGCAATATGAGCGTTTATTTTCAGCCAACCGTTAGTATAAGGTATATTCGTGAAATCCTTGAAGCCGATCCTTACCTGGGGAACCGGACGGGTATTGTTGCCTTCCACCATGCCTCCGCTGCTCAATTGCGGATTCTTTTCCATCGGGCCGCGCTCTTTGCTGCCGATACTTAATTCCAGGAAACGCCAGGATATGTCGGTGTATGCTTGCTGGATGACGAATGCGGCCGTATTGTTGGCGGCAGTTGCCAGCGTCAGCCCGGCTTGTATGTTCCAGTGATGCTGTAAGTCCTTATTATATGTAAGGCCTGCCCGCAGGTAGGCGCTGTTGGGCTTTATGGAGGATAGTCCGTTCCTGTTGGCCGTAAACCATAGGGGCGCATACGTACCGCTTCCGACAGTTGCTCCGGTTTCTATCTGATAACCCAGCAATGAGTTTGTTGTTTGCCCGTATAAAGAAATTGCCTGGCAACCGAGTGCCAGTAATATTGTTTGTAATTTTCTTCTCATTTAAATGAAGTCGTCGCTATCTAGCCTTTATTTTGCAAACATAGGCAAAAAGTCAGTTGCGTGAGTGTTATACTAAAAAGATGGAAAAGAATTACAAATTATATTTCTGTTATATAACATTGTTCTCAAACACCGGGCGAGAATTGGTTATTTCCTGCACATTCTCTAATTTGCGCCCTTGTGAACAATTCACGTAATGATATTTATTGTTAAACTCAAAAAAATACCTGATATCATGAAAGTATACCAAACAAACGAAATTAAGAACATCTCTATCTTGGGAAGTTCGGGCTCTGGGAAAACCACTCTCGCTGAAGCAATGCTTTACGAGGGTGGAGTTATAAAACGTCGCGGTACTGTAGAAGCGGGAAATACGGTGAGCGATTATTTCCCGGTTGAGAAAGAGTATGGTTACTCAGTGTTCTCAACCGTTTTCAGTGTAGAATGGCAGGATAGGAAATTGAATTTCATCGACTGTCCGGGTTCGGACGACTTTATCGGTGGCGCTGTTTCCGCTCTGAATGTTACCGATACGGCACTGATGGTACTGAATGCCCAGCATGGTGTGGAAGTGGGTACATTGAACCAGTTCCGGTATACAGAACAATTCCATAAACCGGTTATCTTCGTTGTTAACCATTTGGATAACGACAAGGCTGACTACGACGGGACAGTCGCACAGTTGAAAGATCAGTTCGGCAGCAAGGCAGTCCTTATCCAATATCCGATCAGTACGGGTGCCTCTTTCAATGCCGTTGTCGATGTATTGAAGATGAAAATGTATCGTTGGAAACCCGAAGGCGGTGTTCCCGATGTGCTGGATATCCCGGCAGAGGAGATGGACAAAGCCATGGAACTTCATAAAGCGCTCGTTGAATCGGCTGCCGAGAACGACGACATATTGATGGAAAAATTCTTCGAAGAAGGTACTTTAAGCGAAGACGATATGCGTGCCGGTATCCGCGCAGGTTTGGTAACCCGCAGTATGTTCCCCGTATTCTGTGTATGTGCAGGTCGTGATATGTGCGTGCGCCGTACGTTGGAATTCCTGGGTAATGTAGTTCCTTGTACCGATAAGATGCCTCGCCCGGTAACAACCGACGGTGTGGAAGTTACTCCCGACTCGAATGGCCCGACCAGCTTGTTCTTCTTCAAGACAACTGTCGAGCAGCATATCGGCCAGGTTTCCTATTTTAAAGTGATATCAGGAAAAGTAAAAGAAGGAGACGATTTACTGAATGCCGACCGTGGCTCGAAAGAACGTATCGCCCAGCTATTCTCTGTAGCCGGCCAGACTCGTAACGCAGTAACGGAAATGGTTGCCGGCGACATCGGGGCAACCGTAAAACTGAAAGACGTGCGTCGTGGCAATACGCTGAACGGTAAGGGATGCGATTATAAATTCGACTTTATCAAATATCCGGATCCTAAATACCGTCGTGCCATTAAGCCCGTCAACGAATCTGATTCGGAAAAGATGATGGAAATCCTGAACCGTATGCGTGAGGAAGATCCGACATGGGTGATCGAACAGTCGAAGGAATTGAAACAGACGATCGTTTCCGGCCAGGGAGAATTCCACCTGCGCACATTAAAATGGAGAATTGAAAATAATGATAAATTGCAGATTGAATATCTTGAACCGAAGATCCCGTATCGTGAAACGATCACGAAAGCTTCGCGTGCCGACTACCGCCATAAGAAACAATCCGGCGGTGCAGGCCAGTTCGGTGAAGTCCATCTGATTGTAGAACCTTATTACGAAGGCATGCCGGCTCCGGATACCTATCGTTTTGGAGGACAAGAATATAAGATCAGCGTACGTGATACGCAGATTGTTGATTTGGACTGGGGTGGTAAGCTGGTATTTATAAACAGTATCGTTGGTGGTGCCATCGATGCGCGTTTCCTGCCGGCTATTCTGAAAGGTATTATGGCACGTATGGAACAGGGACCGCTGACAGGGTCGTATGCCCGCGACGTGCGCATCATTGTTTATGATGGCAAGATGCACCCGGTAGACAGTAATGAAATTTCTTTCATGTTGGCCGGTCGTAATGCCTTCAGTACTGCCTTTAAAGAAGCCGGTCCAAAGATCCTGGAACCTGTTTATGACGTAGAAGTTTCCGTACCTGCCGATTATCTGGGTGATGTAATGAGCGACCTACAGGGACGCCGCGCCATCATCATGGGTATGAATAGCGAGAAAGGTTTTGAAAAGTTGCTGGCGAAAGTTCCTTTGAAAGAAATGTCTAACTATTCGACTTCATTGAGTTCCATCACCGGTGGCCGTGCTTCATTCACCATGAAGTTTGCCGCTTACGAACTCGTTCCGTCGGATGTACAGGATAAACTGTTGAAGGCTTACGAAGCAACACAGACAGAAGAATAATTTAGATTGATTAATTTGTGATTACTTGTTAAATCACTCATGCTGGTTTAGAAGCAGCCTCTCGGATCAGGGGCTGCTTTTTTTATGCCTTGCCTTCAACGCAAACGCATCTTCATATCATTGTTGTAGCACTGTAACAACGGCTTGGTTTCTTTGCATCGTGTAAATATCTTATGTATGAAACTAAGAACATATTATCCGACCGTTGTGCTTTCCGATATACACCTGGGTTCCGAACACTCCAGGACGAAAGAAGTGACCGACTTCCTTAAACACATCGACTGCGACCGCCTGATCCTAAACGGCGACATTATCGATGGCTGGCAACTCCAAAAGTCAGGCAAACGATGGAAACAGGCACAGACCGACTTCTTCAAAGTGCTCATGAAGATGATGGAGAAAAGAGGCACGCAGATCGTTTATGTACGGGGAAACCACGACGATTTCCTCGATAACCTTGTTCCTTTCCGGTTCTCTAATATCTCTATTGTGAAAGATTATCTGCTGAATACTCATGGGAAGCGTTACCTGGTGACTCATGGCGATATATTCGATACGATAACGACTAATATGCGCTGGCTGGCGATGCTGGGCGATATTGGTTATACTTTCCTGCTCTGGATGAATAAAATCTACAATAAGAACCGGGAGAAACATGGTAAACCTTACTTCTCTCTGTCCCAACACGTCAAACACCGGGTAAAGAGTGCTGTCTCTTACATCTCCGATTTCGAAAAGGAACTGGTTAAGTTGGCTCAGGCTAAACGGTTGGACGGGGTAATCTGCGGTCATATCCACCAGGCTGCTAATGTGTGGTATGGCAATGTGCATTATCTTAATTCGGGCGACTGGGTAGAAAGCCTGACCGCCCTGGTTGAGAACGAGCAAGGCGAATGGAACATTCTTACGTACAATAAGGCTGACTATGAAACAGAAGATGATACAGCTCTGAAATCTTTATTATATGCTGAAGTAATATGAAAATATTATTTGTCATACAAGGCGAGGGCAGGGGGCATCTCACACAGGCATTGTCTCTCCGCCAGAAGCTGGCAGGCGAAGGCCACGAAGTTGTCGGTGTGTTGGTCGGTAAAAGTCCGGCGCGTCGTATTCCGGATTTCTTTATGGAAAAGATCAACGTCCCCGTCTATCCTTTTGAAAGTCCGAACTTCCTGCCGATGGCAAAGAATAAACAGGTAAACTTGCTGAAAAGTATAGGATATAACGTGTTGCGCATGCATAAATATACTGCCAGTATCGGTTATATCAACCGGATGATAAAAGAAACCGGTGCCGATGTGGTCGTCAATTTCTATGAATTGCTGACCGGACTGACTTATCTTTTTTTGCCGCCCGGAGGCAATCATGGTCTGCATCGCCCATCAATATTTGTTCCTTCATCCTGATTTCTCTTTTCCCAAACTGAACACTGTTTCTTTGTCTCTCCTGAAATTCTTTACCCTTGTAACGGCTATCGGGGCAACGAAGAAACTGGCATTGTCGTTTCGGAAGATGCGCGAAGCTCCCGGCGAGAAAATAGTTGTCGTCCCCCCTTTGCTGCGAAAGGAAGTGGTTGGCACGACTCCCCGCAAAGGCAATTACCTGCATGGTTATTTGCTGAACAGCGGTTTCAGCGAAGAAGTAAAAGACTGGCATGCCGCCCATCCGGACGTGCCGATGCATTTCTTTTGGGATAAAAAAGGAGCGGCAGAAACAACTTGCATAGACGACAACCTCTCTTTCCATCAACTGAATGATGTTCGTTTCATCCATTATATGGCAGGCGCCAAAGCATACGCCACGACTGCCGGTTTCGAATCTGTCTGCGAAGCCATGTATCTGGATAAACCTGTCCTGATGGTGTCTACCCATATCGAACAGGTGTGTAATGCTTACGACGCCTCGCTTTCGGGTGCCGGAACCGTTGCCGAGCGTTTCGACCTCGACGCCCTTCTGCATTTGTCGGAGAATCATTCCTCCAACCCCACGTTCCGCCATTGGGTGCAACAGGCCGACTGGTTGATTCTTCGTGAGTTCCGCGAGGATCTTCTGATGGAGGAAGTGCCTTCTTCCCTCTGGCATCGCCTGTCCATGCATTGGGTGTACCGGATAGCGAAGACGTTTTCTATTTAAACCGGTTGGCTGTCCCGATACAAAATCCTATTATCATATAGTAATTATTGTAAGATAATAATTATCTTTGCATAAAAGCTATAAGGTTATGACAATTATCAACAATCCATTTGTTACAAGCGGCTATGTTTCTGCCGATTATTTCTGCGATCATCTCGATCCGCCGTATGGGGAAAACCGGATTGATTGAACATTGTTTTCAACAACCGGAGATCAGGAAGCATTACTATACTTTCCTGGTCGATATTTATGCGACTAAAACCCGGCCCGCCCTTTTTACCAGAGCGTGTCGGTTATGCATCTGGGACCCATCGATAAGCTGAAATACATCGCTTTTGCCTGCCATCATTTTATGGCTGCCGGGAAAGGGATCGAGGACATTGTGATCGATGCCTTGTACGACCGCTTCTTCTCTTTATGGTTGAAACGCACTTTCTGATGCAAACACTTCAATACCTTGCTTTCATGTTTCATCTTTATTGTAATGGCTTAATAAATAGAAAGATACGCTGAGTCCTGTTGCTTTCAGCCGGGCAATGCAGATCAGCCAAAAAAAATACCAGTCTTTTAAAGTCAGAAGTCCTTTATTTTGAAATTAAAACTAAGGACTTAACATTTCAAAATACCCTACCTTTAAAAATGGGTGCTTATTCATTTGTTATCCGATGCCTATCCATTGACCTTTCGGTGCCTACCCATTTTTTATGAGTGGTCGTTCAGGACACTCTGTCTTTCTCTTTAAAAAGGCTAAAATAATTTCCTTTCAGTGTAATTTGCTATATCTCAGTCAGCTGGAGGCACTGACGGCTGACACCTAAAGTTGGAATTGCTCTGTAGAGGGCTGTTTTGATCATCCAGGACACTCATGCCGGCAGGCATGGCTATAGACCGCGACTTGCCACGTTATAGGAAAAAAGCCGCACGGTTTCCGGGCAAAAAGCGTAAGTCTTTTTCTTCATAACTGCCGACACAAATATATTGTTTAACGATGACGCAAATTGAGCGGATTTAGAAAAAACTGAACTATTTGTAGGAGGGAGTTAATTTGAATATCAGCTATCTGTTATAAGTAAGACCGGCTCAGTTACAGGCTTATTTGCCCTCTGTTAAAATTGAGGGCAAATAAGCCTGTAATAATCAAGTGACTTTGACTATATAGAAACGATAAATCATATCCTAATTTACATCTTATTTACTCGCTTTCAATCCTTTGATAACAGATGAAGTAAAGCCGGACATCTCCATTTCGTTTAATCCTTTGATGGTGATATCGCCGAGAGTAGTAACCTTGTCGATCTCCATTTCCGGATTGCTCTTGTTTTCCAGCAACAGATCGGTCGCCCCTTTAACGGTGTGTACAACGATCTCCTGTGCCTGCTTTGGATAGAAGCCCAGTTCGACGCCTCCTTCGATGGCTGCGCGGATATAACGGAGGGCGAAAGCGATACCGCTCGATGCCAGGGCTGTACCGGCACCCATCAGACGTTCTTCTACCAGCATGGCATTTCCTAGCTCATTGAATATGTCGATGATCAGGTCGCATTGTTCCTTAGATGCATTATAGGCAGAGACGAAAGTCATGCTGCTTAATACCTCGATCGCCGTATTCGGCATGATGCGGAAAAGAGCCGGAGTTACCCAGTCTTCGTAGCTTGAATTTTTGGTGAAGTATGTATTTAGTGTTTCGAAACTGATACCGGCAGCAACCGAAACGATGATTTGTTTATTGGGATCGATCTTTCTTTTTATCTGGTCGACAATTTCTTCCACCCGCCAGGACTTGACAGCGATTACGATGATATCAGCCCCTTTTACCGACTCGATGTTGTCGAGCGACAACACAAAATCAGGGTTGGCAGCTTTCATTTTATCCAACGTGGCTTGCGACTGTGCCGTACAGGTGATATCTGACGCTTTAAACATATTTCCCTTTGCCAGCCCCCGGGCAATGACACCGCCGATGTTTCCGGCTCCGATAATAGTAATTTTCATGTCTCCGTTAATTTGTAATTGTATAATCGTGAGTTGCAAAAGTATGGAAAAAAGGAATAAAACTCTTACATTTGTCACAAAATGTATTATTGCTAATAAAATCGAAAATAAAAGATGAAGAAACTTATTGCTGCCGGCTTATTGCTGGCTTGTGCGTTTACCGCAACTAATGCCGAAGCACAGGAAAAAGACGAGTATGTATTTACTCCGGTAAAAGAATTGAAAATTACTCCGGTAAAGAATCAGAACCGCACCGGCACATGCTGGTCGTTCTCCGGTATCGGCTTCCTGGAAGCAGAACTTTTGCGCCAGGGAAAAGGCGAATACGATCTTTCTGAAATGTTTGTGGTAAGCCATTCTTATAAAGATAAGGCCGATAAATTTGTACGATTGCATGGTTGCCTGAACTTTGCGCAGGGCGGTTCATTCGGTGATGTGCTGTATGCTACCAAACATTATGGTGCCGTTCCCGAATCGGTGATGAACGGGTTGCAATATGGCGAAGACCAGCACGTGCATGGCGAGTTGGAAAGCCTGGCTATCTCATACGTGAATACGGTGATCAAGAACCCGAACGGTAAATTGTCTACTGCCTGGAAGAAGGGGCTGGATGGTATTATCGATGCTTATCTGGGTGCCGTTCCCGAAAAGTTTACTTACAACGGAAAAGAATATACTCCGAAGAGCTTTGGTGAAGAGCTGGGCTTGAATATCGACGATTATATCTCGCTGACCTCTTACACACACCAGCCTTTCTATACGGCTTTCCCGATCGAGGTACAAGATAACTGGCGTTGGGATCTGTCGTACAACCTGCCGTTGGATGAACTGATGCAGGTGATGGACAATGCGATTAACACCGGTTATACCATCGCATGGGCTTCCGATGTAAGTGAAAAGGGCTTTACCCGCAACGGTGTCGCGATTGCTGCCGATGTAGCTTCTATCGAAACTTCCGGTTCCGACCAGGACAAATGGGTTGGTTTGAGCAGAACCGAAAAGGAAGCCGAGATCCGCAAGATGATCGAAAAGCCGGGTTGCAAGGAAGTAACTGTTACCCAGGAAATGCGCCAGAAAGATTATGATAACTACCAGACTACCGATGACCACGGTATGCTGATCTACGGTATCGCTAAAGACCAGAATGGTAAAAAGTTCTATATGGTGAAGAACTCATGGGGTACTGACAATAAATACAATGGAACCTGGTATGCTTCCGAACCGTTCGTCGCTTACAAAACGATGACGATTGTTGTTCATAAGGATGCACTGCCTAAGGCTATCAAAGCTAAATTAGGTATTAAGTAAGGTTTTAATATTTTCAAGTGCACTTGAATATTCTTTCTTTTTTAGTAGTTTTTTCAAGTGTACCTGAAAAAGTAGAAATGTGAAAAGAGGCGTATCCCGGTAGGATTGGGGCGCCTCTTTTCTATTTATACAAAGATGTGCTTCGTTATTGAACCAGCATCAGGGTGTAATTGAGGCCTGAGGCTGCTTTTTGTAAATCCTGGGTTAACAGGGTGAGGCTGTCGCCTTCTGCCAGGAAGTAGTAAGTCATGGTGCCGTCGCTCGGGATCAGCTCGTAAACAATGGCTTCGCTGTTGGAAGGAGTACCTTTTTTAACTTTACGTTTACCGGTAGAGGAGAAGGTCTGGTTTTGCCCGTCTTCTGCTTCCAGGTAGGTGGCATCCATTTCGTAAACGCCGTCGTCGCTATCTTGCTGGTAGAATAAAACCAGGTCGTAATCGATGCCCGGACCGTCAGCGGCAGGGAATGTACCTTTATATTTTTTCTGGATGACCGAACCTTTTTTAGGATCGACCTTCAGAGAGTCGCGCATGTTGACCGGTTTGGCTGCTTTGTCTGTCTTGTTAACCTTTGCTTTGGCATCGGATATAACCGGTAGTGCCGGAGCATCGGGTACAGATTCGGCAACTGCTACACTTTCTTCTTCAATGATGACGGGTTCCGTTGTTTTCTTCCCGCTACATGCAGCTAACAAAGCCAGAGCTGCTACTGCGATAAAATACTTTTTCATTATTCTGCTTTTTTATTAGTGACTTTGGAATTATAACACAAGTCCCCCCTGCATTTTGTTCTGCAGGAGGACTTTTTTTAACTATAAGGGGCTTTGTTTCTTACTTTTTATCAGAAATATCGGCAGGTTGCAGATAATCTGACGGAATGGTAGAGGCACTGCCGTCGCGTTTGGCATAATAGTGGGGCGACATGATCTCTACGCCGGCTTCATTGAAGGTATCCTGTATCGACTGATGCAGGTCGAAATAGATCTGTGTCAGCCGGTCGGCATCTTTGATGTATGCATTGATCTGGTAGCAAGGGTAATAATCCTGCAACTCGGTTTCAAGCACAAACGGTTTCGGGTGTGAGAGAATGCCCGGGGTGGAGCGTGCGGTATCGATCAGTAATTGATGTACCTGTCGCCAGGGAGCGTCATACCCGATTGTTACGGTGGTATGGATAATCAGCCCGAACTGGCGTGCCGACGCGCTGTAATTGACGGTGTGGGACGACATGATAAATGAGTTCGGAATGGTTACCACCTCGTTCTTAGGTGTACGGATGCGGGTGACGAACGGCGTCTTCTTAATCACATTCCCAGTCGTCTCATTCAGTTTGATCCGGTCGCCTAGCTTGAAAGGACGCATGTAAGTGATAACAAACCCGACAATGATATTCCCGATCACCGTACTTGATCCCAGCGAGACGATCAATCCCACAAAGACGGAAATACCCTGGAATACCCCCGAATTCGATCCCGGCAGATACGGATAGATCATGGCTATCATAAAAGCGTACAGTAAAAAGCGGATGATGTTGAACGACGGTTGCGCCCAGTCCGGGTAGAATCCTGTTATCTTCAGTTTCTCGCTTTCTATCTCATTGGTAATATACTGTATTCCTTTGATAATGTATTTGATGCAATAGTAGATCACCAGGATGATAAACAGATTCGGTATATAGTCGATCACCGATTTGAGTACCATCTTGACAGGCTCCAGGATATAAGAGAACAGTCGGATAGCCAGGCTTTCCGTTTGGGGAAATATGGCGAACAGTATCGGGGCACTGATCATCAGCTGTATCAATAAGACGATATAACGCAATATGTTGCTGAAAAAGATCAATACACGTCCCTGGCGGTGGGTATTCAGGAATTCATAATCGCGTATCGTAATCGATTTGAGCCGGTTTTGTTTTAACCAGATGATTTGGCGGCGCAGCTTCCTGAACAGATAGTTGGTCAGTTTGAACAATAGATATTGAACCACCAGCACCAATACGAATAAAGCCACCTGTTTGGCTATCTGGAGGATGCTGTGCTCTTTCTTTAGCGTTTGGATCTTTTCGCTGACAATTGTGCAGTATGTCCGGGCAAGCTCTTCCCGGGCTGTGTTTTGCCAGAGCGCATCCTGGTCGGTTACGCTGAACAGCACCTTGCCTCCATACATGATGTCTGTCATCAACTCGCTGTCGAAGGGATAGACGGAGTCGGTTTTCAGACTCAGGTCTTTGCCTATGTGCAGGATTTGACGGGCGGCATTTTCTGCCCGATCGTGGGCGGAAAGACCTCCTTTCTTAGTATAGAAAGTGAGCAGCGTATCATCGTCGATAACCAGCGGGACACCTGGCGTCAGCGTACACAACGAATCGATGCGCCGTTGCTGCTCCGCCTTTTTCAGCGAATCGGTAGTGATGTGGATATTGCGTACGTCGTTCAGTTCCGTGCGCAGTACGATCTCGTTCAGTTTCATTTCCTGAACCTGAAGCTCGAGTTCCTGCATTCTGATCGAATCTTGCCGGAGCTTCTCTTGTACGGTCAGGGTATCAGCAGGAGTGTCTTCCGTTTTGTCAGTGATAACGGCATGTAGCAGTTCTTCTGCTTTTTCTCTGACTTGCGAATTGCCTTGGGCAGGCATAAAAAGAAGGTGTCCTAAAAGGATGCCTTCTTTTTTGTTATGCGGCCAATTCATT
>JAJPZM010000325.1 GCA_021204335.1 Parabacteroides sp. | reverse complement strand
CCGAAATAAACAATAGCTAAAGGGGCTATCCACTTTTTGGACAGTCCCTTTTTTAGTTTAGTATGAATTTGCTTACTTATTCTTGGAAGAAACGAACGACGAATACAGCAGCAATATTGCCGCGATCGTCAGGCAAATCACCCATTCTTTCATGTCTTTGAACATCAACCCGGATGCACAGACCATCAGGAGGGAGGCGATTACATTGAAACGGTGCAGCCTGCGCTGGCGAAACTCCATATCCTTGGTAGGAAGTGTCAGAAAACAGACCGCCATCCCGGCTGCCCCTACCGCAAACAGGTAAGGTGCGAGAAACCATTTGGTCAGGAAAAGAGCCGCACCTGCGAGTATCAGCAGACCGGCAATATTAAAAATGATTGTTCTTGCTTTTTGATTCATTATTTCTTTTTGATGATATAAACGTCTTCATTCGGCTTCTTCATGAAATATTCTTCACGGGCGAAGCGTTCCAGACCTTCTTTGTCGGTATGAAGATCGTTCAGTTTCTTACTGTTTATCTCTATCTCTTTCTGATAGTGTTTGATCTCTTTTTCCAGGCTGCGGATTTTCTCGTCGTACGTATAGCGTTTATACAAGTTGCTGTCGCCCACCGTAAAAGTGAGAATTAAAAATCCAATGATAACCAACCAATAGGCATTTATCCTGGAAAGATACTTGTTGTAAAAGTCTTTTATGCGTGACATGGAACATCGTTTTTGCAAAGGTACGCAAAAAAGGCAATACATTCGATGGATTTTCCTTAACTTTGGATAATCGTATAATCCTAATTAAGATCTATCTATATGAAACAAACATTTGAACCCGGTAATGTCCCTCAAGGTTATCCCTTGTGCCTGAATCGGGAATGCCCTCATGCGTCTACCTGTCTCAAGCAGTTGGCGGAACAGGCGATGCCCGATGACAAGAAGTATTGGAATATCATCAGCCCGAGATACCAGGCAGCCCAGCAGGGTGAATGCTCTGATTATCGACCCGATAAGAAAATATATTACGCCCAAGGATTTATGAATATATTAGGGGAACTAACTGTTAATCAGTATAATTCCGTCGTCCTCGGACTAATCCGCATGTTTGGTAAAAGAAGTTATTATCGTGTCCGCAAAGGCGAGCGTCTGCTTTCGCCCGCCGAACAAAAGAAAGTGCAGAATCTTTTTAAGCGAAACGGCGTTGAACAACCATGGGAATTTGATGCTTATATAGAGGACTATGAGTGGTGATTACTAAGTAGTACGGCGCTTTCGTAGTTTTGCCAAAATATTTCCTTTGCGATGGCACAACTTTGCAACCCCAGTGGCACAACTTTGCCATCCATCGGTTATGCAATAAATTGCCATCGCAAGTGCACTATTTTGCAGAAGGCTTGGCAAAGATGGTTTGTTTCTATTTCTCTATGGAGATTGTACGAATGACCGAAGGACTTTATTATATAGAAAAAGTGTGCTGCAAAGAAAAGTTGAAGAAAAAGTGTGTTTTTGAAAGAATTTGATTACGTTTGTAGCGTTTCTCTTAATCCGATCTCCTTTAGATGTGCGGGTGAGTGAAACACACATACATAAAAGGCGTTTACTGGACGCTTTGGTTTTGACGATGTAAGAACTTCGCAAATTCAAACGATTAGTCAAAGACAAAGCAATGGAGACGCCCCGTGGAATGTTTGTATACGGCCCTTATTGTTTCTTGTCGGTTGCTGAAACCGGCAAGGACAATATAGGGTGCATTATATACATAAGCATTGGCGTGGGGCTTTCGACGTTGCTCGTTTCGACTAATCGGGGCAATGCGAAGGCCTTTACATCGTGGAACGAGTGACAGTTGTGGCTCCACGTTTTTGTGTATTGTGTCCAATAAATATTTATTTTTTACTGTCTTACATAGGGAGTTGCAGGTGAGGCGCAAAAAAACTTTTCTAGCGAATATGAAAAAAGTTTTATTGATGGCCATTGCTTTAATTTCAATGGTAGCAGTACAGGCTCAGACTAAAGATGAAATATCGAAGAGCCAGGAACGCAGTGCTAAATTAAAAGCTCTTTGTGATGATTACCCCAAACAATGTGGAAATGCCGATGTGGATGCCTATGGCAAGGCTGTGTATGATGCTGCAATTATGGCTGTTGCAAACAGTGAACAGTTGGAGAACCTTTACAAGCGTGAGATCGGCGAAACAAAAGACGGAGTAACAGATGTGACTGTCAAAAAACCGACCCTCGAAGAATGGATTACGTTAGGAACAACCGTTACGGCAGAAGGTGTATCTGTAAAGAAAGCGGTAGACCAGGCACAGAAAGCAGCCATCGAGGTCAAGACTATTTCTGAGTCGGCCGCGAAAGAGAAAAACCCGATGAAAGCAGCTAAATTGGCCAAAGGTGCTAAAGCTGCAACGGCTGTCCTTGAGTTCGGTAATCTCGCTACTCCGATTCTGCTCGAAGGAAGTGCAGCACAGGCAGCGGCTGTGCAACAAATCATCCAGACTTTACAATCAGGTGGAAATCTGTAATGAGGAAGATTTTATCATTCGTGGTTATGCTTGTGTGTGGCCTTGTCGGCTATGCACAAGTTGATACCCGGCCTGTTGTCGGGGTGGCACAGTTTTCGTGTGAACAGCAAAGCCCTTACGCAGGACTGGTAACGGAAAAGGTCGTGGAAATGCTGACTAATACAAGGCGTTTCCGCGTAGTGGATCGAACCAGCATCGACAAGATTCATGATGAATTAGAATTACAAAAGAGCGAGGTTTTTCTGGATAGTGAAAATAGGGTAGAACAGGATGTTGCTATTGCTGCCGAGAAGATGATAACGGGGCATATTGTAAAAATCCCGGTTTACCGAGTGAAGAATTCTGACGGATCGACCAGAGGTTATAGAGCAAGTGTGGCATTTCAAATGAAGGTGGTAGATGTGGCAACCGGGCTAAGTACCGAAGCTACCAGTTTCCAGGGTAAGGCGAGTCAGGAAAACCTTTCCCCCGAAAGTGCGGTCACGCAAGCCATGGCTTCTATGCAAGATGAAATATATCAATATTTCAGGGTGAATTTTCCTGTGACAGCAAAGATAACCCGTATTCTTTCGGAGAAAAAGGGAGTTGCAAAATATGTCTTATTGTCGGCTGGTCAGAAACAGGGTATTCATGTCGGAGATAAATTCACCGTCGAAAACATTGAAATGATCGATGGGCAATCATATCCGTCTCTTATGGGGGAGCTGACTGTAAAGAAACTTGCCGGAGATTCGTTCGCTGAATGCGAAGCGGATAAAAAATCGGGATTCGGTATTGCAGAAAAGTTCAAATCCGGAGCTAAGATGGAATGTAAACTGATCGTAAAATGATAAGGTTATGAAACGTGTATTATTATTATTATTATTTATCATCCTGATGGGAATGGGGATTGGATGCCAGGCACAATATCAAGTAAACTATCTGTCTTCTACAAGCAATACGATCACGCTGCGGAGTGTCGGTTATGCAAAAAACAAAAGCCTGGCATTGGTTGATGCGGAACTCTCTGCATTAGAAGCAATTTTGTTTCAAGGCATTGACAATGCTGCTAACTCGACGGCAATGATTACTGAAACGGAAAACGAAATAATGAAAAGACACTTGAATTATTTCGATGGCTTTTATGACGGCGGTTATAAAAACTTCATTTCCTCTTCAGAGATTGTGCAGCCTTTTTCTAAAGATATAAACAAAAGAAAAAATATTGTTGTAGACGTTACCATAAAAATACGTGCTTTACGTGAGGATTTGGAACGTAACGGCATTATTCGAAAATTCGGATTATAACTACATTGACACATGAAACAACTGATTTTAATGATATTTTTGAGCTGTATGGCCTTTGCGGTCAGGGCTCAGCAAACAACAACCGTTCAACCCAAGATTATGGTAGTCCCTTATATTAAAGAGGGAGAAGATATACGTACCGTACTTGAGGAAGATGTAAACAAGCGTATCGTCCTGACCAAAAATTAAGGAAGCCTTTGACAGTCGCGGATTTACAACCGTAGACTTTTTAGGCAAATTGAAATCCCTTTCAAAAGTGGATGGTTTGGCAATGGATAATCAGTCGGATCTGAAAACGATGATTATCCAGCAATCCGGGGCAGATATCTATGTAGATGCGGAAATTAATTTGCTCCTGTCCGGTAGTGGCAATTCTGTGAAGGTGATTATCACCGCCTACGATATTTCTACGGGAAATTCTCTGTCTAGCAAGGTTGGCGAAAGTGGTAAATTTTATACGGATGACATGGGTAAATTGGCTTCAAAGGCTATTGAGAGCCAGGCTGATGATTTTCTGAATGTTATGCAGACCAAGTTCAATGACATTGTGGTTAACGGACGTTCTGTAAATGTTACGATCGGATTTGCGCAAACATCACAATATACGATGTCCAGTGAAATTGGTAATGAAGGACTCACCTTATCTGACGAAATAGAGTTATGGATGAGCGATAATGCGTACAAGAACAATTATCACATTCAGGGAACAACCGATAAACAGATGATATTCGATGATGTGCGTATACCATTGAAAGATGAAAATGGGAACAATTACAATATCAATAAATTCGGGTTGAGTTTTATGAAGTTTGCTCGTAAATTAGGTTTGCAGATTGGCCGGGACATCAGCAATAATACTTTAGTAATAACGATAAAATAAGAATGAGTATGAAACGTTCTTTTATATTGGCTATTTTATTAGGGATTGCCATCGTGCCCATAATGGCTCAAAATGAGAATTTGTCGATAGCAGTAGCTTTGCCTAAACAGCAGATGACTGAAAAAGAAGATGTTTTACAATTGCTAAAGAGTAGATTGTCTTCTGCAATGACTGAAAGTGGAATAGGAATGGCTGATTATAGCGGAATCATAGTGTCTCCACAGACTATTGTTACGAATAAGAAGATAGTGGAAGGTGGTATGAAAAATATCCATATCTATGACATCGAACTGTCGTTGGTTATTTCACATGTTATAACGGGAACTGTGTTTTCTTCTGTAAATCTTACTTTGCGTGGCGAAGGGCATACAAAAGATAATGCAATTATGGCCTCAATAAGCAACTTGTCAAGTAAAAACAAGCACTTGGCGGTGTTCTTTAGTGAAACACGAATAAAAATATTGGATTATTATCGTAATAATACGCAAGCTATTATAACGAAAGCCCTGACAATGGCAGGTATGCAACAATACGAAGGAGCAGTGGCTTTGCTGTCTTCATATCCGGAAACCTTGTCACAATACAGGTTGGTTGCAGCTGCAATGAAGGATGTTTATGTAATGTATCAGCAAAAAAAGTGCAGTGATATTTTGCAGAAAGCGCAAGGAGCTTTTGCACTTGGTAATTATGAAGAATCGGTGCGATGGTTTAATGAGATAGACATGAGCAGTTCGTGTGCAAAAGAAGCAAAAGGGCTTGCCGGTCAAATAAAACAATCGGTAGATGCTGAGTTAGCTCGAAACATAGCTCTTTATGAAAAACAGATGCAAGTTGAAGAAAACATCGAAAAGCGACGTGTACAAGTAATCGAAAATATAGCGGTAGCTTATTATAAGAATCAGCCTAAATATTATTTTGTGTTTTGATTGCCCTTATTTTATTCGCAAATTACAGCCATAATCCGTATCTTTGTCTTTAAATAAAAAAGCAAAGAATGGACAATTATATTGTATCGGCAAGAAAATATCGCCCCTCTACTTTTCGTAGTGTTGTAGGGCAAAAGTCTCTTACCACTACACTAAAAAATGCAATACAAAGTAACAAACTCGCTCATGCCTATCTGTTTTGCGGACCTCGTGGTGTCGGGAAAACTTCGTGTGCACGTATCTTTGCTAAGACGATCAACTGCCTGAACCCCTCGGCCGACGGCGAGGCCTGCAACGAATGCGAATCGTGCCAGGCTTTCAACGAGCAACGCTCTTATAATATTCATGAGCTGGATGCCGCGTCCAACAACTCGGTCGACGATATCCGTTCGTTGATCGACCAGGTGCGTATTCCTCCGGCTATCGGAAAATATAAAGTATTTATCATTGATGAGGTGCACATGCTGAGTTCCGCCGCCTTCAACGCTTTTCTGAAAACGTTGGAAGAACCGCCGCACCATGCCTTGTTTATCCTGGCGACTACCGAAAAGCATAAAGTACTTCCGACGATTCTGTCGCGTTGCCAGATATATGATTTTTCGCGTATCTCGATTGCCGACATGGTGGAGCATCTGGAATATATCGCCTCCCGGGAAAATGTAACTGCCGAGCCGGAAGCGTTGAACGTAATTGCCCAGAAAGCCGATGGCGGTATGCGTGACGCCTTGTCTATTTTCGACCAGGTTGTCAGCTTTACAAACGGAAATATCACTTATCAGGCCGTTATCGACAATCTGAACGTACTTGATTACGAATATTACTTCCGTTTGACGGATACGATCCTTTCCGGCAATGTCCGTTCTTCGATTCTGATATTGAATAAAATATTGAGTAAAGGTTTCGACGGGCAGAATATCATCACCGGTCTGGCTGCCCATTTTCGCGATCTGCTGGTTTGCAAGGATGAAGCTACGCTGATCCTGTTTGAAGTAGGAGCTTCTATCCGTGAACGGTATAAAGAGATGGCAAAACGTTGCCCGGATCAGTTGCTTTTTAAAGCGATCGAACTGGCTAACACCTGCGATTTGAATTATCGTGCCAGCCGTAACAAACGCTTGTTGCTTGAACTGACGCTTATCCAGCTCTGCCAGCTAAGTAATGCCGGTCAGGCTGCCGACGATAAAAAAAAAGGACTGATTGAACCTATTGCTTCCGGTGCTCCCGGACAGCCTGTTTCTCAAGCGACACAATCTGTACCGCAAGGTCAACCGGTTCGTCAGCAAGCTCAGCCCGGTCAGCCGGTTCCCCCAGCAGGCGGAATGATGAATGGCGGCAATGGGCGTGTAGTGGCAACCAATATGCCTTCTTCGGCAACTGTTATTCCGCAAGGACCGTCCGAAGCACCTTCCAAAAGACCTGTCCATCCGCCTCACTTGGGAATATCATTGAAAGAAATCGGTGTAGAAAAGCCGAAAACCCAAGCGGTGCAACAAGAAAATCGTTCTGTGCAGGAGTTGGTGAATCCTTTTACCCAGGAAGATTTGCTTCACTGTTGGGATGCATACGCTGCGACTATCGACAAGAAAGTTTATCTGAAAAATACAATGATCAATTGTAAACCCGTTTTACAGGATAATTATTTCTTTGAAGTGGGTGTACATAACCCGGGCCAGCAGGATGAGTTGAGCAATGGCTGTGTCGATCTGCTGAACTATCTGCGCGTACAACTTAAAAATACACGTATCCAGATGCGTGTTCGCATTACTGAAACAAATGAAAAGCACCTGGCTTATACTGCGACAGAGAAATTCGAACACCTGTTGAGCATCAACCCTGTTTTAGGCAGACTGAAAGACGAATTTAACCTGACGCTGGATTAATTTCTTCGTTTTCTGTTCAGACGAATATTGTCACGTTTTGATATCTCTTTATTCGCTGATTATGCCTATTTTAGCAGGAAAATAAACAGTTAATTGATATGAGAATGAAAAGTTACTTCCTGTATTTGATGATTCCTTTGTTTTGCACGGGATGTGCAACGATGGATCCGACATCGCGGACGATTGTCGGTTCGCAGGTCGGGATGATGGCCGGGACGGTTACCGGTGCAGTGATCGGGCATTCTATCGGTGGATACCGGGGCGAAGCCATAGGCTCGTTTGTCGGTTCTGTGGGTGGAACTGTTTTAGGGGCTGCCGCCGCATCTTCTCAGAATCAGCAAAATGGCTATTCAACACGAGGTGGAAGGGAATACCAGCGTCCGTATCTCATAATCGAAGATATCTATCTGGAAGACCGCAACGGTAACCAGATGATCGATGCCGGTGAAACCTGCCGTATCTCTTTCATTATCCACAATGAGGGCTGGCAACCTGCTTACAGCGTCGAACCAGTCGTTAAAACAGAAAAGTCCAAACAGATAAAACTATCTACCCCTGCTATGATTCGCGAAATCCGTCCGCATGGGCGGGTCAGCTACACGATCACCGTTCATGGAAGCCCCAAACTGAAAAGTGGCGAAGCCACTTTCTCTATCCGCCTGAAGGATTCGGATGGTTATCTGACGGAGAAAGAAACATTCCAGGTTCCGACGCGGGCAAGTTATAAGTGATTGGAAGATACATTACATATCCTCCATAGTCAAACACCGGCTCTCTATCTCATATTTGAAAAGAACCTTTTTGTGGATTGCTTCGACTTTTTGTTGAAGCAATTCAGGTTTGAAATTCTTTTTTTGACGTTTTACTTCAGCAACCAAAGCCCTTTTCTCAAACAGATAGATTCCTACAATGTCAATTTCATTCATATTGCCTTTTGTCTCCCACCATGAACCTATGTTTAGGAATTCTCCACTCTCCATCATTTTCTGACGGAAATATTTCTCTAACGTCAGACCGGAATAGGTGGGGTAATCTTTTTTTATGATTGTTGCCAATCCTGTGAAATTCTGTATCTGCAACAATGATTGGTATTTATTGAAATATCGGAACCAGAAATTCAAAAACGGATCGGATATTTCATACCTCACAGTCTGAGTCCCTTCTTTGGAAAAGATCGGACGTTTTTTGGTGATTATGTTATAATCTTCTTCCAATCGCTTTAAATATCCTCCCGGGCTGATCCCTAATACATTTTCTATTTCCGGTAAAGTATTTTCTCCATTGGCTATGGCGCCTATAATTGAATAATAATTCCCGTACTTTTTCCCAAATTCCTGAATGAGCAATGTATTACCTTCGTCAATGAATGGGGAATCCGGTTGTATCATAAATTCTACCATTTTATCCATATCTGTAGCTCCGGCATCCATTAATAGTTCGATATATTTGGGAACGCCACCGGTAAATGTATAAAGAGCCAACAGATCCTCCTTACTATAATTGGGTTTATAATCGTGCAGAATCTCTTTGATAACTGTAGTGGTGAACGGGAATAATTTCAAAACTCTGTCACTCCGGCCATATAATGGTTCTTTACTGTCTTTAAAAATCTGTTCCATCAGTGTGTAAACTGATCCGCTGACAATCAGATTGATGTTTGTTTTTGTACGATACCTGTCCCAAATATCTTGCATGCCGCTATAAACGGATGGATTAATATTGAAGAATTCCTGAAATTCATCGATTACCAGATTAAATTTGTATTTGGTATCCAGTTCCATTACAAATTCAAAAAGTTTGGTGAAACTATATACTTTGCCTGGAACACTAATACCTAGCACTTGAAAAATTATCTCAGTAAAGCCTGCACATAAATCGGCCTCATTACTCCGTTTGACAAACCAATAAATTGTTGTAGTATCATTGCAACTGTTGAATATTAGGCTGGTTTTGCCTATGCGTCTTCTTCCGGTCAGCACAGTCAATTTAGAATGGTCTGTAAAAGCTAATTCACGAACCTTTTGCAATTCTTCCAGTTCCCTGACTCTGTTATAAAATTTCATAATGACTCCTTTCTAAAATAAACTGTCGTAAATTTCACGGCGGTTTAATAAACCACTATTACAAAGATATGCTTTTTTATGGAATGAACAAAATGTCATTTGAAGAGTAAAAACATGAAAACGAGAAATTTTGTATCTTTGTCCGGCATATTAAAGCACAAAAAGCAGTATGATCAGTTATTTACAGATAGACGGACTTACTAAAAGCATTCAAAACGAATTGCTTTGTCGTAGGTTTTTAATTACTACTTTTGTTTCAAAGATAAATATAATTGTTAGATGATACAATTGAACATTGACGGACTTACCAAAAGCTTTGGCGATTTGGTTCTTTTTGAGGATATTACGTTTGGCATTGCGCAAGGGCAGAAAGTGGGCCTTATTGCAAAAAACGGAACAGGTAAAACAACATTACTGAGTATTATAGCAGGCAAGGAAGATTATGACAGTGGGGCTGTTGTGTTCCGCAACGACCTGCGTGTCGGTTATCTGGAGCAGACGCCTGTTTATCCCGAAGGATTGACTGTGCTGCAGGCTTGTTTCTATTCCCCGAATGAAACGGTTCGCCTGATTGCTGAATATGAACAGGCAATGGCGAGTGACGATCATTCCAACCTGCAGGATATCCTGATGCGTATGGACAACCTGAAAGCCTGGGATTATGAGCAACGTGCCAAGCAAATCTTATCGCAGCTGAAAATTACCAATTTCGACCAGAAAGTAGAGCATCTGTCAGGCGGTCAGTTGAAGCGTGTTGCACTGGCAAACGTCCTGATAACCGATCCCGAACTGATCATTCTGGATGAGCCGACCAACCACCTCGACCTGGAAATGACCGAATGGCTGGAAGGTTATTTAAGTCGTGCCAATATCAGTATCTTGATGGTGACACACGACCGTTACTTCCTGGATCGAGTTTGCAGTGAGATTATCGAAATAGACAATAAACAAATCTACCAATATAAAGGCAATTACAGTTATTACCTCGAAAAGCGGCAGGAACGTATGGAAACGATGAATACGGAAGTAGAACGTGCCAACAACCTGCTACGCAAAGAACTGGAATGGATGCGCCGTCAGCCGCAAGCGCGCGGAACGAAAGCAAAATACCGTATCGACGCTTTTTATGAGTTGGAGAAGAAAGCCAAACAACAACGGGACAACGGAAATGTGAACCTGGATGTCAAAGCATCTTATATCGGTTCGAAGATATTTGAAGCGGAACATGTAACAAAGAGCTTTGGCGATCTGAAAATTGTGGAGGACTTCAATTATATCTTTGCCCGTTATGAAAAGATGGGGATTGTCGGCAACAATGGTACCGGCAAATCTACTTTCATCAAGATGCTGATGGGGGAGGTGGAGCCTGATAGTGGCCGTTTTGATGTAGGCGAGACCGTTCGTTTTGGCTATTACAGTCAGGATGGGCTAAAATTCGACGAGCAGATGAAGGTGATCGATGTCGTACAGGATATTGCCGAATATGTCGATCTGGGTGATGGAAAGAAGATGGGGGTTTCGCAATTCCTGAACTGTTTCCTGTTTGCATCGGAGAAACAGCATAGCTATGTCTATAAGTTGAGCGGTGGAGAAAAACGCCGTTTGTATTTGTGTACGGTTTTGATGCGCAGTCCGAACTTCCTGGTACTGGATGAACCGACCAACGACCTGGATATTGTAACGTTGAATGTTCTGGAAGAATATCTTCGTAATTTTAAAGGCTGTGCCATTGTTGTATCTCACGACCGTTACTTTATGGATAAGGTGGTCGATCATTTGCTGGTATTCCGTGGCAATGCCGATCTGAAAGATTTCCCCGGTAATTATACGCAGTATCGCGAATGGAAAGAAGTACAGGATCAACTGGAAAAGGAAGCGGAAGCTGCCCGTCAACCTAAACAGGTTGCAGCGCCGGAAAAGAACAATCGCCCCCAGGTTGAACAGAAAAAGAAACTATCTTTCAAGGAACGACGAGAGTTTGAAGCGCTGGAAGTTGAGATACCTGCTTTAGAAGCTGAAAAGGCTGAACTTGAAACAGCTATGAGCAGCGGCGCTCTCAGCAATGATGAACTGATGGCTAAATCGGAACGTATTGCCAAAGTAATCGACGAGATAGACGAAAAGACAATGCGCTGGTTGGAACTTAGTGAACTGGCATAAATTATAAGTAACAATGTTGATATTAGGGGACGCAGATATAGAACAAAAAATGAACGAAGCGAAACCTGTGCTTTGGAACCGGAATTTCATTCAGTGTTGTATTTCCTATTTCCTGATGAATTTCTCTTTTTATATGCTGATGCCCACTATGCCGGTCTATTTGGTGGAAGTATTGAAGATTGATACTTCTGAGGTGGATATGGCTCTTTCCAGCTATTCAATCGGCTTGTTGTGTGTACGTCCGTTTTCCGGTTATCTGGTAGACTGTTTCTCCCGTAAGCCGTTGTACCTGTTTGCCTTTATGGTCTTTGCCTGTATGTTTACCGGTTATCTGTTTGCCACGACTGTGTTAACCATTATGGCTGTCCGTTTCATTCAAGGTGGTTTTATGGGAATGACCTCTGTTGCCGGGAATACGATTGCGATCGATGTGATTCCTTCGAAACGTAGAGGAGAGGGGATGGGCTTTTATGGTCTGACTATCAATCTGGCTATGTCGCTGGCTCCGCTGGTGGCCGTTGCTGTTTATGATAAATATGGTTTTCATCCGTTGGTGTTTGTTGGGTTGGCGATTGCTTTGCTAGGGGTAGGCTCCGTTTGTTTGATTCGTTATCCGAAGCGGGAGAAAGTGCCGAGACCGCCTTTCTCGCTTGACCGCTTTATTCTGGTAAAAGCGCTTCCTACCGCATTGGCCTATTTGCTGAGTGCAATACCTTATGGAATGGTCGTATCTTTTGTCGTGCTTTATGGTAAAGAGATCAATGTGTCTAATCCTGGTTATTTCTTTATTTTTATGGCGATAGGAGTCAGTACGGCCCGTCTTATCTCCGGTCGTTTGGTGGATCATGGCAAGATTCACCTGGTTTCGATCAGTGCACTTGTCTTTCTGACTCTTTCGTTTGCGGTGTTTGCTCTGTTTCATAACGAGATCGTCTTTTTTTGCTTCTGCTTTGGCTATCGGTATCGGTTTTGGCGTTTGTGTCCCGGCCATCCAGTGTCTTTTTGTAAACGTAGCCCCGCATCACATGCGTGGGACGGCGACCTCTACTTATCTGACCTCTTTCGATTTCGGAGTGGGTATCGGTATGCTTGCAGCCGGTTTTATTGCTTCACATACCAGTCTGGCTACTGCTTATCTGGTCGGTTCGGGGTGTTGCCTGGTCTCATTGCTGGTTTATCTGCGTTGGGTACGGCCGTCGTATGAGAGGTATAAGTTGACAGATTGAATGATTGTATAAAATACCAGATATGAAAAACAAACTGTTAGCCTTCTTGTTCCTGATCTGTTTCTGCTTGCCGTGTTTTTGCCAGCAAACAGTTGATGATGCGTTTTTAACGTCCCTTACCACAAAGTATGCAGGTATGCCTTCCGAACTTATTTATCTGCAAACAAGTAAAGGAATTTATGAAACAGGCGAGGATCTTTGGTTTAAGGCCTATCAACTGAATGCACAGTCGCTCGGATTATCTGATCAAAGCAAGACGCTGTATCTGCAAATGGTGAGTAGTAAAGACAGTGTGGTTTGGCAGGAAAAGTATCCGGTAGAAAATGGAATTGCCAGCGGTCATGTTTATATAGATGAGAAGCTGTCGGAAGGTAACTATTATCTGGAAGCATATAGCCGCCATTCATTCTACAATGATACAACTGGGATATTGTCTTCCCGAAAAGTAAAAGTAGTAAAGAATATTGCTCATGATAACCAGCAGTCTGATAGTGTTAAAGAGGGACGTTTGCGATTTGATGTTTTTCCGGAGGGAGGGAATCTTGTTTCAGGTCTGCCATCTCGTGTGGTGTTTAAAGCTATAAATGGAAAAGGGTACCCGGTGGAAATTAAGGGTGTTTTGTATCAAGGTGATATTTCAGTTACCCGGTTTGAAAGTAGCCATGACGGAATGGGTGTTTTCTTCTTTACTCCCGGCTCGGGAGGGAAATACCGGATAGAGTTAGATAATGGCGATAGTTATTCTTTGCCGGAAATTTATCCCCAAGGCATGACCTTCGGTTTATCCAGGCAAAGCGAGAAATACCTGGAATTCTTTATTTCACAAACGGAAAGTTTGCCGGACCAGGAGGTCTATCTGTTGGGACAAATTCGTGGGATGATTTGTTGTGTGGCGAAAGGGAGATTGAAAGATCGTCTTAAAATAAAGATGCCTCTTAGTGAGTTTCCTTATCAGGGCATTGCGGAGTTTACCTTATTTAATGGCAATATGCAACCGGTTGCCGAAAGGTTGGTTTATGTAAATCCTGAAAAGAAACTGCATATCAAGATAGAACCGAATAAGAAAACGTATGCTATCCGCGAAAAGGCTACATTGAAAATAAAGGTAACAGATGAAAATGGAACACCGCTGAAAACTAATTTAGACATCAGTGTATTTGATAAGGCCTATAATAATCCTGCCGATCCGGTCAATATATTGAGCCATTGTTATCTTTCTTCCCAGATACGTGGTAAAATTCATAATCCTGCTTATTATTTCGATGAAGAAAACAAGGATCGTTTGCAGTCACTGGATTTATTGCTCCTGACTCAAGGTTGGCGTCGGTATATCTGGAACATAGCTGATACCGGGAGTAATGGGGATATGTTTCTGCCAGATGAAATAGTCGGCATACAATCTATTGGAAGTAAGAAAAAAGAGAAAGAATCTAAAGGTACGGAGCAACTGATTCAGGTATCCGGTGCAGAAGGTAATTCTATGTTTGTCTGGACAGATTCTACCGGGCATTTTACAATCGGTACGGACAGGATGAAAGAACTCCGGGGTGGATATGTCTATTTGAAACCAATGTTATCGAAGGAGTTTAAATCGGATTTGGTAGTCACCGATTACTTTCTGGTCATTGACAGTCTGCGGAAAAGTAGACCGTCCTGTTATCCGATAATGGATTTGTCGCAAACAACCAAGGAGCAGGTACTCGACATGCCGGTAGTGAGCAATGACAGTACGATCCTGCTGGATGAAGTCGTTGTGACTCGGAAGGCTCGCAAATCTTTTCGAGACAAATTCATGGGAAGATTGGATAGTTTGGCACAGATGGATTTGAATACTGTCTGGGTTTGCGGTACATGCGGCCTTCTGTTGAATTATAAACAAGGTTACAATGGCCATCATGAAGTTAATACTTGCCCTGCTAAAAGTATGACGAGACCTATTGACGGGCATACTTATAGAATTGCAAAATATGAACATTTTGCATCTAATGGCAACGGAACTCCATTTCGGGTCATAGATGTGCAGGATGTTGTTTACCATGCCCCCCAATTCAGTGAGGAAGAACTTCTGCAGATGAATAACCTTTGGCGAACCAAAGGCTACTACGCCGCCCGCGAATTTTACCAACCGGACGAAATCGACAGGCAACTATCAACTCCCGATGCTCGGAATACTTTATTATGGGCACCTTCCGTCGTTACCGACGAATAAGGGGAAGCGGAAGTTTCTTTCTATTGTTCCGATATCAACACTGGTTTTATGGGAATAGTAGAAGGCGTTGACGGAACAGGATTAGTTGGAAATGCAAACTATGAATTCAGAGTAATAAGAAAATAAGAAAAATATGAAACAGTACTATTGTTATTTATGTACACTGTTATTGTTTGTTGCCTGTTCTGGCAATCAGAAAAGTGTAAAGAATAAGTATGAAGGAAAATTAACCGCTACGAAACAATTGGTAGCGACAGGTGAAAAGCGTTTTTGTCTTGACATGGAAACAAAAGTCAAACCGCCTTACATCCAACTTTGTACCGACAGTGCGGGTAATCGTTTGTTGACTTTCCTGAATCCCCGGAAAAATGCAATTTATTTTTATAACTATTCGGATACCGCCTATATCAAACAGCCGGCATTTGAACGTGAAGGTTCGGGTGCTATCATGAGTGCCGGCGTCTATTATATAAAAAGTCCGGACTCCGTTTATGTATTCAACCGCCCGATGATTGAGATAGCTTTGACTGATAGCTTGGGGCGGATACGTAGCCGTGTTACACTGTTGGATAAGAATGACAAAGAGTGGGGTATGCACAATCCGCAATATATGTTTTCAACCGTCGTCCCCTTGATGTTGATCGATAACCATCTGATTATGCCGGGAATGGCTCCTTTTCCTAAATTGTTGGAGGATAGGGAGAACTTCCGTTTTACAGCCTGTATCGATCTGGCAACCAATCAATTCGAATACCATCATCTCTACCCGGAAGAACTGTTCGGTAACGGTTACAATTGGGGTGGCGACCTAATTCTATTGCCTTATCCAGCCATTACCCCGGAGGGAAAGATGCTTCATAGCTTCACCAATTCGCACGACCTCTACCTGTCGGACTGGAATAACAATGCCGCAACGACAGTTTATGGTGGTAGCAACGCTGCCGGTACAATCCGCTCCATCGACTATGAATCGAAAAATACCCCCAATGAACTGGTTTACGCCAGTTATATGGAACAGGATTTCTATGCCGCCTTAATCCATGATCCGTATCGTAAGGTTTATTACCGTTACTTGCTTCGCGGCATACCGGATGCTACTTTGCAGACTCCTATCGACAGCAAGCCGGTTACGATAGTCGTAATGGACGAAGATTTTCATTACCTGGGCGAAACAACTATTGGTACAGGACAGGAATGGAACTGGACGAACTCTTTCGTCACCGAAGAAGGCCTGAACATCGAACATATCGGAACAGAACCCGAAGACGACGATTTCCTAACTTTTCGTCTGTTTAATTTACAGGATTTGTAGCGGCCTGTATCTCTTGGGGATATTCATACGAATTGTGGCAATTAACCCTTCGTAATTTGTACGTTTAAATCCGAAATCATACTTTTGTAGGTGATATTCGGTTTACACTAATATTTTATTCATAAAAACTATGAAACATAAATCAGTTTGTTTATTCATTAGCTGTCTATTTCTTTTGAATGCATGTCAGGATGATCCGGAATGGAATCCTGTAAATCCTGTTGAAACAGATGCTGAATTGACTATTGGTGATAAAATTTATGCAGTGGTAGGTGATACATTAAAAATCTATTTTAATAGTATTGTTTTGAATCCGGCATCTGGAGATTACGGACTGGCGTTAAAATGCGATAAAGGTAATAATTATAGCAAATATTGGCAGTATATACCCAAACCTGAAGATGAGGGAGAAACTACGATTGAATTACAAATATATGATTTGAAGGGGAAGATACTTGATAATAAAGCAGTAACTCTGATTACTCGAGTTGCTAAAAATCCTGATATCCGTCAGCATGTTTTATGTTTGGGTAATAGTCTAATGTATGCCGGGCAAACACCTATTGAATTGAGTCGTCGATTAAAATCGACTCCGGGTGTTGCTCACGATCCGAAAGGTTTGTCTCTAAATAATTATGATTTGGTTGGTCGATTGCATAATGCAGATCAGAGTGTAGGCTGGGAAGGCAGACCTGGTTGGACCTGGCAAAAATATATCGATGATTTCGATGTCCAATCTTATGTTAATGAGTATTGTGGCGGACAACTAGATTATGTTTATTTACAACTGGGTATTAATGAGTTATTGTGGCTGGATCCGTTTGCTGATCAATCTTTTGTAGTTAATGGAGCGAAGGCGATTATTAATAGGATTCATAAAAGTTATCCGGCATGCAAGATTTTGTTGGGTAGTGTGTTATTACCTTCTCAAAATGGGGGATTGGGAAATAAGTATCCGGCAAATATAGTTTCCGGTATTTACGGGGAGAAAGGTTTTAATCTGAAAGTTCATCGATTGAATAAGGCCTATAATGAATTGGTGAATTCTGCTGATTATTCCTCTTTTACTTATTATATAGATAACAATGCCCAATATGATTGTCTGAATGTCTACCCGAAGGTAGAGCGTCCTTCCGGTAATTATGTTCCAGGTAATGAGACTATAGAGACTGATGGAATACATCCAACCAATATAGGATACTGGCAAATAGCGGCAGGAATCTTCCGAGCATTGATTGGAATAGAAGCTTCTTGAATGAACTGAAATTTGTATGAAAAAGTATCTTTTTGTGTTGCTTGTTTGAGATTAGTGATACAAAAGTGTTTCTAAGTGGTTAAAATAATGTCCTTCTGATATCTGTTAGTAAATTTTAAACCTATCCAAGAACAATGTTGTAGAACATGTTGTTATATTTGCAGAGGCAAAAAGAAAAAAGAGAGATAGGAGACAGCGGTCTCCATGTTTAGGTTTATTAATTTAATGTTTAGGTATTATGAGACGTTTAGGTATGGCTGTAGCAGCCCTTTTATTGTGTGCAACGATGGGTTTTGCACGTGAGAACCGGAACAATGTGAGTAAAGAGCCGTTTGCTATTAACTTTGAGAAATTGAGTCATTATTTGCAACTAACCCCTTCTCAATCTTCCGAAGTAGCAAACATCAATGAGTATTTCATGGATAAACAGAACGAAAGTCTCCGTTCGAGCGCAAGCCAGCGTGACAAAAAGATGCGTCAGGCTGTCTATGGAAATCTGAAATTGATGAAAAAGGTGTTGACTCAGGATCAGTATCGCAAATATGTGACACTGTTGAATGTAACGAACAATAATAACCGTGTATTAAACTTTGATTGATAGAAGTTTAGCTAACTGTTGAAAAATAGTTGGAAAAGGTTATTGAAAATAGTGAAGAGATTGCATGATTTGTTTGTGCAGTCTCTTCTTTTTTTATGTACCTTTGTGACACTTAAACTAATAATGATTTAAACATATCATGAAACTACTGAGTTTTTCTTCTAATGCTACTTTGAAAAGCAACGCCGTAGACTATTCTCTGATCGTGGTGGGAGCTTTTCTTCAAGCACTGAGTTATGTGCTTTTTCTCGCTCCTTTTAAAATTGTTCCGGGAGGGTGTTATGGTATTTCCATTGTCATACATTATGTAACCAAAGGTGTTTTCTCTATATTCCCCGATGGTTTGCCAATGGGTGCGACGGCTTTATGTTTATGATTATCCGCATAATGTCCTATTATAAATTCTGGATTTGAAGTCGGAGT
>JAJPZM010000483.1 GCA_021204335.1 Parabacteroides sp. | reverse complement strand
TTAATTTCTATTACTATCTTTACCACGAATTATATGTTAATGTGGGATTAGAAGGTATAATGATAAAACGTTTATTACTGTTTTTCGGAGTCGTATTGTTCTTGTCGTCATGCGGCGGGGACGTCCCTTACCGGATTGAAGGCAAATTGTCTAATCTGGAAGACGAGACGCTCTATGCCGTTTTTGAGAATGACAGCTATAAGGTAGTCGACACCGTTACCTGCGAAAAACCGGGACAATTCTCTTTGAAACGGGCAGAAGGCGACTTCAATACCGTCACTATCTTTTTTGATAATAAAAAACGCTGGACGACTGCTTACCTGATACCGGGCGAGAAAGTGACGATAACCGGCGATGCTCAATATCCTTCTCTGTTGCAAGTAAAAGGCGGGCGTATCAACGACCAGTTGAATGCTTTCCGTAAGAGTGTCGCTCCTTTGCTGAAAGAGCAGGGCGATCTGGTCAATATCCTGAATAAAAAGAGCAGCCATAATAATACGATCGAGGAAACGGATATTCCTTCACGTCTGACGAATGTAAATCATACGTTGACTGAAAAGGCGCAGGAGTATATCCAGGATCATCCCGACCAGGAGGCTTCGGCTATCTTGTTGCAGTATTATTTTATGACTCCCGACGATACCCGCAAGATGGATGAGCTGCTGGCGGTGCTAAGCCCGAAGCTGAATGATTTTTATCTGATCCGTAAATTGCAGGAATACAGTGTGAAAGCACAGCATACTTCGTTGGGTGCCGAAGCTCCGGGATTCAATGTGAAGAATGTGTATGGACATACCGTTAGTCTCGATTCTTTCCCGCAACGTTATCTGCTGCTTGCCTTTACGGCTCCCTGGTGCGATATGTGCCAGACGGAAGACCTGTTTCTGGATAAGGTGGCGGTGAAGTATCCGAAAGAAAAAGTAGATATGCTGCTGATCAGCCTCGACGACGACCCGCGTGAGGTTCGCAAGCTGTTGGCAAAAGATAGCATCGACTGGAACCTGGTAACCGACTCTGCCGGTCAGGCAACCATGCTGGTTGACCTGTATAATGTGAATGCGCTTCCTCGTTGTTTCCTGATTGATGAAGACGGAAAGATCATCATGAAGACCGACAATGGGCTTGAAATCGAACAAACACTTGAAAAATTGATAGAGTGATGAGATAAACAAATTATAAACATTCAACCAAATCTCTTAATTATGTTAGTCAAATCGTATGCAGCCGCGGTGCAGGGCATCTCTGCAACCATAGTCACCATTGAAGTAAATTGTACGAAAGGAATCCAGTTCCTTCTGGTAGGTCTTCCTGATGTCGCCGTACGCGAAAGTCACGAACGTATCATTTCGGCTTTGCAGGTCAATGGGTACAAATTTCCCCGTAATCGTATTGTCGTTAATATGGCGCCTGCCGATATTCGCAAAGAAGGTGCCGCTTATGATCTGCCGTTGGCTATCGGCATACTGGCTGCTGCCGAAGAACTGGATGCATCGCGCCTCGACCGCTTTATAATGATGGGCGAACTTTCGCTCGACGGAAGCCTGCAACCGGTGAAAGGCGTGTTGCCTATTGCCATCAAGGCGAGGGAAGAAGGCTTCAAGGGCTTTATCCTGCCGAAGCAGAATGCCCGCGAAGCGGCGGTAGTCAATGATCTGGCTGTGTATGGGGCGGAGAATATCAAAAAGGTGATCGAGTTTATCGCAGGTAAATGCGAGTTGCAACCGACTGTCGTGAATACGCGCGAAGAATTTTACGCCCGTCAGCAGCAGTTCGAGTTCGACTTCTCCGATGTGCGCGGCCAGGAAAATGTAAAGCGTGCGCTCGAAGTGGCGGCGGCAGGCGGACATAACCTGATTATGATCGGCCCGCCGGGAAGCGGAAAGTCGATGCTGGCGAAACGTCTGTCTACCATTCTTCCACCGTTTACCCTGTATGAATCGCTGGAAACAACCAAGATCCATTCGGTAGCCGGTAAGATAGGAGTAGAGACTTCGCTGATGGTGCAACGTCCGTTCCGTGCTCCGCATCACACAATTTCGAATGTCGCGATGGTGGGCGGCGGTGCTTTTCCGCAACCCGGAGAAGTAAGCCTGGCACATAATGGGGTACTTTTCCTGGATGAATTGCCCGAATTCAATAGGAGTGTGCTCGAGGTGATGCGGCAACCGTTGGAAGACCGGAAGATTACCGTTTCGCGTGCCCGTTTCTCGGTCGATTATCCGGCGAGCTTTATGCTGGTGGCTTCGATGAATCCTTGCCCTTGCGGCTATTACAACCACCCCGACCGTCCTTGCCTTTGCCCGCCCGGTGCTGTCCAGAAATACATGAACCGCGTATCGGGGCCTTTGCTCGACCGGATCGATATACAGGTAGAGATCGTTCCCGTCCCGTTCGAAAAGATTTCCGAACAGCGTCCTTCCGAACCGAGTGTCGATGTGCGCGAGCGGGTGATCAAAGCCCGAGCCATTCAGGAAAAACGTTTTGCCGGTCACGAAGGCGTCTACTGTAACGCCCAGATGAGCACCCAACTCCTGCATAGATATGCCGTACCCGATGCCGCCGGTCTTGCCCTTCTCAAAACTGCCATGCAGCGCCTGAGCCTTTCCGCGCGTGCCTACGACCGCATCCTCAAAGTCTCCCGCACCATCGCTGACCTCGATGCCTCCGAAAACATCGAACCCCGCCACCTCGCCGAAGCTATCAACTACCGCAATCTGGACAGGGAGAGTTGGGGAGTGTAGGGGTGAATCATTATTCACCTTATTATTCGTTTTTTATTTGATGAATGTAATTAATTCGTTACCTTTGTATGAAAGAAATGTATGATATATTGAAGCCCATTCGGAGCTTGGAGTTTTCTGATAGCTTCCTGGAGTTTTATAACCAATTGGAAGAGAGTGTTCAAATGAAGTTTTATAGAGGTTTCGAGGCTATAAAACATACGTACGTTTTGAATACAAATCTGATAAAGAAGCTGGTTGGTACAGATTTTTATGAAATGAGAATACCTGTTGGGAATAATCAGTACCGAACGATTTTGTTTGCCGTGGTTAATGACAATCTTATATTGGTAAAAAAGGTTCTGTTCCTGAACGGGTTTATAAAGAAGTCCACGAAGGACTATAATAAACAGATAAAGAAAGCAGAAACAATTTTAAAATCATCGGAACTATGGAATGGGGAAAATATTTAACACGAGAAGAGAATGGTGTCAAGTGGTATAGTGTGAATGCCATATTGGATGATAAATTTGGAAAAGAGGGTTCACCTGAAAGAGCGGCTTTTACGTTTGAATCGTTGGCCTGGTATTTTGGAGAAATACTTCGCGATCGTCGTAAAGAATTGAATTTAACTCAGAAGCAGTTGGCGGAACGCATTGGTAAAGAGCGTGCCTATATAGCAAAAATAGAGAAAGGCGAAACGGATATGCAACTATCCAGCTTTTTACGTATTATGAATGCTTTAGAGTTAACGGTCGATTTAAAGCCTATTCCTCGTAGAAGATAGCCGGCCGGCAACGTGAAGCGCATCAGTATTTTTACGCTTCTACCGCTCGACCCCACAAAAGCCGCCAATGTTTGCAGTATTTCCGTCGCTTTTCCCCAAATATTCTCCGCTTCGGAGTGGCCGGATAGCTTATTGATTTCTACCAGGATGATACCCTTATATCGTTTTAGGACCGGGCTGCCCGACGATTGGTTGTAAGTCCCGCTAAAAACAGCCATTGGCAACTTCTCCGTCCCGATCGGGCGGCCTGGTTGTCGATTCAAATATTACGACCGATTAACCATTCCAGCTTCATGTCGTAAGTGCCTTTGTGACAGTCGTGTACTTGCCGGATGAAGCCCTGAATGCCCTTTGGCCGGGAAAATGATATTACACCTGAGTTCTCGTAGGACTCAGGTATTCCGGTATTCCTGCGGTCCCATGCCGGCATGCCGTTTGAAGTATTTTCCGAAGAAAGACATATTCGTGAAATTGAGTGAAAAGGCGATGCTTTGGATAGAGGCGTCGGTCGATTTCAACTGCGCCTTGGCATCCATGATAACCATCGACGAGATGATCTCGACACAAGTCTTCCCCGTCACCTGACGGACGGTAGTGCTCAGGTGTGCCTGCGTGATGCCTAACTTGTTGGCATGGAAGGACACGTTGCGTTCTTTGCTATAATATTGCATGACCAGACGGATAAAATCGCTCGCTATTTTTTCGCTTTTCCCGTTGAATGCCTTTTCGGTGCTCACCTCCTTATAAATATCTCCCACCGTATAGATAAGGGTGAGCAGGAGATGCTTGACTACCTCCTTGTTTACCTGTTGTCCGTAGGAGGCGAATCCTTTGGCAAGCACTGCCAGGTAATCCTTGAAAATAGAAGCTATATTCTCTTTCAAGGGAATGACGGATCTTGTCTTGGCAACATAAAAAATCTCGAGTGTCGGCTTTATGATATTCATATCCTTGATAAACTGCGATGAGAATCCGGTAAAATAGATTTCCACCTCGCCTTCCACTTTTAGTATCTGCATGATACATCCCGGCAGTATGATTGAGAAATGGTTTTTCGTCACGTGATAATGTGCCGTATCGATCGTTACGTCAATCTCTCCCTGCAGGCACAGTACGAAGATGCCAGCCTTGATGCGGCAGGGGAAATTGGTGTACATATTGAGTATATCTTTGCCGATATGGGTGCCTGCCACCCAGTTGTCGGGTATGTCGAGTTTGGGTAGATCCTTGGGTATTTCAGTCTTCATTTGTCTTTTGTTTACGTTCACAAATGTATGCATTATATTTCAAAGCATCGTCTGTTTTCTAATAAATAGGACACCGTTTCCCACCCTTATTTGCTTGTTTTCTATATAATATAGTAAGTTCGTTAATATGTTTTAAGACATATTCTAAAAAAACAGAACAGATAATCTCATAAATAGACCTTGCGGGATTCTGGAATTCAAAGTTACTTTGCACCTTGTTAAAAGTGCATAGACATTAGTATATAATATTAAGGTTAAACAATAACCGCAAAAATAGGTATAAGAGGGAAATGGAGATAAAGAAAAGACGTAGTTCTACGAGAACTATGGTATTATTTACATGTATTTCTGCATTAATAATAGGTTTGTTTGCTTGTGATGACCAGAAAGACGGTTCTTCCGCTCATTCGGGGAAGCTCCGTTTAAGTTTGAATGCAGATACTACTTCCCTGAAGAAAGGTGTAAACTCGAATCTGACCAAGGCCGTTGCGGATGAGTTCGAACAATTCCTGACGGTAGAGGATTATAAAATCCAGATACTTACCGAAAAAGATACGGTCAAATCTTACGACCGTTTTGACCAGCTCCCTTCAGAAATCGAACTGCCCGAAGGTGCTTACACAATCGTAGCTTCCAAAGGCAACGACCTCCCCGCCGAGTTCGAGAATCCTTATTTCGAGGGAAGTACGGCTTTTACGATAAAAGAGGGGATGAACACGCCGCTGGATGTGACTTGTACGTTGGGGAATGCGTGAATAACACTTGATTGTACGGATGACTTTAAAGCAGCATATACTGACTATAGTGTCGGCTTGAAAACAAAATTCTTAACTGATACAATCCTTGAAATCAAAAAAGACGAAACACGTCCTGCCTATTTGCAAGTTGCTAAGGAGGGTACCAGCGTTTGTTTTGCTATTAAACTAAAAAAAACTGGGTACTGAGGAAGATGTAACGTGTAGTGGTGCAACACCTCTAACGCTTCAGCGCCGTCAGAATGTCCGTCTTGTTTTGAAAACAGACGGTGAGGCTTTAGAAGGTATTGGTCTCGATGTTATGTTGGATGATAGTCTGACTAGTGTTATTCTGGATGATACGATTCCTGACTTTATGTGGAAACCACTTGGTAAGCCGGAAATAAAGGGAGGTAATGGATTGTCCGAAGGAAAAGAATATACTATGACGGCTGGTTCATTTGCAGGTCAGCCTCAAATCGAATTTGCAATGCAGGGAGGTGTCGGTGCTTTGTATATTAAATACTGGCATGATGATGAAAATCCTGTTGTTTATAATCTGGCCGATGCAACAGATGCAGTAGAAGCTTCGTCTGAAGCTCATTTCTCTTGGGTCTCTTATCTGATGAGTGATGCTGCTCAAGGGGAACCACAAACAAACAAGATATTGGATAAACATGTAAATAGTGGTATTATTTATCTGGAAAATGCCTTTAACAGTTTGACGTCTTCTCCCAAAGAAGATGAAGTATATACTTATCACTTCCAGGTATATGGTGCGGATGCAACCGGTTAAGCTGTTGAAACGGAAACTCTGAATTTTACTGTGATAGTGAAACCTGCCGGTAGCCCGAATGTCTTTCAAAATCTGGATTTTCCCGAAATCGTGGAAGGAGATGCAATGAAGGAAGACATCACTGCACAATTGATTGCCGGAAACGGAATAAAGGAGGCTATGTTAACAATCGCTTGTAGTAGTCCTCAAGCTAATGAAATATATTCTTTAGAGAGTGATGAACATAAACAGACTTTGCTTTCGGTCTATGGCATTCAAGTACAGAAAGATGCAGAATCGAAGATTGTTATTACTTACCCGAAAGAGTTTTCTACTCATTTGGCTGCTCCTGAAAATGGTGAAGCTATGTATTCATTCAAGTATTTTTTGAAAGACAAGAATGATAAGGTAGAAGAATTAGAGAAGAAGATGACGGTTAAAGCACCTGTATTTAATTTACTTACAGGGGATGGTGATGCTTTTGCACGTCGAATTATGTTGAGAGTGGATATGCCGGTAGGAGATGAAAACAAATTGAGTTTTGAGTATAAAGGGGGAGATGTTACTGATTGGACTGCGGTAGAATCTCCGGGATTAACCAAGATGAAAGATGAAGATAATATATATATGGGTGTTTTGAAAGAACTTACACCTGAAGTTTCATATACGGTTAGAGCGATTTATAACAATGATAAAAGAATAGGGGAGAAAGAATCCGAAGTAACAACAGAGAAAGAAATGGCATTACAAAATGGTAATTTTGAAGCTTCTTGGGTAGATAAAACAATTTCTGGACTATTAAATGGAGCTGATCTATTCAAAAATGTGTCATTGACATCTAACGATCCAGAAGGATGGGCAACAGTAAACAGTAAGACTTTTGCTGACAAAAGTAATATCTCTTCTACTTATAATACAGTCCCTTCTACGCTAAAAGTGGAAGGTGTATCTGGAAATGGAGTTCGTTTACGGACTGTTGGTTGGGATAATGGAGCAGGAAATTCAGGATTAAATCATAATCATGTTGCTGCAGGAAAGTTGTTTTTGGGGACATATAGCTAAGACCATAATGTAAAAGTAGATTCTTATAATTATGAAAAAACATTTGAGTCGCGTCCGTCAAAAGTCTCGGCTATGTATAAATATGTTCCATATAACAATGACTCGTTTAAGGTTTGGGCAATTGTTGAGAATAGGGATGGCAGCACTGTTACCCAATTGGGGGCAGGTGAACTGGTAAAAGGTGGTTCTATTAGCGAATGGGAGGAATTATCTTTTGATATTACTTATATAAACTTTACAAAGAAGGCAGCACATATAAGGCTCGTATTTTCTTCTTCTTCGGGTTGTTCTGATAAAGAATCAGAAGAAAAATCTAATCTTAAGGATATGGTAAAGAATGGAGAAGTGGATGGTTATACCCATTATGAAGGAAGCAATCTTTATATCGACAACATCACATTAATATACGAATAACATGAAACAAACTTTATTATACTATACATTTACACTTTTATCTGTATGCTTGTATTCATGCAGTAATGATCAGGATACGAATGACTCTTTGCCGGATGGTATGGGGTTGGTTAACCTGAAGATGGAATCTTCTACGGATATAAATATTCCTATAATTACTAAAGAAGAAGATCTGTTTGCTGATATAGATGTAAATGATTTCTATGTAGCGATCACAAATAGAGACGATCAGACCTCTTATAAAGAATTTGACACCTACCGTGAACTGCGCGAAACATCACCGCTTATTATTCCTGTAGGTAGTTATAATGTATTAGCCAGTTCTTTTCCGAAAAAAGATACGAAAGTGTCTGCTCAACCTTATTTTGTGGGCACTACGAATTTTATCGTAGAAAACCAACGTACATCAGATGTAAAGTTTAAATGTACGTATCAGAGTATCGGTGTAGAACTTCGTATATCAGACCAATTTAAGGCACTGTTAGAAAGTAATCCTAAAAATTATGCCTATGAGGTTACTGTTTATAATGGGGATACTTCCTGGAAGTTTTTAAAAGATGAAGAAGAAGAGGAAATGGATCCCGGTTATTTTTTGGATGCATGTAATAAATTGAAAGTAGAAGTGCGGGTGAGGTTAGGCAGTCATAACAGCTGGTATCCGACACGTACTTTTTATTTTGATAATAATGAAGGAGAGGGCGAATGTCTTTTGGGAGAATATTATATCATTAATCTGGATGCCGGGGCAGAAGAACGTTCTGCGTTTTCATTAACAACATTAATGAAGGAGGTTAAAGAATGAAACGGAGTATATATTGCTTATTGTTAGCTTGTTTGTCCATCTTTTTTTTCATGTGAAATGAAGAAAGACTTATTGGGTGGAGATTCTGGAGAGGCAGATAAAGAAAAGGAAATATTAGAAAAATCAGGCTTGCTTGATTTAGAGATTAAAGCACAAAAGGAGGCAGCTTTACTCGGTACAAAAGGAGATGAAGATGACTCTCTGAATAATGAAGAATTTGCAATCAGTATATTAGACAGTCTGGGACAGTTGGTAAAGTACTACGAATCGTATGCGGATATGAGAAAGGATGGCGGTCTGTTACTGCCCATAGGACGTTATACGGTGAAAGCTTCTTTAGGAGAAGATGTGACTGCCGGTTATGATATACCTTATTATGCAGGTGACACAGCCTGTTTTATTTCCGGAAAGGAAGTTGTCAAAGTGGTGACAGAATGTAAACTAAATAATAAGAAGGTAACATTCCAACCAACCGGGAATTTTGAAAAGAACTTTAAGGATGATTATACGATTGTGTTGGATAATGGTTTAGGCGTATTAACAACAACAAAAGAAGATTCACGTACGGCTTATTTGAAAAATACCGGTTCGCTATCTTTTGTATTATATGTAACAACGCATGATAATAAGCCTCATACTTATTCTATAGATCTTTCATCGAACGACTCAATTCAATCATATAATAATGTGCTGATCGCCTTAGATGTCCCTGAACAGTCAGGTGGTGATCCAGGTGAACCGGAAGAGCCGGATGATCCAAACAATCCGGATGAACCGGAAGCACCAGACGATCCGGATCCGTTACCTGACCCTGAATATCCGGTAGCTGCTCCCACTATTAAAGTCGATGTGTCTTTAATAGAGAAAGATTATATAATTGAAATACCCTCTAGTTTCGTAGAAGGGGAAACGCCTAGTGATCCGGAACAACCGGAGAATCCGGGAGGAAATGAAGGTGATAATCCAACAACTCAGAAACCTACTATTACAGGAAAATTAAATGGTAAAGTTTTTGATTTGAGTAAACCTCAAACGGTGACCTCATCATCTCAAGTGATTATAGGTATGGATTTTCCTACAGGGGCAACTATGGTTAATGTCGATGTAGCTGTTGGTCGTGTAGAAATGTCTATTGATTTATTTAATCTAAGTGAAGATATTAAGCCGGTATTGGCGGGGATAAAATTACCAACAAAAGGCTATAAAGGTAAATATTCTTTTAACATTAGTTCTTTTATGAGTATGCTTGATACAAATAATACGTTCCATGTGATGATAAAAGATGCGAATGGACAAGAGGATGAATGTACAATAACATTACTTACAAAATAGTATATGATGAAACAATATATAATAAGCTTGCTGTTGTTGACAGGACTTTTATGTTCTTGTAATGACGACTCTAATGGAGGAGTCCCTACTGGAGTGCTTTATTTGAATATAGATGAAGATCGAACTCTATTAACAAAAGCAGAATCTGAAGTGACTAACGAATCTCTTCGAGTTGATATTATTAAGGCTAGTGGTGATACGTTGAAGTCTTACAAAGATTATTTGACAGAGGTAAAAGGTGAAAAGTTAATATTACCGGTAGGTAAATATGCTGTATCTGTAAGTTCAAATCATTCAGATGAAGCAGCTTGGGAAACACCTTTTTATCAAGGGTGTGATACAGTTGAAGTTGCCGCTGGTGTGATTACTGCAGCAAAAGTTGTATGTAAGATTGCAAATACAAAAGTAAAAGTAGGCTATGGTAGTGGGATAAAGGATAAGTTTCTTAACTATGAGGCTACCGTAAGTAGCTCATCTGGTACATTAACTTATGAGAGAGATGAGCATCGGGCTGGCTATTTCACTCCGGAAAAATTGAATATTGATTTGCGGTTGGTGAATAATGCAGGTAATGAGTTTCATCTTCGTCGTGTCCTGGAAGAAGTGGAGCCTCAACATGTATATACATTTAAATTTCATCTATCTAATGAGGATGAAGATGATAATGATGCAGGTGCTGATTTTGGTATCATTGTAGATAAACAAGTAGATTCTGTTTTCTGTAATATATTTATTAAGGAAGAAGAATTGAATGGAAAGGGAATGCCTTATTGTGAGTTAGAAGGTTTCAATAACGGCATATATTCATATAAAGATGGAGCAACTCTTCCTGCTACAGGGCAAGTCCTATTTAATTGTTTTATAGGAGTGAATAGTACTTTGCAATCAGTTGTAGTTAAAACAGCATCACCCGATTTTGCATCTGGTCTTTCTGTTTTTGATTTATGCAAACCGGAAGATGTTAGCAAGGTTGAAGCAAAGGGATTCCCTAAACTACAGGAAATTCCAATAGGAGAAAATAATAAGTATAAGAAATATACTTTGGATTTGGCTTCTTTTATCCCCCAATTAACAATTCAGGAGGAAATGCCGACGGAGCATGTTTTCGCAGTTGAAGTTACTGATAAATTGAATCAGGTGATTACTTCTTCTTTTACGATTAAAAGATTACCAGATGTTGCTGCTGCAACGTATGAACCGATTTGTTGGACTTCGTTTGCATTGTTAAGAGGAGCAGCTGATGAACAAGGATATTTTAAATTGAGAATAAATGATGCGGAACCAATAGATATTACTGATGTAAAAGTTGATGAGAATGGAAATGTATTTGCATTAATTGTTGGACTATCACCTAACGTTTCTTATACTTATTGGGTTGCATCTAAAAGTGACGAAACAATAAAAGGTAAGGAGATTCCTTTTGTCGTAGAATCTTGTTCTATAATCCCGAATTTAGGATTTGATAATTGGAGTTCAAGAAGTGAAAAAAAGATGGAAAAACTGGTACTGTTGCATCTGCAAATGCAGAAGGGGCAGATGTTTATTGGGATTCAGGGAATTTCGGTCTACAGTCCAATGTGATCACAACAAGTTATGGTAATCCATCTCATAAATTAGAATCTCCAACTATTAAAGGAGCAGCTATAGAGATGAAAAGTACTTGGGTTATTATAACAATGGCTGCAGCAAGTATATTTACAGGAAGTTTTGATAAAGTAGCAGGAACAGGAGGAGAATTAACTTTTGGACGTTCTTTCCAAGGTTTCCCAACAAAAATGACAGGGTATTATGCTTATACTCCTGCTAAAATTTCAAATGCAAAAGCTAATCCGGGAAACTTGGGTAATGGCGATATGGATTATTGCTCGATTTATATTGCATTATGTACAAAACGATATGAGCTTAGTACAAATACTAAGGTCTTATTTGATCCGGATGATGCAACAGTTTTGGCTTATGGAGAATTATTTGGTAATTCCATCGTAGGAAATATGAATGCACCAGAAGGGAAAGATGCTTATGAAAATTTAGTATTGACTTACAATATAAAAAAGATTATATAGATAGATTGAAATACAATGAGGAAAAGAATGGAGGTAATTTGTATATAGTCATTGTCGCCTCTGCTAGTAAATATGGTGATTATTTTACAGGAGGTGATGGTAGTACATTATGGTTGGATGAATTGAGCATTGAATATGATTATAATTCTTCATCCTTCGAAAATGTGATTATTCCTGAATCCAATGTGATGATGAATGAATTGAATGAAACAAAGATATCAGAATGAAAAAAGAGATTTTATTCCTCTTGGCTTTTTGTCTATTGTGTACGACAATGAATGCTAAAGAAAACAAATACGATCGTGGCATCATCATGAAAACCTTTATCCCTAAAGGGCAATGGATGGTAGGAGCCTCCTTTTCGTATAGTGAGCATGTGGATGATAACTTTCAGTTCTTATCTGTATTACAGGATATAACCAGTGATGGATATACATTTAAAGTAACGCCGGTTGTCAGTTATTTTATCCGTGATAATATCAGTATCGGAGGACGATTCGCTGTTTCCCGTACTCTGACGAAACTGGATAATATCAACCTCTCTTTGGGAGATGATCTGAGTTTTGAAATACAGGATTATGAAGATATATCAAACACTTATTCGGGTGCAATCTTTCTTCGTACATATTTGAATTTAGGAGATAGCAAGCGTTTCGGGCTTTACAACGAAGCGCGTGTAATGTATGGTTATTCGCAAAGTAAAAGTACCACAGGTAAAGGCATTGATTTGTCAGGATTGCATCAGTTAAAACATAATTTGAATATCGGTGTTGCTCCTGTCCTTACCTGCTTTATCAATGATTTTACGGCAGTGGAAGCCTCTGTAAATGTTGCCGGTCTGAATTTTAACTGGTATGACCAGAAGGAAGATCAGGTATATAAAGGCAAACGAACATCCAGTTCGGCAAGCTTTAAGATCAATTTATTATCAATAGACTTAGGTATTGTGTTCTATTTGTAAGTTGTATTTATGAAACAAATATATACGTTATTCTTATGTTTGTCCTTTCTTTGGTTTGGTGGGTGTATTGAGAATGATCTGCCATACCCGACAATTCGTGGAGAGATAGAAGAATTTGCCATACAAGGAATGACTTCGGTTAAGATTGACGACGCTTCCGCAATTGTCTCAGTTAAAGTTGTAGATACATTGGATCTGAAAGATTTACGTGTGGAAAAGTTAGTTGTCACCGAAGGGATGACTGTAATTCCAGATTCATCAGCCTGTAAAGACTTTGTCCATTTTCCTGATACAGGGTTTGTTTCGCTTGATAGCTTGCCAAATACTGTGAATACGCGAATGAACTTTAAGCAACCGGTCTCTATCTTACTACGTTTGTATCAGGATTATCCCTGGACTATAAAAGTCGAACATGATATACAACAATCGGCGGATGTTGTTAATCAGGTAGGAGAGCCATTGGTCGATACATTTACCCGAAATATGGTAATCTATGCCGATTCTGCAAAACAACCTTCTTTAAAAAATATTCAGACACAATCACTGCAACTAGGATCATCTATTGCACATATTGAGCCGGAGCCTACTTCTGTAAAAGATTTTACCCGTCCTCGTATTTTTCTGGTGACGGCTTTTGGCGAAACGGAAGAGTGGACGGTCAGTGTGCGATATCCGAGTGCCGATATGCAGTCTTCTACTTTATCTGCTTGGTCGAAACGGGCTTACATTGAAGGAAAGACGAAAAACGGAGATGTCTCTGTGAAATATCGTACAATAGTAGAGTCAACACGTGCGGATGAAGAAACACCCGGAGAGAGTGAATGGGAATATGCCCTTTCTGATGAGATTGTAATAAATGAAGACGGAACGTTTATCGTTACTCTTACTCATTTGAAGCCCGGACGTTCTTACGAGTATCAATTGACGGTGGATGGTAAAGCTGAGAAAATAAAAACTTTCGAAACAGAGCCGGAAGAACAATTGCCTAATTTATCTTTTGACGATTGGTATCAGGATGGTAAAATTTGGTATCCTAATAAAGATTTGAGTAGTGAATATTATTTTGGGGATTCGGGAAATAAAGGAACTAGCATTGCTAATAGTAATCCAACTATATCAGAGAAGAAAGATGTTGTGAAAGGTAGTGCTTTACGAATGGCATCAACAAATGTTGTGATAAAATTTGCAGCAGGTAATATTTATTCAGGTAGTTTCTATGATGTTATTGGGACAAAAGGTGCTCTTTTGGACTTTGGTCGTCCATATACTTCGCGTCCTTCTGCACTGAAGGGATATTATAAATATACTTCTGGCATAATAAACTTTGCAGGTAGTAAGTATGAGAGTATGATTGGACAAAAGGACTCTTGTCATATCTATATTGCTTTATTTAAAAATTGGACGAAACCTTTCCGGGTTAACTCTGTGGAAGAAACCTTTGTTGATATTTCTTGGAATAATGAGGATTTGATTGCCTTCGGTGAATTGAAAACCGACCAGAGTAACAGCGAATACAAAGAGTTTCGTATACCGATAAAATATAAGGATTATGCAACAAAACCTACTTATATTGTTATGGTGGCTTCTGCCAGTAAGTATGGTGATTATTTTACGGGGAGTGATAGTAGTGTATTGTTGTTGGATGAGTGCGAGTTGGTATTTGAATGATTATCTGTTTGAATTATGAATAAAAGTAAGCAAAATATTAAATATTGGTTGGTTCTTATTCTTTTGCTCTGTGGATTATCTAGTGTGAAGGCCGAAAATGTTCACAATATTAAGAGTGCAAGTGAATTAGCTTCTGCATTAAATAAAAATAAAGATGGAGTTGCTGTTGTGAATGGAAATATTGTTACTTTATTGGAAGATTGTACATCTACAGGTCGTTTATCTATTGATGGTGGAGAAATGACATTGGATTTAGGTGGACATACACTTTCATATAGTACAGTAGATGGTAAAAATGGGGGAGGAGAAGCTGTCTGTATAAGAGTGACTAGTGGGGCAATTATTGTAAAAAATGGCTCTATTGTAGTGGAATCAGAAAAAGGAGCAAACAGTTCAGCTTGGGTATCGGGGGATGGAGGGCCTGGAAAAAATGCGTTAGGAATTGTTTTAGATGAAGGTTCTGTGAAATTTTTTAATTTAAGTTTTGAACTAAAACCAGGAAAGGGAGGATCAAAAAAAGGTTGGGGTAATGATGGAGCAGATGGTATCCCTTATATTTTAAAGGCAAATAATACTCACACTGTAAGTGATATGGTTCCAAAAGGTGTTGTCTTATTAAATGAAAGTGAAAAAGCGATTGATTATTCTGGTTATAAACCAAGTGAGGGCATTCAGGTAAAAGTTCTTTCTGCTGAGTATATTACTTATAAAGTAAATTATAATTTAGTTGGAGGTAAAGAAATCATTTCTGGATCAAAAGAATATACTTGTCAAGAAGCAAATTTTATATTTCCTCAGGTTTCTAAAGATGGCTATAAATTAAAGAATTGGTTATCCGGAGAAAAGGTTATAACAGAAAATGATTTAGATTATCCTTATCCAACCTCTTCAACTCAAAAGCCTACAGAATTGTCAGTCGATTTTAAAGCCGTTTGGGAAGCTATACAATATCATGTGAAATATACAGGTGAAGGTATTAATTATGTTGATGGTATTTATTCCATAGAGGAAGATATAGACAAGTTGCCGGAACCAACGCGAGAAGGTTATCGCTTTGCTGGTTGGTATAGAGAGGGAGTGGAAGTTTCTTCTGTACCAAAAGGAACTGGGGATGTAACATTAATCGCTCATTGGCTTAAAATTTATGGAATTAATTATAATGTAGATGGAGGGGATATGCCTGATACCTACGAAAAAGAATACACAGAAGAGGATGAGTTTATTCTTCCCATCCCTAAAAAAGGAACCGCCTATTTTGACGGTTGGTTCGATAAGACTGGAAAACGTTACGAAAAGATAAATAAAGGATCGTCCGGAAATTTGGAACTTACAGCCCGTTGGAGTGAACGTTATGTTATTACATTTGATGTAAATGGGGAAGATGCATCTTCTAAACCATCTGATGTTGAATTCTCTCAAAATACGGATGGAAAGAAGTTATCAACCAATGTAACTCGTTTAGGATATACTTTTACAAGTTGGTATGAAGATGCTGCTTGTATGAAATTATTTGGAACATCTATTCCCGCAGGGACGATTGGAAATAAGACTCTTTATGCTGGATGGAAATTAACAGAGTATACAATACTTTTTTATAATGCCCCATTTGATAAGGAGCCTATCGATCGTTTATCTTATACGATTAAAGATGAAAAGGCGTTGCCTATTCCAACTAAAACATCTTTTACTTTTAATGGTTGGTATAATCAAAAAAAACAAATGAATCGGTAACCTCTATTCAGGAAGGTATGTCAAGAGATCTGAAATTATATGCCAAATGGTCTCCTGGATATATTGTTAATATCAACGAACCCAAAGAAGGAGGAACTATCTCTGTTAAGCAGAAAGATAATAATAAAGAAGTCACATCCGGAACAAGTCTTGCCAAAGGAACAGAGTTGATAATCTCTGTTACTCCATCTGCTTCTTATGCATTGGATAAGTTAGTTATAGGTGACAAATCTTATACGACATCTACGCAAACAGTTTCTATGCCGGAGAATGGATTGTTTATTACCGCATCATTTAAAGATAATCGTCCGTCTGCTTCTGCACCGGGAATTACAACTGATCCCAAGAGTACAGAAAAGGTACCGGTTGGTACTGATGTAAAAGTGTCCCTTCAAAAAACGGATAATTCAACAGAACTTTATTATAGTGTGGATGGTGCGCCTGAAAAGAAATATGATGGAACATTTATCGTAAGCAGTGTGGCAGACACAGTAATCGTGAAGGCAATCGCGCGTAAATCAAGAATGAAGGATGGCATAACAACCCGTATCATTGCATTCGATACGAATAAAATTAACCTCACATTCGATCTTCCGAATGGCGTAAGGACTACCAATCCGGAAGGGGGAGAAGTTGTTTCTGCAGTTGCTTCAGGCGGTACATTTGAGTTTAAGCTGGTGGTTGATAAGAACTATTTCGTGTCCTTGGATTCTATGACTGTTGCTGCTAATGATTCTATTATTAAACCGGATGGTTCGGGTTTGTATATGTTATATGATCAAACAGGTGATGTGAAAGTAACGGTACCCCGTCTTGCACCGAAAACATATACAGTCACGCTAACACAGAATGCAAACGGAGCGATATTCTTTGCTGAAGATGAAACATCTGATCCAAAAAATGGTTAATTATGGCGATAATGTTTCGGTAAAAGCAGAACTGATGTCTATTATAAATTTCTCGATGGAGTGATGGTAGCCAGTATAACCCTCACGAATTGACGATAACGAAAGATACAACGATCTCTGCTACATTTATACCGGATTACAAGGTTTACTCTATCACCTTGCCGGAGTTGGAAGGCATAACCGTTAAGCCGTTCTCTGGTTATACAACCGAAGTAATGCGGGATAGTACATTCAAATTCTATGTGCAAACAAAGACTGATTACCGTATTGACGGGGATACGGTTGTTTGTGCAAATGGGGAAGTGTTACCGAAGTTGAAAGGTGGTTATATGCTGACTTATGTAAAGAAGAATTATAGTATCTCGGTAAAAGCAAATGTTGTAAGAATCATGAAGCAGTTGGTACTGGCTTCCGGTGTATCTGCTATAAATCTTATTACTGCAACAGATGCAACGAAAACAGGGGCTTATCCTGAAACAATGGTACAGGTTTATGCTACGGCATCGGATGGAAAGTTGTTTGCAAAGTGGAATGATGGTAAGACTGATAACCCCCCCCGTATAGTTACAGCCGAAGAAGCCGGACAGTTACAACCTTTATATCAGGCAAAGCCGGCAGATAAGTCGTATGTAAAAATGGAATGGGAGGCTGTCCCCGGTGCAGGCTTGGCTGTCGTTAATGGAAATGTAGATGCGGTAGAGGTTGGGAATAGTGTAACATTGAAGGTCGTATTGTTGCCTTCTTACAGTCAGAGTGCTGTAAAGTTGCTTGCCAATGGAAAAGAGGTGAATGAAACTGTTTCCATGCGTTCTTCGTCTGCCACACGTACGTTGTTTTATTCTTTGGAAAATGTAACAGCTGAGACTAAACTTGAATTATCCGGATTATCTGTAAATAGATATGCATTAACTTTAACACAAACAGATGGTGGAACGGTTTCTGCCAGTTAGGTCAATAATATCACTGATGGAACTAAAGTGACTTTGACTGCAACACCGAAATCGGGTGATATATTCATCAAATGGTGGGACGGCAACACCCTGAACCCATATCCATATACGGTAACATCCGATACAGAAGTAAAAGCCTACTTCCTGGGTGCAGAGTCTACCGTCGATAACGAATTGATCCAAAACGGGGAGAATGTTCAGATCACGACAACGGGACAGACCTTGTCGATCGTTGCAGCCGAAGAATCACTATTATATATCTGGGATTATAAAGGTTCTCTATTCCGTAACCTGAAGATACCTGCCGGAGGGTATAGTCTGAGTTTGCCTGCCGGGGTTTATCTGGTTAAGGTCGGGGATAATGAGGTGAGGAAGGTGATAGTTCGATGATAATAAGGAAACAGGGAAGATGATTTAATCGTTTTTCCTGTTTTTTGTAGTCATAAATGTTTATAGGATATATCCTTGCAAAAACAGATGAAATTGCTTTACTTTGTATAAACTAAGTGTTTGTTTATGAAGACAAAAAAAGAATATTTGGAGTTACTGCGTTGCTATTTTCTGAATAACGCCAAAGGATATGGGGTTGCTCGGATGGCTCTGTTTGGCTCTGTTGTTCGGAATGAACAGACGGAAAATAGTGATGTTGATGTAGCGTATGAAGGAGATGCGAACATATTACTACGTAGTCGTATGA
>JAJPZM010000039.1 GCA_021204335.1 Parabacteroides sp. | reverse complement strand
TATAGTATATTATACTGTTTATATTTTGATAAAATCCTGCATAATTCACATAAATATACAGTAATCTTTATACAAATTAATGTAAACAATCAATGATTTGAGATAATATACTGGGTTTTAGTATTTTATCATATATATTTAGGTATACACTATATAAAGCTCTTTTTATTGATTTATGTTAGTAATGTATATTGTTATATTTGTAACAGGCTTATTGTCTACCACATTTGTAACCACAAAGAGTTAACAAGTTTATTCCAAAACAACCGAGTATAATTGTAACACACCTTTACTCCGTTACATTTATAATCACTATCGATTTAAACAAAAATGATCACCTGTCAACTTGTCTTATTTTGAGTAAATAGATGCAGAAGATGCATATACATTTGTATTCATCTTCTTAAAACCTCAATTTTTGAGGATATTTGTCTGCAAGGATTACGGGAAGAAATAAATATTGAATTCTCAGATGGGTAAAATGCAGGCAAAGTAATTGAAAAACATAAACGAAAAGGCCATTTTCCCGATTCGACTTTTAGATCGTTCCAGGAAAATGGCCTTTAAATTTATACTTTACCTTCTTTGAGAAAGTTTTCAGTGCAGAATTTTATATAATAATTCTTTCAGGAGCTCTACATCCGATGCGGATGTATTTTCCACTCCTTTCGATTTTGCATCAGTTGTCCGGATATCGCTGATCAGGTTAAAGACTTTCATTGCCGGGTAATTTCTCAGTCCGGTCAGATAGTCCCTCACCTGGAATGTTCCCCGTAAACCGAGTGCTGTCATCAAACCTGTTTCCGAACGGTCTTTAGTATAGTAGCAAATCAACAGGTTTGAGAAATAATTAAAAATTACAGGAAGGGTCATCTGTATCGGATTGCTTTTCGGATTCTTCTCGAAGTATTGGGCAATCCGATTTGCTTTCAGTACATCTTTTACGGCAATCGCTTTTATCAGCTCGAAGTTATTGTATTCTTTACTGATTCCAATATTCTGCTCTATCAACTCCGGTGTGATGCGTTTTGGGGCTTTTTCAGGCAAGATCAGTATCAGCTTGTCCAATTCCTTACTCAGGCGGCTTAAATCGCTTCCAAGGAAGTCTGAGAGCATCTGAGCGGCCTTCGGATCGATTCCTATGGAGCGCTGTTGCATAAACGAGACGATAAATGCCGGCATTTTATAATCGGGAATCTTCTTCGATTCGAATAAAACGCCCGTTTTATCGGTAGCTGCCGCCAGAGTTTTCCGCCTGTCGAGCGTTTTGTACTTGTAATTTATAACCAGCACCGTCGATTTCAGCGGATTCTTCACATAATTGGTCAACAACTCGATATCACGTACAAGCTGGGCTTCGCGAACTACCACCAATTGATATTCAGACATCATCGGGAACCTACGTGCTGCATTTATAATCATAGCCGCATCCGTATCGGCACCATACATGATCATCTGATTGAAATCGCGCTCAGATTCCGCCAGCACATTTTCCAGGAGCAGGTCTGTTATCCTGTCCATGAAAAAAGGTTCTTCTCCCATTAAAATATAAACGGGCTGGAACTTCCTGGCCACGATATCCCGGCATATTTCTTCAAATGTATTTTCTTTTTTTGCCATAATTGTAGACTTAAACGATTACCAACTGAAGCGAATGTGACGAACGGTTCTCTTACCATCTATGATTTGATGAAGCGCATCAATACCAAGCCTTACATGCTCCGGAGCAAAGCTGTGGGTAACGGCACGGTCGCTGGCTTCTGTCTTTATACCATCTTCTTCCATCGGTTTATCCGAGATCATTAATAAGGCTCCGGTAGGAATCTTATTCGCGAAGCCGGCTGTAAGCAATGTAGCTGTTTCCATATCGATCCCAGTTGCATGGATCCGTTTCAGGTAGTCTTTGAAAGCGTTATCATACTCCCAGACACGCCGGTTAGTCGTATAAATCGTACCAGTCCAGTAGTCTTTTCCATTATCGCGAATAGCGGATGAAATAGCGCGCAACATAGAAAAAGCAGGCAATGACGGCACTTCCGGCGGCAGATAGTCATTCGAAGTTCCTTCCCCGCGTATCGCAGCAATCGGAAGAACATAATCTCCCAGGTTATTGGCAGTCTTTAATCCGCCACATTTTCCGAGAAACAATACCGCCTTAGGACTGACTGCCGACAATAAATCCATGACAGTCGCCGCATTGGCACTTCCCATGCCAAAATTGATAATCGTTATGCCTTCGGCAGAAGCATTCAGCATCGAGCTTTTCAATCCCAGTATGGGGACATTAAAGCGTTCGGCAAACAACTCGACATATTTCGTAAAGTTGGTGAGCAGTATATATTTATCAAAGTCTTCGAGCTTGCGTTCGGTATAACGGGGTAACCAATTCTCAACGATTTCTTGTTTTGTTTTCATAAATCATTACCTTTGAGGGTATAATTATTGTGTATCATATAAACGACAAATATAATAAATGCTGTCATTAAACTTGCCAATATTCCCCGCGAAAGTAAAGGAAAAAGACGGGAAGCATATCATATTCGACCCGGTACGCCGCAAATATGTGGCACTGACCCCAGAGGAATGGGTACGCCAACACTTTGTAAATTATTTGGTTACCGACAAAGGATACCCGAAAGAACTTCTTGCAAACGAAGTCCCCCTAAAATTGAACGGTACTTCCAAACGATGCGACACCGTTGCCTATAACCGCTTCTTAACCCCTTTAATGATTATAGAGTACAAGCCCCCACAATAGAGATAACAAGTGCCGTATTCGACCAGATAGTGTGTTATAACATGGTATTACACGTTCGCTATCTAACAGTCAGCAATGGCATTAACCATTTCTGCTGCAAAATCGACTACGAAAATCTCACTTATTCTTTTTTGGAAGGTATTCCTGATTATAGTACTTTGATAAGATAAAATGGAAAAGAAAGGACAATAACATCACACTTATTTACCTGAAATTCATGCCAGATAAATAAGTAAACCATTCCCCTATAAGCCATCTCCCCTTATCCTTCAACGTATCGCCGCCGGACAAGGGTTCGTCAGCCCAATCGGTGCCTGTAATCCCTGAGCAAATGTTTGGTATGTGTTATTTGAGGTATAATGTAATCGGTATTTCCCGAAGCTCTGTCCTGTCTCCCCGCAAAAACAGTACCGGATACAATCGGAATGAATAAGATTACATTACATATTTGAGACAATTCGTTTGCTTTACCGGCAAAAACCGGTAAACACAAAAAAAGCAACACCCCAAAGAGCATTGTCATCCAAAAATTAGAAGTATATATAGTAGTAAATTGGTGTAGCATTTCCGTATGTTAACAGTTATACGGAACAAACATAGCAATATTTATTTAATAAACAAACTTTTATCAAATAAATATTGCTATTACGAATAGTTTTTATTGGATTATTATAACGCGTATGCAGTCTGGTCGCGATATAATTCAAGGGAGTCAATTCTCTGCGTAT
>JAJPZM010000280.1 GCA_021204335.1 Parabacteroides sp. | reverse complement strand
CCGAAATAAACAATAGCTAAAGGGGCTATCCACTTTTTGGACAGTCCCTTTTTTTACAGCTACCGATTAGCAACTACATCGGCTTAAACTACAACAAAATACGCCTGCAACTAATACAAAAGTAGGCACCCACTAATCTTTCGACAACTGTCAAAAGATCTTTTGCCTATTGTCGAAAGATTATTTGACAGTTGGCAAAAGATTGTTTGGCAATAGGCAAAAGATCAGTGAGTGCCTACTTTAGTACTAAGCTTTAGGGCTACTCTTTGCTAATGGGTCACTACCAAAGGGCTAAAACAAGGTTATGCTTGCCTGCTTCCAGTTCGATCACCTTATCTCCTTTTATATTGTCGGGAAGATAAAGGGTTGCGGTGCTGTTGGCCAGGACAACGACTTCATAATTAATCTTTTTCCGGTTCCATTCCCATTTTGAAACGATCTGACCGTATGGGGAATTATGCTGTGCTTCAAAATGCTTCAACTCTTTTACAAAGTTAGGACGCAACAGGATATGTTTGAAGCCGGGTTGCTCAGGATCGGGGAATATACCGCCCAAACCTTTGTAGAACCATCCGCCTATTTCTCCGAACATCATGTGATTGTCCGAAATATCGCATTCAGCCTTTAAATCCCAGTTTTCGAGCAAAGTAGTTGCGCCGTTAACGATCCACCAACCCCATGACGGGTAAGTATCCTGTGCCGCTACCTTATAAGCGGCTTCCGGATAACCGTTTTCGCTCAAGGCATTCAGGATTGCTTTAGCACCCAATACACCGACATCGAGATGGAAGCCGGCTTCTTCTACTTTCTTTGCCAGATTCTTTGCCACTTTAGCAATCATATCGTCGGGAACGATCTTCCATTGCAGAGGGACGCTTAATTCCGTTTGGCTGCCGTTGGCATAGATACCCGTTTCTCTATTCAGATATTTATCGTTTACGGCTTTCTTTATCTTCTCTGCCAAAGCGGTGTAGTAGGCATAATCGTCCTGCTTATCGAACAGCTTGGCGGCAATTGCCAGTATTTTGGTATCTACATAAAAATAGATGGAAGAAGTCAACTCCTTATTCGACTGCGACTTAACAGGAACCCAGTCACCACGTCCCCAGGTAGTCAGATGGTTGGGGCTTGTACGGTCTACATAGTTGACATAACGTTTGATGTTCTCATAACAATCCGCCAAAGGTTTGCTGTCGCCGTAAAACATATACAGGTTCCAGGGGATGATGGCAATCGTACTTGTCCAGTCCAAACCGTTGTCGGTACCATAGCCCCAACCTCCTGTCGGGATGATGTCGGGAAGAACACCGTTGGGTTGCTGCTCGTCGCGATGGTCGGCCAACCATTTTTCGTAGACAGTAATGCCGTCATAATTATATAAAGCTGTTTCGATAGCGAAATGTCCGTCGCCCGTCCATCCGTTCTTTTCACGCTGGGGGCAATCGGTCGGATAGCCCATCAGGTTTGAAAGGTAGGCGTTGTTGGTAGCCCACCATAGTTTATTGACGAGTTCACTCGAAGTTTGGATCGTTCCGTTAGCAGGGACATCGCTATGCATAAAGTAAGCGGTCAGGCTGTTTTGATCGAGTGTTATCGGCTTATCGCTGGTTACTTCCACATAGCGAAAACCTTTATAATTGAACTTAGCCATAAACTCGTCCTTGCCACCGCTAAGGATTAGAATATCGGTTTAGAAAGGATCTTTTACCTTATCTCCCCGGTAATAGACATCGATATTCGCCATATCGATACGCCCGTTGTCGAACAGACGTTCGCCATGCATAATCCTTACCTCTGTACCTTCCTCACCCGATACATTTATTTTGGTTACGCCCGACATATTCTGTCCGAAGTCAAAGACATACGTCTTTTCATCTATTTTATTGACAGACTTAGCAGGAATAGTCAGTACATTACGGATCGGACGGACTTGCTGTGCTGTTACGTTTTGCGAAGGAGTACCCCTCAACCCTACTCCATTCCATTTGGAGTCGTCAAAATTCGGCGTATTCCATCCTTTCTGTTCAAGGCGGGCATCGTAATGTTCGCCAGTATAGATACTATTGAATACCAATGCGCCCGAAGAGGTTTTCCAACTCAGGCCGGTAGGGATAGTCTCTACACTGCCGTCGGTGTAAGTGATACGAAGATCCAGACAAAAGGCAGGCCTGTTACGCCAGGGAGCCCGGTCGAAATCCCATACGGCTTTCGACTGGTGATTGTACCATCCGTTACCTAACAAGACGCCGATCGCATTCTCTCCGCTGCGAAGCTGGTCGGTAACATCGTATGTAACATACAGATTACGTCGGTCGAAACGAGTGTACAACGGATCGAGGCGGTGATTGCCTATCTTCTCTCCATTAATATATAACTCATACAATCCGCCGACAGCAATATAGGCACGTGCCGACCGGATCGTTTTGCCGGCAGTAAACTTCTTACGGAAGTAAGGGGCGGGTTGATAATCGACACCTTTTCCATCGCTAATCCAGGCGCCCTGCCAGTTCTTTATGTTCATCATTCCCGTTTCAAAAGAGTTGACAGGCGAAACAATTTCCTTCTCTAACAGATCGCCACCTATCACTTTCCAGTAATATTTTGTAAAAGGTTCCAGCTTCTTACCGGCGTATGAAACCATGATATCTCCGGAAGCAACCTTCCCGGTGTCCCACATATCTGCTGATCCGCCGACAACCTTTGCCGAGTCTTTTCCAACCAGTATCCGGTATGAAGTTTGTCGTGCTCCTTGCCGGTTATCTTCCATCTTCCACGAAAGACGGGGGGGCGGAGTTGTCGATCCCTATCGGGTTTTCAAGATGATCACTTTGCAATCCGGTCAACCGAACAACGGATTGCCCGTTCATTTCGAAATAACTGAACAAAGCAGTTACTGCCAAAAGTAATATTAACTTTTTCATTCGTATATCGTTTATAATTATAGCGTTAAGAGAAATCAGGCAAGCTTGTATTTAAAAACTGGCAAGCCAGGCTTTCAGGTCATTCAACATTTCATTATGGTACTTAAAGCCGGTTCCAGCCCCCCAACCATGTCCGCCGGACGGATAAATATAGATGGATGCCGGCACTTTATTTTTCTTCAGAGACAGATAATAATAGACACCATTTTCAGTAGGCACGACGTCGTCGTCGTCCGAAAAAGCGATATAAGCTCTGAGAGTATCTGCGGTTACCTGTTTTTCATTAGAGTACAAGTCTTCCAATTGCCGGGAAATATCATTCCCCAATAGATTGGTGCGGGAGCCCGCATGAGTAAATGAGGGATCCATTGTTATGACAGGATAAAACAACAGCTGAAAAGCCGGGCGCAACTCTTTCTTTATATGTGTTGCTATTGTCGAAGCCAAGTGTCCGCCGGCCGAAGATCCCATAATTCCTATATCGGCAGGGTTTATATTCCAGCCTTTTGCATTTTCCTTTACCAGCCTTATCGCTTCTTCTGCATCGGAAAAAGGGACTTCTTTATTTCCTCGAGGCATACGAT
>JAJPZM010000230.1:18583-18978 GCA_021204335.1 Parabacteroides sp. | reverse complement strand
ATGTATATAACACTCCTATTTTACAGCTTTTCACAGGTTCTTATTGTGTTACAAATGGACAGAAATCTAAAATAGCCCAAAAAGAGTCTTCTGTTGCTGTTTCTTATTATGATGCATCGAATGTAATCGTTAAATTAACCGATAATTCTGCTATTAAATCAATTAAAGTTGTCGGGACTATGGGCGATGTAGTTAAATCTCAATCATACAGTAACAACTGTACAGAAGCCCATTTTGATCTTTCTAACTGCAAAAACGGTATCTATTACATTCAAGTTGAAAAAACGAATAGCATAGAGACTGCTAAGATCATTAAGAAATAACAAAATTCACCTACATAATGGTAAGTTTACTATCAAAATGCATTGAATAGCAAACTTACCATACTTTAAATG
>JAJPZM010000230.1:0-18573 GCA_021204335.1 Parabacteroides sp. | reverse complement strand
TTTAAATGAAATTATTCAATATTCAAATATAATCATTATGAACAGAAAACTAGCTTTTTCTCTATTACTAGGGGCTTTCGCTGTTTCCAGTTGGGCACAGCAGGCTGTTACCGTAAAAGGTACGGTAAAAGACTCGGAGAACAATCCGGTCATCGGAGCAACAGTTGTGGTAAAAGGTACGACACAAGGTACGACAACTGACATTAACGGTAACTACTCCATCAGTGTAGCACCAGGACAAGTCCTGGAATTTTCTTACGTAGGTATGCAACAATCATCTGTTACTGTCGGTAACAAAAATGTGATCAACATCACAATGGCCGACGGTGAACAACTGGACGAAGTGGTTGTTATCGGTTACGGTACGGTGAAGAAAAGTCATTTAACAGGAGCTGTTGCTTCTGTGTCGGGTAAAGATCTGCAAACAAGCGTTGCACGCAGTGCTACTTCTGCATTACAAGGACGTATTGCAGGTGTGAACGTGTCTGCTTCCAATGGACAGCCGGGAGAAGGCATGAATATTAACATTCGTGGTATCAGTTCTTTAAATTCCACTTCACCTTTGTATGTTATTGATGGTGTCTATGGAGACATTAATATGGTAGATCCTTCGGATATCCAATCAATCGAAGTTTTAAAAGATGCATCAGCCGCAGCCATATACGGATCACGTGCAGCTAATGGTGTCATATTGATTAGTACAAAAGGCGGACATTTGGAAAGTCCAACTCGTGTATCTGTTGATGCTTATACCGGTGTACAAACTGTTGCCAAATATATAGATGTTATGGATGGCAACGAATTACAGACATTTGCCAAAACAACGGGTTATACCACAGCAGAAGGTTTGCTCAACTGGAATGGTGGAAAAGGCACAGACTGGCAAAAAGAATTATACAGTACAGCTATGGTAAGCAAAGTCGGATTGAATGTATCCGGAGGTAATAAAACAGCGACTTACAATGTTTCTGGAAGCTATTTGAATCAGGACGGTATTGTTAAGACTACAGGGTATGAAACATGGAATATACGTGTCAAAAACACATTCTCTATGTTCAATAATCATGTCCGTTTAGGATCAACACTCATGATGAAATTCTGGAAAAAAGACTATGAAGATGTCTCCTATATATCTGCATTAACTGCTGTTCCGCAATGGACTCCGTACGATGAAACCGGAGAATGGGCGTATGCTCCTTCTTGGACACGCGGGGATAATCCTGTTGGTTGGGCAGAAGCTCATGATTATCAGAAACATGAAATGGATATATTGTTGAATGGATATGCAGAAGTCGATTTGGGATTAAAAGGACTGAAATATAAATTCAACGTAGGTATCAATAAATATACTCGCCGCGATTATTCATACGTAGTGCCTTATGAATTTAGTGATACCTCAAAAAATCCGGATTACAAATTAGATGAAAGTACTTCTTGGGAAAATGATTGGCTGATAGAAAACACCCTTCATTATGACAATGTTTTTGGAGACCATTCCATATCTGCATTAGCCGGTTATTCTGCACAACGTAACAACTCCCGTGGTTTCGGTGCTGGACGTACCGGTTTACCCGAAGGTTTATATGTAATAGATGCAGGCTCCGTGACAAATCAAACTACCAGTGGTGATGCTTGGGCTAATACAATGATCTCCATATTCGGACGTGTCATGTATTCATACGCAGATCGATATATGTTATCGGCATCTATTCGTCGAGACGGTTCATCTAAATTCGCAGATGGACATCGTTGGGGCACATTCCCTTCTGCCTCTGTAGGATGGAATGTCATGAATGAAGACTTTTTTGAACAGGCTAAAGAGGTTATGAACGAATTAAAGGTCCGTGCCAGTTATGGTGTATTAGGAAATTTGAACGGTATTGGAAATTATGCAACCCAATCAACTGTTACTTCCGGCTTGAATAGTGTATTGGGATCAACTCTTTGGGAAGGTGCGATCACCGGAGAGAAATGGACTTCTCTTTCTACTGTGACTTGGGAAAAAAACAAAAACATTCAATATCGGGTTGGATATGGCTTTGTGGAATAGTAAGTTGACGATTGGAGCAGACTATTTCATACAAAAAACCGAAGATATGTTATTGAGTATGCCTCAACCCAGTAGTTTCGGCCTATCCGATTCGCCAACATTAAATGCCGGTACTGTTGAAAATAAAGGTCTTGAATTGTCTATCAACCACTGCAATAATGTAGGCGAAGTGTATTATCACATAGGAGCCAATGCGACATTCCTCAAAAACGAATTGACTAAAGTTAACGGAGATCGTGACGAATGGACAGGGTTCAACCCCCATGGAAAAGGCGCGATTACTTATGCGAAAACTGGCCACTCGATCAGGTTCTTCAATTTGATCAAATCTGACGGTATTTCCCAAAGTGAAGAGGAAATAAATGCTTATGTGAATAAAGACGGGAATTTGATTCAGCCGAATGCACAACCGGGTGATTTAAAATTTGTTGATTACAATGGAGATGGGCAAATCAACGATTTGGATCGTCAAGATTGCGGTAGTTCCATACCGAAAGTTACACTCGGTTTGACTCTTGGTGCAGAGTGGAGAGGTCTTGATGTCAATCTGTTTTTCGATAGCAGTTTAGGACACAAAATTTATAATGCTCAATACTATACAACCGTTTATAATGAAGTTACGGGTAACCAATATGCAGAACGTCTCAATAGCTGGACTGAAAACAATCGGAACACAGATATTCCACGTTATGTGAAAGGAACTGACAATAACGGGACAAACTGGTCATATATCGATCGTTGGTTAGAAAATGGTTCATTCTTCCGCCTGAAAACATTGGAAGTGGGTTATACATTACCCAAAGCATGGACTAACAAAACTAAATTGCAAAATGTCCGCATTTACACAGCCATGGAAAATCTGTTCACAGTAACGGGTTATAAGGGATATACCCCCGACTTAGGTATTGTCGATGCTGACGGTGCAGGAACTTCCGGAGGTTCAGGTGTCATGACTCGTGGTTGCGACGATGGCCGTTACCCCACAGCCCGTACCATGACATTCGGTTTACAAGTAAATTTCTAATCATAAAATAATACATTAGATCTATGAAAACGAATTTAAAAAAATACATTATATCACTGGCTTTCGCTCCTCTATTGTTATCTTCTTGTAGTGAAAGCTTTTTGGAAGAGATTAATCCAAATGAACAAACACCTACTACGTTTTGGATTAATGAAGAAGGCGTAATGAAAGGTTTATCTGCTGTTTACAATCCTGTGCGTCGTATGACATACGGATATTATGGAGGATACGAAGGAGCATTGCAATATCAAATGCGATCAGACGACTTATACCCCACACGAGGAGAAGAAAAAGCGATATGGGATGTTTTATTTTTCACGAACACTCCGAATTCTTCCTCTACTTGGGGATATTTGTACACTGGGATCCAATTGGCAAACGAATTTTTATACAATGCCCCGAATGTCGATATGGACAAAGATAAATTAAGTCAGTTTTTAGGTGAAGTCTATTTTTTTGAGGGGATTCTGGTATTTCCGCGTACTCACCGATTTTCATGAAGGAGTTATTAGAACATTACCACAATCAGCCGAGATGGAAGCTCCGGGACTATCGTAGGCAGAAGCCGTGCTCGATCAAGCCATTGCTGATTTCACGGAAGCTAAAAACCGTTTACCCAAAGAACGTCCTACCGATGAGGCCGGCCGGGTAACACAAGGGGCAGCAATCGCCATGTTGGGTAAAGCATATATCTGGAAAAAAGATTATGTCGCAGCCAAAACAGAGCTTGAAACAGTGATGAACGGTTATGGATATAATTTGATGACCGAATATGAAGACAACTTCCGGGATGATACTGAATTTAACCAAGAATCCATTTGGGAAATAAATTATGAAGCGATTGGTGCTTCTGATGACTCATGGGGAAGCAGTACAGGAGCGAATGCTTTCATGGGAAGCGTTCTTGGTCACTATTTTGGTCCCTCATTGGAAGGCAGCGGTGCTACAGGGTAGAATGCAGGCGGAGGCTGGTACAAAATGCAACCATCACCATACCTTATCAAACAGTTCATTTCCGAACCTCGTCCGGCAGGTTCCGACTCGAAATGGGATAAGCGTTTGTACACCACTTGCTTCTTCAAATATTCTGATTATGGGGATGTAAAGGAGGATGAGACTTTCTTCGATGGTTATGATTTCGATGACATATTCGGACCAACAACCCAGCCGGATGGTTCAGACAAATACAGAATAACTTTAGGACAAAGCCCCGCTTATCCGGATATTGAAGGAAAAGAAGGTCGTTTCCTTATGAAAAATTAACTCCTTGGTGGAACAAAAGCGGATGTACAATGTATAACAACGATGTCGGCCGTATTTGCAATTTCCGCATCATGCGTTTTGCTGAAGTGCTGTTCCTACATGCCGAAGCTTGTCTTGAAACTGGTGACAACGCCAATGCCATGAAAGATATCAACCGGATCCGTGTACGTGCAGGTTTGCCCGAAAAGCAATTAGGCAGCCAGGATGAAATCATGAAAGAACTCCAAAATCAGAAAAATGTTGGAGTTTGCCGGTGAAAATATCCGTTGGGATGATTTGGTCCGCTGGTATGACTATGAGGAGCTGAAGAATATTTTAGTAGAACGCAAAAGCGATTCGAAAATCTGGGATCTTACATGGGGTAAAGATGAAGATGGTCAAGATGTCATTACCGGTTACACCTATACCGGAAGGATCGAAGGTGCGCAAAACTGCGAAAACTTCCAGAAGAAACACATGTACTACCCCATACCGCAAAGTGAAGTGGATGCAAACACAAACATGACACAGAAAGCGGACTGGCAATAATTCACATACATTTTAATCAAAAAACAGGCAGTATCAGATTGCTGCCTGTTTTTAAAATAACTGATCAAATGAAGAGTCTCAAAACATATTTATTCTTGTTTCCCCTATTGTTTGCGATAGGTATGATTTCTTGTAGTGAAGAGAGCAGCGACTGTTCTTTGGCTGTCCAAAGTGTACGGACTCCTGTGGACGAGGGGGAATTGTTATTGGAAATTACGGATGATAATGAAAACTATTTGTTGGACTTTGAAAACAAGTCCGTAAAACTATCCAAAAAACTTATCGAGAATATTACGATTGATTCGGTTCGCTGGAAATCGACAATCTCTTTTGTTGACGGGACTGACTATATAGTGCCGACTCTCGGTCGTTCGCTCGAATCTTTGATCACGAGTATAACCATAAATCCATCCGGCTACAATCCTCTTGCCGCCGAAGCCTTGATGAACCTGCCGGCCTTAGGACGTATAAAAGTTACGGTCCATAGCAAAGAAAATTCATCTGTACCGGATGTCGAATACTTTTTCAGCAGCATAGAAAAAAAGCCAAGAGATCATAATTTAGGCTTATATCCTTCATACAACAATCAGGTAACACTTATCTATACCGATAAACAGGGCAATGAACGAGCTTCTTCTACCATACAAGTAAAAACAAATAGCCTAAACAATATTTTCCTTCCTAAAAACTTAAACATAGTAAAAGCTGATATAAACAAAATGGAACCGGGTATGACTTTAGTGAATTCAGTCGGTGAATCAGGCCAAGACACAGCAGTACCTTACATGTTTGATGCCGACGGTAAAATCCGTTGGGTTCTTGATTGGCAAAATCATCCGGAGTTAAATCATGTGGGAATAGGCTTGGGCCTACGCCGAATGAAGAACGGCAATTATGCTGCCGGAGATGCCAACAATGGCCAGATTGTAGAAGTCAACATCTTGGGTGAACTTGTCAACAGTTGGAAAACAAGTGACTTCGGATTTTCTGTTCATCACGACATATCTGTAACACCCGATCAAAAAATATTGATAGCAGCCACGAAAACCGATGCCAAAATTGCAGATAACAGCGATGTGCGGATTATGGATCATATCGCTGAATTGGACCCGATTTTAGGGAGTGTAACCAACCTGTGGAATTTGGCACAGATTTTGGACTCTTCACGCATAGTTTTCTCCCCGGTACCGGAAGGTGAGGGCTACAATGACAATAATAATAAGCCTCAGACAAAAATGAATTGGTGCCATAACAGCGGAGTAACTGAAAGTGCGGATGGTTCCATACTTATTTCATCCCGTTGGCAGGGATTTGCCAAATTCACACGTGCAGGAAACTTGAAATGGATTGTATCTCCTCATAACGCATGGAAAAAGCAGTACGAAAAATATTTGCTGACACCTTTGGATCGTAACGGCAACCCGATTACGGACCCTGATGTATTGAATGGGAAGAAAACACATCCCGATTTCGATTGGGGGTGGGGAATCCATTGCCCCATAGAGATGCCGAACGGTCATATCATGTGCTTCGATAATGGTTACTGCCGCCTTTATAATTTCGTGGATGCAGAAAAATACAGCCGGGTTGTTGAATATGAAATAGACGAACAAGCAATGACGATACGTCAAGTTTGGGAATATGGGAAAGAGCGGGGCATCAGTTGTTTCTCTTCACATGTTTCGAGTGTCCAGTATCTGGAACAGACAAATAACAGGTTGTATTGTCCGGGTATGAACAATCAATTGAGTACGGGTTATGGAGGTCGTGTCGTTGAAATAAATCCACAGACCGGGGAAGTTGTTTTTGAAGCCGAAGTCCATACTACTGGCTTTCCGGCTTTCTACCGTGCCAACCGTATCTCCCTCTATCCGGAAGGTCTTTAAAACGTGATGCCGAACTGACATTCTCAATACGACGTATTGAGGACGTCAATATGACGTATTGAGAAATTAACATATTTATCAACAATTAAACATTCAAATCTATGCCATTTTACAAGAAAGCATTCAACAAAAAACAACAAGTGTACTACCCCCGCGCCATCGTGCAAGGTAAACCGGTAGAAACGGAAACTATCGCCAAATATCTGGCGAAAATTTCCACAGTTAGCAACTCCGACGTTCAAGCCGTATTGGGCGACATATCGGGTGCGATGCACACCTATATGTCGCAAGGCAAGAGCGTTCATATCAAAGGACTGGGCTATTTCCGCTACGTGCTCGACACAGTTGGCGTGGGAAACCTGGATGATTTTAACTTTACCAAACAGGTGAAAGCCGTGCGAGTAGAATTTATTCCCGAACGCACAAAGACCTCAAACGGCACCTACTCTCGTGCACTGATCGATAGCGACGAACTGGAATGGATCGAACTCTCTCCCAACACTAAAGACGAAACTCCCGGTGATGATCAAGACGACGATGACCGTCCTGTTATAGAATAGGAGGCATCAAACCGGATAATGGTAAATTATACGGATAAATAAAAAGACGATATGAAAACTAGTTTCTCAAATACAATCAGAATATTACAAAAGCGGCATGAATTGCTGCTTTCACAAAGAAACATCCCTTTGGAGGAGGTGCCTGGAGGCATCGTGATTCGCTACAAAAATCCGGTTGTGACAGCCAAACATATTCCCCTTGAATGGCATTACGACCTGAATCCAACGACCAACCCTCATTGCCTGGAACGCATAGGCGTGAACGCCTGCATGAATGCCGGTGCCATCAAGTGGAAGGATAAATACCTGCTGATGGTACGGGTGGAGGGGGGCAGACCGCAAATCGTTCTTTGCCATCGCTGAAAGCCCCAATGGGGTAGACAATTTCCGGTTCCGGGAACGTCCGGTTAATCTGCCGGATATCAACCCGGAGGAAACAAACGTATATGATATGCGCCTGACAGCCCATGAAGACGGTTGGATATATGGTATTTTTTGTAGCGAACGACACGATCCGGCAGCTCAACCGGGTGACTTGTCGTCTGCCATTGCCAAAGCAGGCATTATCCGTAGCAAAGACCTTGTTAACTGGGAACGGCTTCCTGATCTGAAATCGAAAAGCCAGCAGCGCAATGTGGTTCTTCATCCAGAGTTTGTGAACGGGGAGTATGCCTTATATACCCGCCCGCAAGACGGCTTTATCGATGCCGGAAGCGGCGGAGGCATTGGCTGGGCGCTCATCGACGACATCACAAAGGCGGAAGTACTTTCCGAACAAATCATAGATAAACGCTACTATCATACAATTAAAGAGGTTAAAAATGGAGAAGGGCCGCACCCTATCAAGACTCCGCAGGGCTGGTTACACCTCGCCCATGGAGTTAGGGCGTATGCCGCCGGACTCCGTTACGTACTTTACCTCTACATGACGTCGCTCGACGATCCGGCGAAAGTGATTGCACAGCCCGGAGGTTATATTCTGGCCCCGGTAGGAGAAGAACGGGTCGGAGATGTATCGAATGTATTATTCTCTAACGGATGGATAGCCGATGAAGATGGAAAAGTATTTATTTATTATGCTTCCAGTGATACGCGGATGCACGTAGCGGTTTCAAATGTACAGGTATTAGTCGATTATTGCTTGAATACCCCCGAAGACGGCCTTCGGTCTGCCGCTTCCGTCGCACGGATCAATGAACTGATTGATAAGAATAAAAGGTATAAGGGAAAGTAAAACATACATTACCATGAAAATCTCCAAAGTAATCAGTCTGTTTTTCTTGCTATTCATATTCTCTTTCAAGGGAATCTCTCAAGACACGAATCAGCAAACACTCAAAATCATTTCTTATAATATCTGGAACGGATTTGAAAAGAATGCTGCCCGGAAAGCACGTTTCGTCGATTGGATGAATGAGCAGAAACCGCAGATTGTCGTTTTGGAAGAACTCGTGGGATTTACAGAAAAAGACCTGTCAGAACTGGCAACCTCTTATGGCCATCCGTATGTAGCCATCGTAAAGGAGGAAGGATATCCGGTAGGACTTACTTCCTGTCAACCGATCCGGGTGATCAAAAAGCAGGTCGAAGGCTTCTGGCACGGTATGTTGCATGTACAGACCTACGGGCTGGATATCATTGTTACCCACCTCAGCCCGTTCGAATGGGACTATCGGCTGAAAGAGGCGACTGCCATTACACAATATATCCGGGAGAACGGACCCAACGAGTGCCTGGTGATGGGTGACTTCAATGCTTATTCTCCTTTCGATGCCGACGAGGTTGAAACGCATACCGAGCTCAAAAAAATATGGAGGAATGGGATAAGAAACATCCGGAATATGGAAATATGCGTGGTGAACATTTCGATTACTCCGTATTATCCCAATTCCTATCCATCGGTTTTGCCGATCCTGTCAAGATGTTCGTCCCTGCAGGCAAACGAATGTCATATCCCGCCGCCACTCTCTACGAATGGCAATGGGACGATCCGCGTCTGAAAATGCTCGGTGAGCGTCTGGATTATATTCTGGTTTCTCCTTCCCTGGCTCCCCGATGCGTCCATGCATCCGTCCATAATGGAAAAGACCTGGAAGGGATTTCGGATCATTATCCGGTCAGTGTTCTGATTGATTAGAAACTCTTGACAGATCATACCCGTCCCAGAAATTCATCTACTGTATAGTTGAGGAAGTTATTGAAGGGGAGCATCTGTTCAAACGTTTCGACTGCCCGGTCCATCCAATCGTTGGTCATAAAGAATTCGTCCGGCTTGATAGTGCTGAAACTGAAATCTTTATGACGCAGGATCTCGCCATATTTGAAATCGGCCGGATAACCGGCAGGCATCCGTTTTAAAACTTCCCCTTCCATCACAGGGAAAGCGTTTTTGAATGACGGGTTCTCGATAATGCCGACGAACTCGTCGATATGGTCGTAAATATCCTGGCGGAGCATCTTCAATAATTTGGGTGGAGGACACCATACGCCACCCGACAACATGCAGGCACCCGGTTTTAGATGGATATAGTATCCGCCCCGTTCGCTGGCACGTCCCCCTTGCGCCATATAAGCCGCAAAATGTATTTTATAAGGTGTCTTATCCGGCGAAAAACGCAGATCGCGGTAAATACGGAACATGCAATCTTTCGCTTCCAGCCCCGCTACCTGCGGGTCGAACAGGGCAATCCGGTTGATCAGTTGCTGCACTTCGTCGATAAAGCCTTTATGCAACACGTCGTAGCAGTTTTTATTTGCCTGAAACCACTCCCGGTTGTTGTTCTCTCTTAATTCCTTCAGGAATTGTATAATCTCTGCATTCATAATTTCTGTTTGTTTGATCACGTAAAGATACGGAATAATCCGGTTCGTTCTACCAATTCCTGTCAGTACGGAAAGGAGCGACAGGTAAACCTTCGGTGTTGGACAGGTTGCCTATTGTCGCATCGTCGAAACAATAACGGATAACGGCCGGATTTTTAACGCGCGGAGAAGTTACCACTACCGTATTGCCTTTGATCTGTGCTTTTGCCGGCCCGAATACGTCGTCTTCGCCGGCAATGAGGAAGCCTGTAATTTGTTTATCCTTACACTTCAGTCCGTTATCGGCATGCAGGAAAGAAACAACGGCTTTATTCTTGTCTACCGTCATTGTGTTAAAGACCGGACTTTCATAAGCGGGGCCGGGCCGTCCGTATGTTTTGCCCAGCGCCATGTTCGCCAGGCGCAGACCTACGCTTTGTTTGTCGGTAGGGTGAATATTCTTAACATCCGCCACGCAATCCGATACGACGACCATTCCGGTTTGGGGAACCGTACGCGCCACCCATTCCTAATGTTCGCGAACCAGTGCCGGGCCGTTCTCCTTATCATTATAGGTATGAGGGGCAATTTGTACCAGATAGAAAGGAAACTCTTTCTTGAAACTTTTCCGCCAGCTTTCGATCATCGTTTTCAGTAAAATGCCATACGAACCGGCATGGTCGCGGTTGGATTCGCCCTGATACCAGATGGCTCCCGCCAGGCTGTAAGGCACAACCGGATTGATCATCTGGTTGTAGAGTACGCCCGGTTCCACAGGCCACCAGGGATAGGTTTGGGCAGGCATCGCATTACGTATCTCCGGATTTCCGTTCACCAGTTCTTCCGATGTCCATACCTCGGCAGGTGTTCCGCCCCAGGCAGAAACGATCAGACCGACGGGGACATTCAGGTCTTTTTGCAGGTCGCGGCCGAAAAAGTAAGCGACGGCACTGGTGCTTTTCATCACCTTCGGCGTGCAGACGGCCCAGGCTGCTTCGCAGTTGTTCTGCAACGTAGCCGCTCCGCGTTTGGGGATATGAAAGAAGCGGATATTGGGATAATTGGCGGCGGCTATCTCCTCGTCGCGGTTGTCGATATTGTCCATCGGCGTCCATTCCATATTCGATTGGCCGCTGCAAAGCCATACTTCGCCCAGCATAACGTCTTTCAGTTCGCAATTGCCGTCTCCTTCGATGGATAAGGTATAAGGTCCGCCGGCTGCGGTGGTTTTCAATGTCGTATCCCAGCTTCCGTCGGAACGGACTACGGTCGTAGCCGTATCGTTGGGTGCCCAGCTTCCGACCACTTTAATTGTAGCACTCGCTGCGGCCCAGCCCCATACAGGCACTTCGCTTTTCTGCTGCAAAACGATATGGTCGGTAAAAACAGAAGGGAGACTGATCTTAGCCTCTACGCTGGCTATCAGTAAAAACAGGCCGGCAACCATTCCGGCAATTCGTGTCATGTTCATGTATCTATCTGTATTTGATTGATTAACGATGAACAAATATACAATAAAAACTAGAACGCAAATCCCAGATTCAAATAAAACTGAAGGCTCGTGTTCTGGTTGGACATGCTGAAGTTCGCACTCAACGGTCCGGCAATACTGTTGTAGGCATATCCTATACTGCCGCCCCACACGCTTTTCCCGTTTAACAGATGGAAAAAGTCATTATTATGGATGGCGTAATTACCGATTAGGGAAATATAATTGCGTCCGGCAATACGCTGGCGGAAATGCAGACGTGCCACTGCCACTGAATTTTCGAACAGTTCCATGCGGTTGATGCCGGCAAACGGTAATTGCTGGGGCACATATCGTCCTTCGACTTCGCCGCCTACTGCATTCAGGAAGGGATAGGCCAGATTACTCCCTATCAATACGCGGCCATAGATGGACGGCAATATGCTCAGATGGGAAGTAACCGGTATCACAGATGTAAAATTAAGCCCGACAGCCGAAAAAGGAGCATGTCCGTTATATCCCACAAAGTTATCCGTATAAAGGGAATAATCGGCTTTCAGGGAAACACCTCTGGTCGGAAAATAGCGCCGGTCGAAAGTCTCGAGGTGGGCTAACGCGAAATAGCTGATAAAGCCTTCCGATTTTACCTGATACTCCGTATTTTCGCCGGAATACAGGAAAGAGGTATAGTTGAAATATTCATAGCGCAACCCGATCTTAAACTTGAAGTTCAGCCAGTTCATGTCGGAATAACCGAACTCGGCGAGGTGGTGGGTATAACTTGTATTGAATGTTTTATCACCTTTCTTGTAGATATCCAGATCGTTGTAGGTGAACTGGTAAGCCAGGTTCAGGTTGCGCAACGGGTTTCGTTCGATCGCATAGTCCAGCCGCCCGTAGGATATTTTCCCGCCTGCCCGTCCGGTCAAAGCAAAGCGGGAATGGTTGCGTCCCCGATGGTCGAAAGTGGCGTTCAGCAATACGCCGATCACCTCCTCCGAGTCGAAACGGAGTCCCACATTGACGGAGCTGATCGACTTCTTTTGGGCTATCAGTACCAGATCCTGTTGCTGCTCGCCTTTCAACTTATAGTTTACATTCGAATAGGCGTTCGAACCGACCAGGATCGACATCGCTCTATGCAGTTCGTTGAGGGTGATATGGCTGTTTTCCCGCAGTCCGCTGATCTTCATCAGCCATTTTTTGTCACGCGGGTCGGTGCTGACGAAAGAGATCCGGCGGATATAGAAACTGTCGGTCGGCAGAACGGGGTATGATTTTCGGGAAAGCATCTGTTCGTCGGGGCGGTAGTCTTCGGGGATTCCGATCTTCTTTTTCAGTGCAATGATCTCGTCCCAACGGCTGCGGGCTTCCTGTTCTCCCCGGCGTATCAACGTATCGAGTACCGTTGTGCTGAAGCTTGCCGCATTATAGGGTGTCATGTTCGGGCGGAACAACAGGTCGGTTCTTTCTTTATTCTCCGCATATTTCTCATATCCATGCAGGGCAATGATCTGCCCGATCACGTCGCCCGGTGTATTCAACTCATGCAATACTTTCAGGTCGCTGGTGCCCAGGTCTACCCCTATAATGATGTCGGCCCCCATATCCAAGGCCACGTCTACGGGGAAGTTGTCATTCAGTCCGCCGTCTACCAAAACCATGCTATCCTGTCTGATCGGGGCGAAGACGGCTGGGATAGCCATGCTGGCACGCATAGCCAAAGGCAGGCTGCCGTTGTGGAAAACATAGTCTTTGCCGTCCACTACGTTTACGGCAACGCAGGCGAAAGGTATATTCAGTTTGTTGAAGTCGATCGAATCGTGATAACCGATGGTCAGGTTGGAGAAAAGGTTTTGCAGGTTCTGGCCTTTGATCATACCGCTGATCACGCGGTCTTTCTTTTCCTTGCCGAAAGGCAGGGAGAGGATATAGCGTTCGGCATTTTCTTTTTCGGGGAATGAAAGGCTGGTACGTGTTACCCGGTCGCTGAGTAGCATCGTCCAATCCTGGTGTATGACCATGCTGTCGATTTCGGCAGGCGAATAGCCGATCGCGTATAATCCTCCTACGATGGCGCCCATACTGGTTCCCGCCACATAATCGATCGGGATGCCCGCTTCCTCGAGCACTCGTAACACGCCGATATGAGCCACTCCTTTTGCTCCCCCGCCACCCAGTACGACTCCTACTTTCTTCCGTTGTGCCGTCAGAGGCGGTAGAATAGCCAATACCATCAGCAAAAAGCATAGCAACTTTTTCATCTCCATTTTATTTGCAACAAAAGTAAGCTGTTTATGTTTAAGAAGCAAACATACTCCCTCAATATCACTTCGCCTGCTTGCTTTCATGTTTCAGTTCTCTTGTAATGGGCTAATAAATAGATAGATATACTGAACCCTGTTGCTTTCAGCCGGTTCATGCAGATTAGCTGAAAAAAATACCGGTCTTTTAAAGTCAGAAGTCCCTTATTTTGAAATCAAAACTAAGGACTTAACATTTCAAAACACCAGACCTTTAAAAATGGGTGCCTGTCCGTTGGCCTTTCGATGCCTGCCCGTCTCTTAACGGGTGGTCGTTTAGGACACTCTGCCGAATTTTTCCTAAAAAAGACTAAAGCAATTCTCCTTTCATTATAATTTGCTATATCCCAATTAGTTGGAAGCGCTGACGGCTGACGCCTAAAGTTGGAATTGCTCTGCGGTAAGCTGTTTTTAGCCAGTTTGACAGGTGATAGCACTATGGTTTTGGTCATCCAGGACACTCATGCCGGCAGGTATGGCACTATAGTCCTGCTTTCTTCTCTATATAGTGCCGACTTATACCCTTAAGAGTTGCACTTGCTACCCTATAGCCCGCTATCCGCTACATTATAAGGTAAAAGCCGTGCGGTTTTTAGGAAAAAAGCGTAAGCCTTTTCTTCCAGAACTGCCGGATGCCATCTATATTCTATAATAATGGTTTATTTTTTCCACTGGCATGACAGGGAAATGCGTACCTGATGTCTTTTTATTTAGAGGTACGTGTAAATCGGTTTAGAGGTAGGTGTAAATTCGTTTAGAGGTACGTCTAAATTAATTTAGACCTAGGTATGACAAAAGAATCATAGAGGAGATGACAAAGTGTCTTTATGATGATGTGGACAAGAGATGCCCAAGGGTGCGCCAAACGGATCTTCATCAGTCCGGGGCGCACCCTTGTTTGTTTATTTGAAAATCTTATTCCGTAATAACCGAGAACTCGCCAATCCCTGCCTGCGGCTGGTTATCGACGATGCGGGTTGCAACGAAACGTATCTTATTACCTTTTACTGCCGGGAAACGAATCTCCTGTTCGACCGGATTATGCTTGATATTCGAGAATTCGCCTTCCGCTACCTTCTTGTTGTTGACAAACAACTGGTAGTTCGAAATATGTCCTCCCGCATCGCGTCCCTGGTTCGGAACATACCGGAAGCCGGTAATCGGCATTTCATTGGCCAGTTGGATTTCTATTTCCTGTTTTCCTTTCGGCAGGTAGAAAGTCGTATATCCGTTTCCGTCGAACATTACGCTTGTTTTCTCATCTTTCGGGGAAACGACTGTGTAATCGGTAGCCGGTATATCCAGTTCTTTGATGGAAACCGGGCTGGCTTTATCAAATGTACGGTCGTATGATATGGCCTTGACCGTTCCTTTTTGGGCAAAAGCAAATGGTTCGGTGTAACGCGGAGAGTCTTTTGTCGGCTCTGTTCCGTCTGTTGTATAATAAATTTCGGAGTTTTTATCTTCTACCCGGATTGAAACGGTGTTTTGCAGGTCGCGTTTAATACTCGGATCCGAAAGCAAAGCAGGTGCCAGAAATGCTTCTACATTATTGATACATAGCGGGCCGCGTGCATCCAGGAAGTTGATGCGTATTTTATCGGCATGAACCGTCTGGAAACGGACGATGCGTTTGTAACCGACTGTTGTCGTAGAGTCGGCCGCTTCAACCGGTGTCCATTTGCCGTCTTTCTCCGTTTCGATGGTGAAGGCCTTTACGCGTTGTCCTAGAGGAATATATTCCTGTATCATCAGGCGGTTTACGTCTGTCGGCTTCTTGAAAGCGAAGGTCAGGGTACCGTTTGTCACGCCGTCTTCGGTAGCCCAGTAGGTATCCCAGTTTCCGTCATTCACCTTGTTGGCTTTAAACTGTCCGCCGCGCGAACTGCTTGCTTTTACGGTGGCATCTTTTAGTAGGTTTGTTTTCAGGTCGTTCTGAATGGTCTGATACCATTCGAGGGCGCGGATAGAGTCGGTCGGGCTGATCTTTCCGTTCAGGGCAACCGGGAAGTTCAGCAGGAAATTCGCATTATGTCCCACACTGCGGTAATACAGGTCGACCAGGTGGGATGACGATTTAACCTGATGGTCTTCGCGAGCGTGGTAGAACCACCCCGGATGGATGGATACGTCGCATTCGCCGCCCAGCCATACATCGCCGTCTTCCAGTCCCCATTGGCTTTGGCGGTAATGGACTCCGTCTTTTTTGGTAAACATACTCCATTGGGTATCACCTGCCCAACCTTCTTCATTGCCGATCCAACGGATAGTAGGCTCTGTTCCACCGAAGATCATAACAGACGGATTATATTTCTTTATCGTATCGACTGCCGCTTCATACTTATAATAAGTATTAGGATCGATAGAGCGGCTTTCGTCTGCTCCGCCATACCAGCCGCTGCCACCGTTGGCACCGTCGAACCAATATTCAAACAAAGGGCCGTAGTTGCAAACCAGCTCGTGCAGTTGGGTGTGGAATTTCTCGACATATCCGGGCTGTCCGTAATTAGCGCTGTTGCGATCCCAGGGAGAGAGGTAAATGCCGAATTTTAATCCATGCTTATGGCAGGCGTCCGATAATTCTTTTACCATATCGCCTTTTCCACCTTCCCAGGGTGAGTTCTTTACGCTGTATTCTGTGGTGGCAGTTTGCCAGAGACAAAAACCGTCGTGGTGTTTGGCTGTGAGGATCACTCCTTTAAGTCCGGCTGTCTGGATGGTACGCACCCATTGGTTGCAGTCCAGATCGGTCGGGTTAAAAGTCGAAGCAGGCGTATTCCCATATCCCCATTCAAGGTCGTTGAAAGTGTTCAGACCGAAGTGTACGAAGGCATACGTTTCCATTTTGTGCCACTCCACCTGTTCTGGTGTCGGGATCGGGTAAACGGGATCGGGTGCTTTGACTTCTTCACAAGAGGAAAAGAATGTACTGAGCCCTAATCCGAGGAGGAAAAGAAGATTTGAGTTTTTCATCATTGTATTGTTTTTGTTTATCCACCAAATATAAGAAAAATATACTTTGGACGCTAAAAAACGATTCGTTTTGTTTTTTAGTTATTGTATTATAGTGCAAAGCCGTTTAAAGAAGTGGCATGCCGTATCTTGTACAATATCTCCTGACTTATTGTGTGAAATACACAATTAACGTCCCTGTGCTCTTAATTGTCTGTGCTATAAAACCATAAATATGTTTGTGATTGTGCTTTCTAATATCTATATTTGAGCATCTTATAACTATACTTTTATAATAAATACCATGAAAAGAAGAGACTTCTTAACAAACACAGCTTTGCTGGGTGCCGGAATACCGCTGGGTATGTCGTCGGCTGTAATGACTTCATGTACGCAACAATCACAAGATGCCGGTTCGGCTGCTAAAATTATTCTCCGGAAGAATTGGGGATGTTTTCTTTCGTAGATGTAGCTCCCGATGGAAAACCGTTGAAAGCCGTCCTGGTTGGTTGCGGCGATCGCGGAACCGGTGCTGCTACCCAGTTTCTTAAATCCGGACCGAATGTATCTATCATCGCTTTGGCCGACTTATTCCCCGACCGGATGGCCTCTTGCCGGAAAGTGTTGAGCGGGCAATTTAAAAACGAAGTTCCTGATGCAAACTGTTTCTTTGGCTTCGATGCTTATCAGAAAGTGTTGGCTATGAATGATATAGATGTTGTGCTGCTTTGTACGCCGACTCATTTCCGTCCGGAGCAGTTCAAGGCGGCCGTTGAAGCTGGCAAGCATATATTTATGGAGAAGCCCTGTGCTGTCGATCCTACGGGTATTCGTACTGTGATTGCTGCGGCTAAAGTGGCTACATCTAAAGGATTAACGGTCGTTACCGGCAATCAGCACCGTCATCGTCGGGATTACTGGGAAGCCTATGTGCAGGTGAAAAACGGTTTGATCGGAGATATTATATCTTCTTCTGCTCATTGGGATCAGGGTGCGTGGTGGAATAAACGCAAACGGCCGGAATGGAGCGATATGGAATATTGTATCCGTAACTGGTTTAATATAAAATGGTTAAGTGGCGACCATCTGTTGGATCAGGTCATCCATAATATCGATGTCGTTACCTGGTTTATGGAAGACCGCCCGGTTCGTGCGGTTGGTTTCGGTGGACGTGCCCAACGCCTGACCGGTGATATTTATGATTTCTTTAGTGTCGATTATTATTACAACAATAACAAACGCATGCTGGCTACTGCCCGCCAGATCGATGGTTGCGACGGAAATGTTTCCGAACAGGTATATGGAACTAAAGGTGTTGCCTTGTTGAATGGCCGTGGTGAAATTAAAATAGTCGATTACAACGGAAATACACTTTGGGAATATGATTATCAGAATAAACCGGTGAAGAACCCATACGATCAAGAACATGTTCATCTGGTAGAGTCAATTCGTTTGGATAAGAAAATAAACCAGGCGGAGGCATTGGCTTATTCTACTCAGATTGCCATTCTCGGACGCGAGGCGGCTTATACAGGAAAACCGATTTCATGGGATGAGATCATGGCATCCACACTTCGTTACGGTCCGGAAGAATATAAAATGGGTCCATTGCCATTCTATAAAGAGGGAGAAGCACCGAAACCCGGAAAAGCTCCGGATGCTCCTATGATGTAATTATGCTTTTTACGCCCGTACATTATAATACAACATCTCTCGTGTAAAAATAATTGCAAAATA
>JAJPZM010000437.1 GCA_021204335.1 Parabacteroides sp. | reverse complement strand
TTATAATAGGACATTATGCGGATAATCATATTTATATATTCTTTTCATAGGAATAACCGTTTTTAAAATGAAACTTGGATACCACACATATACACCCTTCTTGAACCCTGAATACCATTATCAGAATCGGCATTACCATTATAGTTGTTACCCTGAATACCTGTTTCGGGTTCTGAATAACGATTGGCAGCAGGACCGAATGTCAACAAGTTATCACCGCTCAGATAGATACGGGCATTAGAAATACCGATCTTGTTTGTCAGGCTTCTCGGAACCGTATAACCTAAAGTTACGTTTCTCAGACGCAGATAATCATTGTTGAACAAATAGAAATCGCTACTTTTCAATGTATTGGCATAGTCTACTACAGACCAGCGCGGGAAAGTTGCCTGGTCGCCCGGCTCCATCCATACTTTACCTTCTACCAGGCTCTGGATAATACCGATACCGTCACGAACACCCGTACGTTCTTTGTAAACATAGTCTAACATCTTGGAACCGAAAGAAGCATACCACATGAAAGAGAAGTCGAAATCACGATACTTGAAGTTGTTGGTGATAGAACCGAATGCCTTTGGAATAGCACTTCCTGAATATTGGTAATCGTCGGTAGTCAAATCAGAATAGTTTTCAGTTGTCGTACCGTCTTTCTTCCAGTAACGCATATTACCATTGTCTGGATTTACACCTGCGTTCTTCGGCATGTAGAATTCGTAGAGCGAACATCCTTCTTCCATCTTATAGTAAGCAGTACGCAGTGAATATACATAAGAGCCGCTAGGCAGGTAAGTAATCTCATTCTTCAATGTAGAGAAGTTGAAATCGATATTCCATGTGAAATTCTTATTTCTGACAGCTGTAGCATTCAAGCTGATTTCCATACCGCTGTTACGAACATCACCCAAGTTGGTGTTTACACCTTCTGCATCGCCGACCTGTGCAGACAGCGGCAGTGTTTTGTAATACAGCAAGTCTTTCGAATTACGTGTATAATATTCGATTGTACCGCTCAACCGGCTCAGTATACTGAAGTCTAAAGCGATATTGAATTGCTGGTTGCGTTCCCATTTCAATTTCGGAGTCGGTATCGTGGTCGGTTTGTAACCGGCTGAACCATACAAGTCGTGTGAATCGTAATATCCCTGATATGCATACAGGATTTCATCACCGGCCTTACCGTCTGCTGTACGTGGATACAGTTTATCATTACCGGATGTACCGAAGCTTCCGCGTAATGCCAAGTTATCGATCCATTTCACATCTTCCAAGAATTTTTCTTTCGACAATCTCCAAGAAGCACCTACTGAGAAGAAGTTACCCCAACGGCTATCTTTGCTGAAACGTGAGGAACCGTCACGACGGAATGAAGCAGAAATGTAATACTTATTCAGGAAGTTGTATTCCGCTTTACCGAAGAATGAGAGCAAAGAGTAACGGTTTCTGTAAGAATCGACAGCCCAGTTGGTTATTGTAGATTTCAATTCATACTGTCCTAATTGCATGATACCTTCACCGTATCCATAGTTGTACTGTTGATTATAAGAATAAAGCTCATGTCCCAACAGGATATTCACGTTATGATCACCCAACGACTTATCCCATGTTAACAGGTTATTCCATGTAACGGAAGTAGTTTTGTAATTCTCACGGGTAGCACCACCGCCATTAGTCATAACAGTGACACCAAACGGTTCCAACTGACCTTCACCATGTACGGCAGAATCATATTTGTAATTATTCTTAGTGATATCATCCAGGTTCACACTTGTCTTGAACTTAATATCGAAAGGCAGATTGAATCCGGCAAAATAATGGGCAGTCAACATACCGCCATCGTTACAGTCGAAACCTTCGTCATTTGGGTTATCCCAATAGTCACCGCCATTCTGCAATACGTGAGCACCAAAGAAGTTCGAACTATTTACACCGAAGTCGAACATACGTGCACCTGTCTTCTGGGAATAATACCAATCCGTATTGTCCGAGTTTCTCAACCAAGGAGAGTTCAATGTATTAGAAAATACCAAGACGCGGTTTGCACCTGATGTATTCTGGCGCGTATAGCTATATGCCAGGCTTCCGCCCATTTCCAGCCATTTCGTCAATTCAGTCGTCACATTGGCACGGAAAGAATAACGTTTGTAATGTTGGTGGTTGGCATATCCCTTATCATCCAGATAGGAAACAGATGTAAAGTAATTTGTCTTTCCATCCGCACTCGAACCGCTGATATCGATGCCGTAGTCCTGGCGCAGTTTGCGGGAGAACACAGCTCCGTACCAATCGTAATCGCTTTCATCCCAAACCATTTCCAGATTCGGATTCGTCCAGCAATTACCATTGCCGTCGTGCAAAACATAATCTTCATTAATCGATTTGAACGGAGTTACATAAACAGTTTCTCCCTTGAAGTTTACACGCGGGTTTACCATGTGAGGCAATAAAGTAGAAGAAGCATAATCGCCAGCAGCCTGCTTGCTCAATCCATTTATATAATATCCATCATTATATATAGCCCGCCAGGTATTTGTCGTCTGTTCATAAGGAGTTGTCTTAGTCGGGTTTTTAACAGCGTTGTCGGAAGTACCCCAGGCACCTCTGAAGTTGATAACCGGTTTGCCTGATTTACCTTTCTTAGTAGTGATCACCACAACACCATTGGCAGCACGCGATCCGTAAAGAGAGGCTGCGGCAGCATCTTTCAGCACTGTCATCGATTCGATATCCGAAGGAGAAATAGAGGTCAGTGTTCCATCGTATGACATACCGTCTACTACATACAACGGATTTGTCTTACCTGACATCGAGCTGATACCACGAATCTGAATACGTGATTCACCACCCGGGTTACCTTCATTATTAGTAACGTTTACACCGGCACTCAATCCCTGCAACGCTTCAGCGAAGCCAGTACCGGATATTTTCTCTAATTGTTCTGACTTGACAACCGAGGCTGATCCTGTAAAGGATGATTTTTTAGCTGTACCGTAAGCGACTACCACAACTTCGTCCAAATCTTGTGTGTCGCTGGTTAGTTTCACGTTTAAAATACTTTGTCCGTTCCAGACAATTTCCTGTGTGGACAATCCCACGAACGAAACGACAAGAACAGCTCCTTTCTGGAGACCTTCCAGTGTAAAATTACCATCCATATCAGAAATAGTACCGTTAGAAGTACCCTTGATAGAGATAGAAGCACCTGCTACAGGTCCCATTTCGTCTTCAACGACGCCTGTAACTTTGTTTTTCTGCTGTGTAATCATCGCTCCTGCGGAGGTGGGGGATTACTGCTGCATTGATAGTCCCAACTGCTCCAAATGCAGTTGCAAGAACTAATGCTTTAACCAGTCTCGAGTTTGTCAACATAAGCTAAATTTATAAATTAAACAATCATCACACTTTTCGTTTAAGTATTTCTTGTTGTGACTTATCCTCTTGTTTCCAAGAGGAGTAAAGACTCACGAACCTTTAATATCAACAATAAAAGATATTACATACTTTTCTCTTTTGCTTTAAAAAGACCAGAGTC
>JAJPZM010000311.1 GCA_021204335.1 Parabacteroides sp. | reverse complement strand
CTTGTATTATGTGTAGGCGGTTCCCTGTTGGCCGGAATGTCAGCCTGTAAGAGCGAAGCTCCTCAAAAAGAAGTGCCGATGAATGTGATTTACATTTTGGCAGACGACCTTGGTTATGGTGATATCGGCTGTTACGGACAGCAGAAAATCCATACGTCGAATATCGATAAGATGGCACAGGAGGGTATGTTGTTTACCCAACATTATGCCGGCTGTACGGTCAGTGCCCCGTCCCGCTGTTCTTTAATGACCGGATTGCATACCGGACATTCGCAGATACGTGGAAACAAGGAGATCGATCCGGAAGGACAGCAACCGATGAACGCTGATACCTATACCCTGGGAAAATTGATGAAATCGGCAGGTTATACGACCGGTATCTTCGGTAAATGGGGATTGGGCTATCCGGGTTCTTCTTCTGTCCCTTCCACGATGGGCTTCGACGAGTTTTTCGGATATAACTGCCAGCGTCAGGCGCATAGCTATTATCCCGATCATCTGTGGCATAATAACGATACGGTCTTTTTGCATGAGAACGATAATGAAGGACGCAAGGTTTATTCGCAGGATCTGGTCCATGAACAGGCAATGAAGTTTATCCGCGATAACAAGGATAAGCCTTTCTATGCCATGCTTACTTACACCTTGCCCCATGCCGAATTAAACCTGCCGCACGATTCCATCTATCAGATGTATGAAAATGCTTTTGAGGAAGTTCCTTATACGGAAGGCGGATATCATCCGTCGGAAAAACCATACGCATCTTTTGCTGCTATGATAACGAGACTGGATAAGTATGTCGGTGATGTTATGGCTGAATTGAAAGAACTGGGTCTGGATAAAAATACGATCGTGATATTTACCAGCGACAACGGGCCGCACCGCGAAGGTGGAGCGAACCCTGATTATTTCAAGAGCTATGGCCCGTTGAAAGGCATTAAGAGAAATGTTTACGAAGGCGGAATCCGCGTTCCGATGGTTGCCTGGTGTCCGGATAAGATCAAAGCGGGTGTAAAGACCGATCATATCAGTGCCTTCTGGGATGTTATGCCTACGTTGGCTGAGTTGACAGGTGTAACTTTGCCTGTTCAGGGTGACGGGATTTCTTTCCTGCCTACCTTATTCTCGAAAGAAGGACAAAAGCAGCATGAGTATCTGTATTGGGAGTTTCATGAGCAAAACGGCCGCGAAGCATTGCGTTGCGGTAATTGGAAGTTAATTCGTCAGCCGATAGTCGGTGAGACGATTCTGGAACTTTACGATTTGAGTAAAGATATCCACGAAGACAACAACCTGGCTCAGCAAAACCCGGAGAAAGTAAAAGAGCTGGAAGTCTTATTGGATGGAGCACGTACCGAGTCTCCTCTGTTTAATTTCGGAAGAAAATGAGAATATCATTATTTATCTCGATGTTATTGGTTACGGGCACGTTGTTTGCCCGTAACCTTGACAAGACATTCCAGTTACTGCCCCAACCCCAATCTGTTGAGGTTTATTCCGGTAAGGGAATAAACTATGGGGAACTGGCGTATGTCACTTCTGTCGGGGAAACTCCGATCCCAGTGTTGGGAGCCATTGTCGATGGTCTGCCTCAGAGTAAGCGCTCCGGTAAAAGCGTTTGTTTTCAGTTATCCCAAACCAATGTGCCGGATTCACCGGAAGGATATGTCCTTGAAATAACGGATAAAGGGGTAACTGTTACGTCGCGCGGTGAGGCCGGACTTTTCTACGGAGCCCAAACGCTGGAACAGTTACTGGAAGACAGTCGCGATTTCAAGAAAGAAATACCGCCGATGAAGATTACCGATTATCCGGCAATCGCTTATCGCGCGGTTCATCTGGACACCAAACATCATCTTGACCGGATGGAGTATTACTACCGGATGGTGGACAAGCTGGCACGCTATAAAGTAAATGCAATTATCTGGGAGCCGGAAGATAAACTCCGCTTTACCCGCCGCCCGGAAGTGGCTGCACCGAATGCCATCAGTAAGCAGGAGATGCAGGCGCTGTGCCGCTATGTCAAAGAACGGAATGTGGAGATCAGTCCGCTGGTACAGGGATTGGGACATGCCGGCTTTATTCTGAAGCATCATTGGGAGTTGAGGGAGAATCTGGCCAGCGACTGGGAATTTTGCCCGTCCGATCCCCGAACCTACGAAGTGCAGTTCGACTTGTATCTGGATGCGCTGGAAGCCATGCCTTACGGCAAATATCTGCATGTTGGTGGCGATGAAATTACAGCAATCGGAATCGACGACCGTTGTAAAGCAACCGGCAAGTCCGCTTTCGAACTGCAAATGATCTGGCTGAAAAAGGTCTGTCAGTTTGCAGTCGACCATGGGCGTATCCCTATCTTCTGGGATGACATGCCGCTTAAATATGCCGGTATCTGGGATCTGATCCAGAGTGATAAAACGGAAGAAGAAGTGGCTAAAGAATAGAATACCGATAAGCTGGATAAAGGCATTGACCTTTTCCCGAAGGAATGTGTCTATATGCGTTGGAATTATGGCGATGCAACGACACTGGCACATCAGCGTATCCTGAAATGGTATAGCGACAAAGGACTGAAAGTGATGGGAGCGACAGCCGCTGCATCCGGCAATTCCCCTTTTCTGCCCCGTGAAGATTCTAAAGCCGGTTATATCATGGGTTTCAGCCGGTTGGTTGCCGAAAATAAACTGGAAGGTATTTTGGCGACTTCCTGGGACGACGGTTCTCCCCATCTGGAAACAGTCTGGCGTGGTTATATCGCACAGGGTGAATATGGTTGGAACCCGACGGCACGCGATATCGAAACATTTAAGAAAGCACATGCCCAGCGCGAATATAGCTTCCGTCCGGAAGATAACCGGATGGTTTTCCTCGATGAGCTGGAAAAGGCAACCTTCTTCTTTGACGGCGCATTAGTCTCGTCCGGACGTCGTAACCCGGCATGGGGAACAACCGATTTTACGTTGATCGATTTGCCGGAGAAAGAGCATCCGGGCACTTGGAGTGAAAAGTATAAAGAGAAGATCGACCAGGCGAAGTCAGAAGCGGAACGTTATAAAACCATCAGCGACGGCATTCGCGCTGCCAAACAAAATGCGTTGCGCAACCGTTATACATTAAATATCTATGAGCAGACGAATAACCTGCAAAACTACCCGGTGCGTCTCCTGCTGGCATTGAACGAATATGATACGGCAAAGGACGATGCCGGTCGTCGGGTAGCACAGCAGAAGATACGGGAAGTATGCGATTACTTTAAGGTAATGCGTAATAACCTGGAGTCTGTTTATTCGGAAACCCGTTTCATGCAGCAGCCCGAAGGGTTTATTGCCGACATGAACCACCATAACCACCTCGCCTCAAAAACAGAGAACAGCGACTGGCTTTATCTGTACGAGATTCCGACGGTAAAGAAGGTAAGAAAGTGGCTGGAGAAATAATGGGGAATATTGAATAATTAGAAAATAATGAGCTTGATGGACGCGAATATATAGAAAGAAATGAATCTGATAGACGCGAATATATTGACGCGGATGACGCGAAT
>JAJPZM010000113.1 GCA_021204335.1 Parabacteroides sp. | reverse complement strand
ATATTTTACTTATAAATAGCTTTCTTCCCGGCTAACAGCGTATTACGCATCAATGAGATAATAGTCATAGGACCCACTCCACCCGGAACAGGTGTAATGTAAGAACATTTTGGAGCCACTTCGTCAAACTTCACATCACCGGTCAGCTTATAACCACTCTTGGTTACGCTGCTAGGCATACGGGTCGTACCTACATCAACGATCACAGCCCCTTCTTTCACCATATCCCCTTTCAAGAATTCCGGAACACCCAAAGCGACAATAATAATATCGGCACTCAGGCACATTTCTTTCAGATTTTTCGAACGGCTATGGCAAACCGTCACCGTACAGTTTCCGGGATAAGCCTTTTGCATCATCAAGGTTGCCATCGGTTTACCGACGATATTGCTACGTCCCAGAACCACGCAATGCTTGCCGCTGGTTTCTATTTCGTAACGTTTCAGCAATTCCAAAATACCTGCCGGCGTAGCAGATACAAAACAAGGAAGACCGATCGACATACGACCGACATTGATCGGATGGAATCCGTCGACATCTTTACGGTAATCAATCGCTTCAATAATCTTCTGTTCGGAAATATGTTTCGGAAGCGGAAGCTGTACGATGAAGCCGTCGATATCCGCATCATTATTCAGTTCATCTACCTTACGAAGCAATTCTTCTTCGGTTACATCATCCTCGTAACGGATCAGTGTAGATTTAAAACCGATTTCTTCACACGTCTTTACTTTGCTTGCCACGTATGTTTCGCTACCCCCGTCATGGCCGACCAAAACAGCAGCCAGATGAGGTATCTTCCCTCCTGCCGCCTTAATTTGGGCAACTTCCTCCGCCATTTCTTTCTTCATCTGAGCAGAAACAGCCTTTCCGTCTAGTAATTGATAACGATTGTCTTCCATACTATCTATCTTTAATATTTATCTTTTGAATGAAGGAAGTTTCTTACTTCCCGGTTTAGCAGCCGTAAGCATACGCATCATCTTACGGGTTTCGTCGAACTGCTTGATCAGTTTATTCACTTCCTGGATAGTCGTTCCGCTACCTTTCGCAATACGCTGACGGCGTGAACCGTTCAGGATAGCCGGATTGGTACGTTCGCCCGGTGTCATGGAATAGATGATAGCTTCGATGCTCTTAAAGGCATTGTCGTCGATGTCGATATCTTTCAAAGCTTTACCCACTCCCGGAATCATCGATGCCAGTTCTTTCAGGTTACCCATCTTCTTGATCTGCTGGATCTGGGTAATGAAATCGTTGAAGTCGAACTGGTTCTTTGCAATCTTCTTCTGCAAGCGTTTTGCTTCTTCTTCATCATATTGTTCCTGGGCACGTTCTACCAACGAAACGATGTCACCCATACCGAGGATACGGTCTGCCATACGTTCGGGATGGAACACATCGAGCGCATCCATCTTTTCACCGGTTCCGACAAACTTGATCGGCTTGTCTACCACCGTACGGATAGAAAGAGCGGCACCACCACGAGTATCACCGTCGAGCTTCGTAAGTACTACACCGTCGAAGTCGAGACGTTCGTTAAATTCTTTGGCCGTATTCACAGCATCCTGTCCGGTCATGGCATCCACCACAAACAGGATTTCATCCGGCTGGATAGCACTCTTGATAGCAGCGATTTCGTTCATCATCTGCTCATCGATAGCCAGACGGCCGGCGGTATCGACAATCACCACGTCATTGCCTTTCGCACGGGCCTCGCGGATCGCATTCAGAGCAATTTCAACCGGATTCTTGTTCTCCAGTTCCATATAAACAGGCACTCCTACCTGTTCGCCAATCACACGCAACTGTTCGATAGCAGCAGGACGGTAAACGTCGCAGGCTGCCAGTAACGGCTTTTCCCCCTTTTTCGTTTTCAGCAAATTGGCAAGTTTACCCGAGAAAGTAGTCTTACCGGAACCTTGTAGACCCGACATCAGGACGATGGCCGGAGCACCTTTCAGTTCGAGTTCAGTAGCTGTCCCACCCATCAGAGTAGCCAACTCGTCGTGTACGATCTTCACCATCAACTGGCTGGGCTTAACAGAAGTAAGTACGTTCTGTCCCAAAGCTTTCGTCTTTACCGTATCGGTAAAGGTCTTGGCAACCTTATAGTTTACGTCGGCATCAAGCAGGGCTTTACGCACATCTTTCAGCGTTTCAGCCACATTGATCTCGGTGATCTTGCCTTCACCTTTCAACAGTTTAAACGATCTGTCTAACCTTTCGCTTAAATTTTCAAACATAATTCGTATGTATTTTTATTTTTCTTTCTAATTTCTAACGTAATAGGGTGCAAAGGTAAGAAAAAGGATGCAAACCTCTAAATCTTTTTATTCTGCCACACCGCTTTTTTCAAATAAATCACACTGGCCAGTAACAGGCCGCTATAATAAATAACTTCCGTCAGAAAACAAATCGCAACCGGAAGATGTAAACGCATACCTGCCACATAGATGAACAGTGTATAAAAGACAAGCGTCACAAGCTCCATCGCAAAAGCCGACCGGGTATTCCCCGTACCCGTCACCCCGTTAAACACAATATTAGCAACGGCGGCTATCAATAGGGCACCGGAAATAACATAAAGCGAAGGAATCGACGCATGTATCAAAGAGGCATCATTCGTATAAACCGACAAAATGGCCGAAGGAAAAATACAGGCGATAAAAACGCTGAAAGCCATAATACCCAATGAAATATAGGATATTTTCCGAATAATCGGAATTACCTGGTCTTTATGCCCGGCACCGATACTGTTACTCACAAACGAGTTGGTTGCCGTAGATAGAGAATTAACCGGAATCAACAGAACGATATACACGCTACGGACAATATTGGCGATTGCCAACTCCCGCTGGCCCAGATGTTCGACGGCTACAAAAAGCATGAAATAAGTACTCAGCGATATAAAATACTGCAACATGGTAAAAATGGAGATATTCAACACCCGTTTCAGCAACCGGACATCGAACGACCGGAACTGATTCAGTGCATATTTCTTTATATCGACCGTTAAACGGGTATAAACCAAAAAGAAAACAATCGACACCACCTCTGCCACCACCGAAGCGATAGCCGCACCTTTAATACCCATTGCAGGAAAGCCTCCTTTTCCGAATATCAGCAGATAGTCGAGCAACACATTGGTCAACGCCATCACAATTGCATTCAACGTCAACACTTTCGTCCGCGTTATCCCGATAAACAAGGCGCGAAACATCACATTGACAAAGGAGAAAAAGAACCCGAACACCCGCCAATCGAAAAACTCTTCCGTTGCTTGCAGGATCGTGTCGGAAGATATCATGATCCGCATAATATCCTTGGCAAAGAAATGAGAAAAAGTAAACAGCGCAGCCGCCAGTGCCAACAGGAAAAACACGCCCTGTATCATGACCGGACCGACATCCTTATGCCGCCGCTCCCCATTCCTTCGTGCCATCACGATCTGCGATCCGGTACTGAAACCGAATGCAATCGTAAACACACAAATATAGTAGAGACCGCCCATTGCAGACGCCCCCCAGTTCAACTTCTCCTACCCCCCCCCCAGAAAAGCCGTATCGGTCAC
>JAJPZM010000358.1 GCA_021204335.1 Parabacteroides sp. | reverse complement strand
TATATACACAAATTATGTATATAAATAAACAAATGCTTACGTTGAGAGTGAATAATTTTGATATGGAATGTTTTGTCGTGCGATCTATCAAAGCATCCATACAGAGAATAATTCTTTTTTCATATTACAAAGATAGCCAATTTCCACGGATGGACGATATTAGGTTTTACCGAAACGTTGAATTCAGTAACCGAATCGTATTATTTACAATCCGAATCGACTTCATGATTATTTCTTGAATTGCGGTCTACTATCTCTTTGTGTGTTTTCGCTTTAAAAACCTTCTAATTTATAGACGAAAGACAAAGAGTCTCATTTTAAGCCAACATCCGTTTTTCTTATCCGATAGATATGTCATATTTTGCTTAAAATCTTGTAGGATCACTCAAAGTATAGAGAATTTATATAAGACAGGATGTTTCTTTGGCTTGGATGTGTCTCGGCATTTGGAATACCAATATATATAGTACATATAATCGTGTCTGGTCAGATGAACTGAGGAAAATCATATTAATCTGTCAAGAAGAGAAATATATCATTCCCCGTCCTTATTCTTTCCGAGTGGGAGGGCCGATAAAGCGGTTTAATGCACAATTAGGTAAATTCTATCGTAAAGGAGAAGTTATCGCCGCTATTGACTCCAGAGATTTCATCATCAGAAAAGACGAGGCAGAAGTTGTTTACAGGCAAGCAAAGGCAGAGTTCCAACGTATAGGCAACCTGTATGAGCAAGACAACATATCAGGTTCTGCCTACGAAAAAGCCAAGGCTGACCATACACGGGCTAAAGCAACATATGAAACAGCAGAGAATGAGTTGAAAGACACTCAGTTGGTTACACCTTTTGACGGATATGTACAGGAAATCAAAATAGAACAGCATCAAGAGGTCAAAGCTACCGTTCCGGTGCTTTCATTCATAGACTTATCCCGTATCAAAGTATCCGGAAAAATATCTCATAAAGTTTCTTTTATCTCTCCCAAGCCGCAACTCGGCATCGGATTCTACCGTTTCGGAAACTTCTTCCTTTTCGTATCCGTATAAACTGGCGATGTTTGTCCCATCATTAAAAATAGAGAGATTATGTATCGGACTTTATTGACCCTATTGGTATTCATCCTTCCTGTGGCGGTAACAGCTCAAAGTTTCTCAGAGAGAAGAAAGATGGAGAAGGAAAAATGGTATACGGAAAAAAGAGAAGCGGAACAACGGGAAAAAGAAACGAGACCTCTGCTCGACTCGGTTTGTTATTCCCTGTCGGCTTCCGCCCTGCATGAAAGGAGGTTTGTATTAGAGGCAGACCAGGTTGTGTTTAAACGGGGAAGAAATGCATTCGTCAATTCTTCCACCAACTTCGTTTCACTGTTCGATGACAAGGCTGTCATCCAGATTTCTCCCTTGGAAACCGTAGGAGGCTATAACGGAGTCGGTGGTATCACACTGGACGGCAATGCGTCAAACATACAAATCCACGAAGACAAGAAAAAGAATATCCGCCTGAGCATGAATGTTTCCGGAGTAGGGATTTCCGCACAGGTGGAAATACGATTGGCGCATGGGAGCAACAAGGCCAACGTGATCATCGCTCCGAATTTCCATTCCAACCGAACTGAATTAATCGGAGAAATCGTTCCTTTCGAGGCATCGGATGTTTTCAAGGGTACAGCCTTATAATATTAATTTCTAAAAAGATTGTGATATGAAAAAATGGATTTTAGCATCATTAGCGATCTTCTTCTTCAGTGCTTGCGAAGAAGAACATGGTTTGGACAATGATTTTCTGGTATTCACCAATTACGACAGCGAAGCCGACTTTACCGGTTGCGAAACATTTTTCATTCCGGACAGTATCTTACTTGCCGGGTATAGCGAAGATCCGGAGTATCTCAAAGGAACAACAGCCGATGCAATCATCGACTCGTATGTGGAAAATATGGAAACTATGGGATATGCCCGTATTGACAAAAAGGGGAAGCCGACCTGGGAATACAACTTACGTTGATTGGTGATACCCGGCACTTCGTGGGATATACGGCTTCACCTTATTGGTGGTGGGGATTCCCCGGCTATTGGTCGCCTTATTATTGGGGCAACTGGGGATATTGGCACTATTCTTTCCCTATTCATTACAGTTACAGCGTGGGGGCATTGCTTACGGACATGGTGGACTTGAAAGCCAAGCAGGGAAAAGAAGAGAAACTGCCTGTTATCTGGAATGCCTGTGTCAGCGGGTTATTGAGTGGCTCAAAACACATAGATACTGCTTTGACAATCAGGGGCATCAACCAGAGTTTCCAACAAGCGGAATATTTAAAAAAATAGTATAACCCTTTAATACGGAATAATTATGAAATCTATATTCAAACGACAACTCAGTGTGATAGCAGTCACGTTATTGTGTGTAGCCCCTATCATGGCTCAAGGATATTCCAAAGGGCATATCAGTGCCGGATGGCAGTATGGCAGCCCCATATCGACCGGATTTACAGACAAGGCAAGTGGCTATGGCCTGTACTTCGACGGAGGATATTATATGAATCCTTTCCTATCGGTAGGTGTGTTTTTAAATTACCACACAAACTATGAGTACATTCCCCGAACAACCTATCCGATTGGCACAACCGGAGATGTTACGACCGACCAGCAACACTGTATCAGACAACTCCCCTTCGGCGCATCTATCAGATACCGTCTGTTTACAGGTAAATGGCAACCATTCTTCGGTGCGAAATTAGGAGCCAATTATATGCACGCCTATTCGGATTTCCATACAGTAAGAGTCTATGAAGACACGTGGGGATTCCATATTTCACCGGAAATAGGTATAGCTCTTTATCCCTTCAAGTCCTCCCGATTAGGATTCAATTTAGCCGGATATTATAGCTATTCCACCAACCAATCTGCCATACTCCATTATGAAATGAATGGAGTAAACAATCTGGGCTTCCGTTTGGGTCTCATCTTTTAACTGCTGACAGGAGGAATATTGTATAAAACAAGAACAGATAGGACTGAATGCCGGTATTACATGGCGCATACTCAGTACGGAAAGTAAAAAAATGACATTTGATGAACTGCTAACTCTAACGGCATTGTCGCCGTTAGAGTTAGCAGCCGCTATTGGCTGGCTTTCAAGAGAAAACAAAATTCTATTTTCTTTTGAAAACGAAGAAGAACATTATGCCATATATCAAGAATGCTATTATTAATCCGGAGTATCTTTTTGATGTTCCTAAAACACAATTAGACAATATGATAAACAGCAAAAACATTTCAGAGAAAATAAACCTACTATATCGTATCTTTCAAAAAGTAGGGCAAAGCACTTTCTTTGAGTTGAAAAAGGAAACGTGTTTTAATGACATTGAATTATGCCTTGCATTAGGCAACCTTATTCAAGCGCATAAAATCTATCAGAAACGGATAGGCGATACTGTCGCATATGGCATGATCAATTGATAGGTTTGCTATGTTCTTAATATACGCTGTAGTGTGCGAAATGGAGAAAAGGGTTGTCAAAACTAAAATGACTGCTCTATAAAATTTAGATTGCAATCATTAAGGAACTCTAAAAG
>JAJPZM010000031.1:2716-3588 GCA_021204335.1 Parabacteroides sp. | reverse complement strand
GTAGATAGTATGTCTATGATAGTGTCATTTAGTTATTAGAAAATGAAACAAATAGAAACTTATATTATAAATCTGAAGCGTTCTGTTAACCGGAAAAACTTTATTTGGGGTGAAACAGATAAATATCCGTTTCTGAATAGAGAACTGATAGAGGCTATAGATGGCAGATTGCTATCGGAAGAAGAGTTGAATATGCAGTTTGATCGGAAACATTTTGAAAATATTTATGCTCGTTCTCCGTTTCCCGGTGAAATCGGATGTACGCTTAGCCATTTAAAGTGCTATCAAAAATTGCTTGATTCGGATGAAGCAGTGGCTTTGATTCTTGAAGATGATATTCATTTCTTACACGAACAAGATACAAAATATTTGCTTCAGGATGCTACCCGCATTTTGGAAAATGCTCCGGCTACTTTACTATATCTTCAACCTCCTTTGTTATGTTGGAGGTTTGGAAGAAAACAAATAGGAAGAGGATATAGTATATATTCAATGTGGAACGGACTGGGTTCTGCGATGTATCTGATTAATAGAAAAGGAGCTGAAAAGATATTGTCGTGTAAACGTCCCTATTGGTTGGCTGATCATTATGAATTGTTTCGTTTAAAAGGTGTTCATATAAGAACGATTTATCCCACTTTTGCGACAATAGATGAAAATATAGCTGAAAATTCAGATATTTCGATGAATGTGGATGTAAGGCTTCCACGTAATTTGAGAGGGTTCTATTATCGAGCCAGAATTTGGATTATCAAGCAGGTTCCTTTTATTTTGAAGTGTTTGGGATTATTGAAGTTAGTTAGATAGTCTGTATTGGTTTATCTTGATCTGGAAATATAGATAGTCTATTAATTTTATACTTAGAATAAATA
>JAJPZM010000031.1:466-2706 GCA_021204335.1 Parabacteroides sp. | reverse complement strand
ATCTTATTTTATTTATTGTAACATCTTTTTGGGTAACAAATGTATTTGCAGAATCTTATGATAAAGAAAGTAACGATCAGCCGATTTTTACTATTGCTATCCTGTCGGATCTTCATAATCAGCAAGAACTTATAAGTGGAGATCTTGAAAGTGTACATTTACGAGGAACGGTTGTCAATGCAATAGAAAAAATCAGGAAAGGGGAAAATATAGATTTACTTGTATTGAATGGCGATTATACCAGTGATGCTTCGATATCGGAAGAAAATTGGAGAAAAGTTCGTCAATTAATACATGAAACTTCCTTAAAGGCTTTTCAGGAAAATGCAGAAAATAAACCGGTGCTTTTTATAAATGGGAACCATGAATATGAGGTGGGTAAAAGTGATTGGAATGAAACTGGTTCGGCGGACTATAATGCAGGTGACTATTATACATTTCCGATGAAATCGAATCTGGGTGAATTGAATAAAAACGAATGTTTTTATGAAACGACAGATGATGGAAAATTTAGTTTGTTAGCAGCTTTTCATTACGTTATCGATGGATTTGATTTTGTTTGTTTGAATACCGGAAAATATTTTTATACAAATGCCTGGGATTATCAATATTCTATTGAATCAGTAACCTGGTGTAAAAAGAAACTGGAGGAGATATATGAGGATGATCCTGATAAGACTGTTTTTTTATGGCTCATATGCCTTTTGCAGACTCTAAGAGTATCAATGCTAGTGGGTCAAAGGGATTAAAAGATGTAGAGTCTACAAGGTTGTTAAAATCAACTCTTGCCAAACATAAGAATTTGATTTACCTTTATGGGCATGACCATGGCGGAGATGACGCATATATACGTACAGAAACAGCCCAACGTGTGACTCAATATGATTCAAATGGTAATTTGTATCGGGAAGCAGGTTCAGACGAATCGGGAACATCATATTGTATCAGGGATATAAATAATAAATATTTAGGATATGGTGATTCGAACCTTAATTTGTTGGAAGACGAGAGTGTGTGTACTGTTACCTGCAATGATAGTCAGTTTAATATAAAGTTGAATGAAGGTACCGAATCTAATCTCTATTTCAGTACAGGTTCTTACACTTTTTCAGCAAATACAGAAGCAAAAGATTTACTTTTATATAAAGTAATTTCAACGAATGATAAAGATGGATTGAAAGCAATCCAAGTATCTTCCATAGAAAATGGAGAGCAATATTTGATTGTCTTTAAAAGTGATGAAACATACTATGCATTGACAAATGAAACGAATGGGCAAACCGGGGGAGATCGTCGTTTGAAATCGGTTAGTTTATCGGTAAACGAAGAATCCGGGTTCACTTATTCAGGTACTAGTCAGAATGCCAGTTATTCTGCTATATGGACGATCTCTGAGAAAAAGCAAGAACGTGGAACTAAAAGTTTTTTCTCTTCATTCGTAGGGTCCATGCGTTATTATGGTAATTCTATTGATGGTAATATTGGCACTAGTAACTCCCGGATTGTTCAGGTTCTGATGGTATATGTATATACAGATCGCGTTGTTTTGCAGATGAAGAACATTGGTGAATCAGGTACAATAGGAGATATTACTATTGCAGAAAAGCTTAGCCCATTTATAAATGAACGTCGTGTAAGTCATTCGGATGTTAAATATGAGTTTGTTTTTGCTTCTGCAAATAAATCGGAAGGAACGATAATAAGTAATATGGAAGCCGGCTTCTTGAAGGAGAATACTAATATAACTGTAACAGCTCAACCCTGGGATGGCTTTCAATTTGAAAAATGGACTGACGGCGAAGATAATTTACTTTCTACAGAGAATCCCTATACATTCAGCTTGACTGCTAAAACGACTATTTATGCTAAATTTAAAGCAATTCAAAAAGAACCGGTTTATCATGACTTTGTACTTATTCCTTCCAATGAGATAATCGGTTCGGTTAATAGTGAACCTGAACCGGGACGTTTAGCAGAGCAAACGGTTGTTTCTGTAACGGCTCAACCCAATTATGGATTTGTTTTTGAAAAATGGACAAATGGAAAGAATGAAATTCTTTCAACGGGAAACCCCTATACATTTAATCTGACGGAAAACAATTCTACTATTTATGCTAATTTCAAAGCGTTGATTTATCACAACTTTACAATTATCCCCCCCCCAATGGGGCTAGGGGGGGGGGGGGGGGGTGAGCCGGGGGGGGGGCGGGGGGGCGCGGGGGGGGGGGTGGAGGGTGGGG
>JAJPZM010000031.1:0-456 GCA_021204335.1 Parabacteroides sp. | reverse complement strand
CATTTAATGTTAAATCTAATAATTATTCTAAATTTTAATAAATTAAATCCTTTATTTTTTACCATTATATTTTAATTCATCCTCCCAATGACATAGTCGGTTCGGTTAGTAGTGAACCGGAACCGGGACGTTTGGTCGAACAGGCTTTAGTAACTGTTACTGCAAAGCCGAATGAAGGTTTTGCTTTTGAAAAATGGACAAATGGCTTAAACGAGACTTTGTCTGTTCAAAATCCGTATACGTTTAATTTGACTGAGAAGAATGCTGTTGTTTACGCTAATTTCAAGAAATCAGATGTAGATACGGGAGTGGATTCAACTCTTTCAGACTCTCCCTCTATAACTATTAATAATAGTGTGCTTCATGTGAGAAACATTAGCATTGGATCGAAAATTATAATAATGGATATGGCAGGACGCGTGATTAGTGCAAATATATCGAAGGATAATTATATAC
>JAJPZM010000406.1 GCA_021204335.1 Parabacteroides sp. | reverse complement strand
ATATATTACAACATGCTATTATATTTATTTTAAGTCTTTTCCCAATGAATTGTTTAACTATAAACAGATAAGTAGACGTGTAGGTATTGTCAATCCGATACAAAAACTACAGATCGTAGAGATTCTGTATGATTTGGCAGACGAGAATTTTATTGTAGAAGTAAACTGCGGCCGTTATCGTTATAACAGCAAGGGGACTATTTTGTCCGGATGTTTTGTGGGACGAAGAAAAGGAAATAACCTTTTCTTTCCCGACGACAGAAGTTCACCGATCGCCATAAGCACTCTCAACTCCCGGCATGCATTGGATGGCGATCGGGTGGAGGTAAAACTACTGACTAAGCGAACCGGCCCTGCTCCGGAAGCAGAAGTCGTAGAAATACTCGAACGGAAAGAGCATACGGCTGTCGGACGATTGCGTGTGACCGACAGGTATGCTTTTTTGAATACCGAAAGCAGAAATCTTCCGGTAGATGTCTTTATCCGCAAGCATCAGCTGAATGGAGGTAAGGATGGTGATAAAGCACTTGTGCGCATTATCTCCTGGCCGGAGGGTGAAAAGAATCCTTTGGGAGAAGTGATTGCTGTTTTAGGGGCGGCAGGAGATCATATGGCAGAGATGCATGCTTTGCTGATTGAACATGGTTTGCCTTATAATTACCCGGAGCATTTGGAAAAGGCTGCCAGTCGAATAACTGCTGCCATACCGGAAAAAGAAATCGTAAAGCGAAAAGACTTCAGGCATATCAAAACCTTTACTGTCGATCCGCCGGATGCCAAAGATTTTGATGATGCTATTTCTGCACGCCGGCTGGACAATGGGAATTGGGAAGTCGGGGTGCATATTGCCGATGTCGGTTATTATGTGAAACCGGGTACGCTTATAGATCGGGAAGCCGAGCGGCGGGCAATGACGGTCTATCTGGTAGGCTGTACGGTTCCTATGTTGCCGGAACGTTTATGTAATTAGTTATGTTCCCTGTGTCCGGGTGAAGACCGGTTATGTTTTTCCGTTATCTTTGAATTGGATACTGACGGTAATGTAAAGGACTTTGAGATTTGCCGTACTATCATAAAGAGTGATTACCGTTTTTCATATCAGGATGTGCAGCAGATATTGGAAACGGTCGAGGGAGCGTGTAAAGAAGAAATTCTGGTGCTGGATCGTTTGGCGAAAAAGCTGCGCGAAGAACGGTTCAAGAACGGAGCTATCACTTTTAATCGCGGATCTGTCAAGTTCTGTATGGATAGCGAAGGCAAACCTCTGCAGGTTTATGTGGAGGAATTGAATGATGCAAATAAACTTATAGAGGAATTTATGCTGTTGGCTAACCGGACAGTTGCCCGGTTTGTCGGCAAGATGCAGGCTTCGGGAAAGAGGAAAACGTTTATTTATCGCATTCATGCGTCTCCTGTGATCGAACGGCAGAAAAAACTGGTTTCGTTAGCCCGCCGTTTCGGATACAAGTTGGATACAAATAGTGGCAGGAATGGCTTTTCGCGCAGCCTGAATCTGTTTCTGGAAAGCATAACGGATAAAGCACAGAAGAATCAGATCGATGTGTTGGCGATCCGTTTGATGAGTAGAGCGGAATATTCAACCGGCAATATCGGGCATTTTGGGTTGGCATTTCGTGATTATACGCATTTTACATCTCCTATCCGGCGTTATCCGGATCTGCTTGTTCATCGTTTATTAGCTCGTTATCTGGATAATAATACGAATGCACAGCGTAGTAAATATGAGAAGCTTTGCCGGCATTGTTCGGCAGTGGAGTTGTCGGTGAAAGCTGCCGAACGTGATTCTGTGCGGTATAAACTGGCCGAATTTATGAAGGGTAAAGAAGGGCAGTTGTTTACCGGAATAATCTCGGATGTCTCCTCTTGGGGTTTACTTGTCGAATTGAACGAAATTCGATGTGAAGGACAAATGCCTATCCATAGCTTGGGGAATGAATATTTTGATTGGAGTGAAAAAACTTTACCCTGACCGGACGTAAAACGAAGCAGCTCTTTCGTTTGGGTGATCCGATTAAAGTAAAATTGGTTTATGTCAGTTTAGTGCAAAAAGAGATATGGTTTGTACTGGTGGGGTCGTGAAACTGTTTTTTCTTAAGTCTTTTATGGAATAGACACAAAAAGAATTCTGTTTAGACTACAAAATGAAACAAATAATTGTTAGATTTGTAGGAAGCAATTTTAAATTGAAAGATCATGGGAGCAAAGAAGAATTTTGTGTTGGATACAAACGTTATTCTGCACGATTACAAGTGTATTGAGAACTTTCAGGAGAATGATATTTATCTTCCCATTGTTGTACTGGAGGAGTTGGATAAATTTAAAAAGGGGAGCGACCAGATAAACTACAACGCCCGCGAATTTGTACGGGAGCTGGATTTGATGACCAGCAACGACCTCTTCTTAAAAGGCGCCTCGCTGGGGCCGGGATTAGGAACCCTCTATATTGTAACTGGCGACAAATACCAGGAAAAAATCTCTCTTTCTTTTCCGGAAAGGACACCCGATCACAGGATACTTTCCTGTACTCTCTCCGTAGCTGAAAAATCGCCTAAGACGCAAACAATCCTTGTTACGAAAGATGTCAATCTAAGAATGAAAGCCCGCGCATTGGGCATTCATGTAGAAGATTATATCACCGACAAGGTGGTTGATGTGGATATCTTCGAACGGGCACAGGATACGTATGAAAATGTAGACCCTAACCTGATCGATAAAATCTACTCGACAGCAGAAGGCATCGATGCAGATCTATTTGAATTTAAGTCAAAACTGGCTCCGAATGAATGCTTTATAATGAAAAGTATACGGGCTTCTGTATTAGCTCGTTATAATCCGTTTACGGGAAAGGTGAAGAAGGTTGAAAAAAGTTCCAATTACGGAATACAACCCCGTAATGCAGAGCAAAGTTTTGCATTTGAGATATTAAATGATCCCGATGTAAAACTGGTCGGGCTGACAGGTAAGGCTGGGACGGGAAAGACCTTGCTGGCATTGGCTGCCGCGCTCAAACAGGCAGGAGTATATAAACAGATCTTGTTGGCTCGTCCGATCGTTGCTTTGGCAAATAAAGATATCGGCTTCCTGCCGGGTGATGAAAAACAAAAGGTGGCTCCGTATATGCAGCCTTTGTTCGATAACCTGAATGTGATAAAGAATCAGTTCAGTCCCGGAAGTGCGGATGTACGCAAAATTGATGATTTACAGAAGAATAACCAGTTGGTTATCGAAGCTCTGGCCTTCATTCGTGGTCGTAGTTTGTCGGAGACATTCTGTATCATCGATGAGGCCCAGAATCTGACACCGCATGAGATCAAGACTATTATTACCCGTGCCGGCGAAGGTACGAAAATGGTCTTTACCGGTGATATCCAGCAGATCGACTCGCCTTATCTGGATGCCCAGAGCAATGGACTGGCTTATATGGTGGATAAGATGAAAGGGCAAGACCTCTTTGCCCATGTGAACCTGGTAAAAGGCGAACGAAGCCAGTTATCGGAGTTAGCTTCAAATCTGTTATAATTAAGTATATAAAAAAATGATTATCCGCATAATGTCCTATTATAAATTCTGGATTTGAAGTCGGA
>JAJPZM010000453.1 GCA_021204335.1 Parabacteroides sp. | reverse complement strand
GTTCGGGGATTACGCCCCATACGCTCAACCTGTTTCCAAGGCATATATTGACCAAAATTTTGTATCAAAACAGATTCGTCATGCGTTATCGAATCGCTTATCACTTCGCTCATCGTATCTATAAAACGCAAGGTTTCTGTTACCGTCGTCGACATACGGCTGGCAATTACTTTTGCTAATTCAATTTTATTCATACTATTAGATATTTGTTTTAATCATATACAAATTCAGGCTTATCCCCTTGCCCGGCAATCCAGTCATACAGACATTTCATCTGCTGGGAAATAACATTCGCTGAATATTTATCCAAGACCAATTGACGTCCCCGTTGCCCCATCGCCTGTAATTCTTCTTTATCCAACGATAAAGCTTCGCTCACAACTTGAGTCAACGTATTGATATCGTTATTTACCCACCAACCACACCGATAGAAATTCAAATCCTGCCAGGGAGAACCGGTCGATGCAATAACTGGTACTTCCTGGAGTAAAGCCTCGGGAACAATCATTCCAAAATTCTCGAAATCACTGGGAACAACCAGACAAGTCAAAGATGCTAACAAACGATTTTTTTCTTTTCCGGAAATCCAACCGACAAAACGAGTATTAGACAATTGCAAACGCTTCACCTCTTTTTTCAGAAAAGCCACATAATCAGATTCTCCATCTCCTATAATCAACAACTCTCCAAATTCCTGCAGATATTTCCAAACTTCCAATAAACGGTCAACTCTTTTAACCGGATGTAAACGCCCCAAATATCCAACTCTTTTTTTCGGCCTTCCTCTGAAGGATTTTCTTTTTCACATATTTCTATCGGGTTAGGAACAATTGCTACCGGATTAGTAAATCCCAATGCCCTGTAATGTTCCATCTCCTCCCGGCAAGTTACATGAATACAGGCGGCCTGTTGTAATTGCCGGCGCTGATACAAGTATAAAGTCGTTTTCTTTTTTAGAGAAGAATGAGCCAGAGCCTCCGGATACAAGGTTCCATGTAAAGTAACCAGATAAGGTCGCCCCACCTTCCGGGCATATCGTGCAGTAACATATCCCGTGCACAACCATATCCCCTGGATATGATAAATATCCACTCCATTTATCTCTGCCAATGTTTGAGGAAGCATTTTTGTATAGCCCCAACGTTTATTCTGGAAACGATAACGGGGAAGATAACGGATTGCAGGATCATCCGACACCACTTCCTCTCCTGGATCAGGTTCGTTTGTCACTATTTCCACCTCCATTCCCAGAGCTCTGGTTCCTTGCAGTGTCAACAAAGTAGTACGTGCAGGCCCACCGCTTGCCATACTCATGGAGTTTATCACATGAATAATTTTCATTGCTTATTCTTATTTTATTGATGAGAATTTTATTACCGAGCTATGCATCAACTGCGTCGTTACCCTTTGTAATCTTTTGCGGATAAGAATTACGTTCTTTAATATATTCAAACGCTCTTCCGGTGTCAAAGCTATTTCCAAGGCAGACAACAAACAGGATTCTTTTTCGAGTAAGGTCATTTCATAAATCTCCAACCGGCTACGACGGGTTACCGAATGTATATAAAGAGTAAAATCATCTAATCCCATTAGTTGCAACAATGAATCCGGATCATGAAAAGGCTCAGGAATGATTTGTCCGACAGCAAATCCGGATTGCGATAACAAACGGATAGCTTTTATTCCATTTATCTATTCCGCCGCATCGCCATCCAGCATAACAAGTACCTGATTTGTCGAACGCTTTAGTAAAGCTAGATGTTGTTCTGTTAAGGCTGTTCCACATAAAGCAACCGTATTTTTGAATCCTGCTGCATGCATTGCCAACACATCTTTATATCCTTCGGTGATATATACAAAACCACGTCTGCGGATTGCTTCCTGCGCCTGGTACAGGCCATACAGGAGCTCGCTTTTATGATAGACCGGACTGTTGGACGAATTCATATATTTACGGATATTCGTACCTTTTGTCTCTCCCCGATAACGGCCGGCAAAAGCAACCAGGTCGCCCTGTCCGTTACGGATCGGGAAAACAAGGCGGTTACTCAGATTGTAGTAATCGTGGGGTAATAAAGCCGGAGCAATACCCACCTCAAACGCTTTATATGTTTCGCGCAGGATTTCATTTTCAGATACATATTCCGTCAACAGCTCGAGCATCATCCGGTGGTTACGAAGCAGGTTGTCTACATACAATTGACTGACTGGCTCCACCGGTATCAGTTGCGGTTTCTTCTTTACCGGAGGATATTTTACCGGTTGGTAATTGTCATCAGTATCAGACAATCCGTACCAGGCTGCCAATTTCTTCAGTGCCGTACGGAAATCGCAACCTTCCATCTTCTACACGAATTTGAACAGATCGCCCCCTTCGCCGCAGGCAAAGCATTTATAATATTGATCTTTCACATTAACATGCAATGGCGGATGCCGGTCGTCGTGGAAAGGACAAAGACCGATCAAGGTCTTCCCGCAACTTCCATTCTGTTGTAGAGGGAGGTAGCGTTTCACTACCTCCTCCAAACAAACAATTCGTAGTATTTGATCTTTCAGGTTCATTCAGTAACAATTTAACACTTCCAAGTAACATTTTCCCGTATTACTTTTGCCGGAACTCCTGCCACCAGACAACCAGCCGGAACATCTCGCGTTACAACAGCACCTGCCGCCACAATCGCGCCTTTTCCAATATGAACTCCTTTCAATATCATGGCTTTCGAACCAATCCAAACATGATCTTCAATGATAACAGGAATAGTCATTTTATCCGGATTATTATCAACCACATGCCCATCCGAATCACGAATCAACACATCCCGGCCTATTATACAATCATGCCCGATACTAATATGGCAAGCACATTCTATCATACCTCCTTTATTAATAAACATACTGCCAATTGATAAACAAGCTTTTTCTAGTATCCAAACGTCAGTCCCTACTATAGTAACTATACCAGAAACAACTAACTTTCCCTGATTTTCAATTAGTATTTCGCACTTTACACCTTTATCTGAGCCCATATAAATATATCCATCGGGCATAATCTCTAATCTACCAGTTCCCTTTTCTATTAAAGAACACTGCCTAGCCAACTTAAAACGTTTATTATATTTCAGATAATAATATACTTGATAAGCGTATATGAAACGTATGGCATTAAATAAACGTTTACATTTTCCAAATAATTCCATTTCAAATTCATTTTTCATTGAAAAAAGTAGCCCAATTGAATTTCATCCATTCAGGTACTAAAGTAAACTTACCATAACTGAGCATATCAACTTCTCCTAGGGATTCAAAACCTTTTACATAATAAAAGGTTTTGTCCTTTCCGAAAGAACAAGAACAAAAAGCCACCTTATGTTTAAAAGAAAGATTTCCAAATCGTTTTAAGTGATCCATAGTACATCCATCTCTTTCTGTCATAATCACATAGAGATTGTCCTTATTAATTCTTTTAAGCCGCCTGTTCCAACAATTTACAGCATCTTCAAACGTTGTATAATGCAGAAAGTGAAGTTCAATTCTCCCTCCTAATAACCCAATCGGATATTTTCCATTTACAGGAGTTATATTCTCTACTGTTTTACCCAAATAAAATTC
>JAJPZM010000149.1:3930-19193 GCA_021204335.1 Parabacteroides sp. | reverse complement strand
GTGCATATTCACCAATATTTCGACAAATCCAGCCGCAAAATTAGTAAAAAAATAACTTATAGTAGCCTTTATGCTTTAAAAGTTTTGTAAAAGCATTATTTTTGTCGTTTCAATCTATATAAAAAATTAGAATGGACACGAAACAGATTAAGGTGCAGGCTATAATAAATCCTATCTCCGGCGTAGGATCGAAAAGAAAAATTCCCAAAATGATCGAACGGATGTGCGAGAAGGGCAACTGTTTGTTGGGTGTTTCTTTTACCGAATACCCCGGGCATGCCAGCGAGTTGACTAAAAAAGCGATAGAGGAGGGTGCCAATTGTATTATTGCGGTTGGAGGAGATGGCACGGTGAACGAAATAGCCTGTGCAATGGTTCATTCGGATGCAGTCTTGGGTATTGTCCCGAAAGGTTCAGGCAACGGCCTGGCACGCGAATTGCATATACCGATGGATGCCCGGCGTGCTTTGGAGCTGATAGTTAAAGGACATGTCTCGACAATAGATTGCTGTAAGGCAAACGAACGGGTGTTTTTCTGCACTTGCGGGGTGGGGTTCGATGCTGCGGTGAGCCAGAAATTTGCCGAACAAAAAAGGCGCGGTTCCCTTACCTATATAAGAAATACGGTAGAGGAATATTTGAGTTATAAGCCGGAACCTTACGAATTGCTGGTCGATAACCAGACAATCAAGGAAAAGGCTTTTCTTGTTGCCTGCGCCAATGCATCCCAGTACGGGAATAATGCCTTTATCGCGCCTCATGCCAACATACAGGACGGGCGGATGGACCTGATGATTCTATCTCCATTTACTCCGCTGGATATTGCACCTCTGGCCATTCAGCTATTTACAAAACAGATAGACCGGAACAGTAAGATTAAAACGTTTAAGGCGCAACAAGTGACTATTATCCGCCAAAAACCGGGTGTAATGCACCTGGACGGCGAACCTGTTATGGCAGATAGTCGGATTGATATTTCCATCATCCCCCAGTCTTTGCATGTGATAACTCCTGAGATCGTGTCTTTTACAAAAGAAGTTCATCACTTGTTTGAGGAAGTAACCCGTTTCTTTGATAAAAAACTGCCTTACATTTTCAGATAGAAATCTTTGGTCAGTGCGATATATTCCGGAGTATACTGATGACGTGCTTCTTCGATCGTCAGTATATTCCGGTTTTTTATGTTGTCCTGTGGAGCCGACAACTCAACCAGCAAGCGCTTAGGCATGGCGCCGGGCACGGGGATTACATCCGTTTGCCGCTGAATCTGTAAATGATTTGCCGCAGCCAGTTCTTCAACCTCGTCCAGCCGTTCGTATGGCAATACCAATGCTATTCGTCCTGCAGGGGATAATAAAGAACAGGCGTCTTCGACCAGATCGGACAGAAGCAGGCTATCTGTGTGCCGGGCAACCGTACGCTTGTTATCCGGACATTTCAGCGAATTAATGAAATAGGGTGGATTGGAAACGATCAAATCATATTTTTTCAGAGAACTGTTCCGGCGTGCGAATTCGGAACAGGAAATCTGCATAACTTTCACTCTTTCGGCAAACTCGGAGGAAGCCACATTCTCTTTTGCCTGGATGCAGGCCTCTGCATCGATATCGATGGCGTCGATCTCTGCCTGGCTGCGTTGGGCCAGCATTAATGCTATGATTCCAGTTCCGGTACCTATATCCAAAATGTTTTTACACTGATCGGTGTTTGCCCATGCTCCGAGTAATACTGCGTCTGTACCGACTTTCATCGCACACTTATCATGGTGGATTGTAAATCTTTTGAACTGAAAATAGGAATTTGCCATACTTATTTGATATTGTAGGGGGGGCAAAAATAGTGAGAATTGCCCGAAAAGATTTAACTTTGGCACGTTTATTGTATCAATCAATGCAATTGATAGGGAAGAAATATGATGAAAGAAAGAATGAAAAGGTTCGCCGAAGACTCATACGATGATTTGGATGACAATATCGGAATTGTAATGCCGATCCTCACAGAGTGTGACGTTGATGAGGATTTTACTGAAGGCATAGAAAAAGTAGGTAAGGAAATTCCTATACTTCCGCTGCGGAATATGGTTTTGTTTCCGGGAGTTGCAATGCCTGTAATAGTTGGCCGTCCTAAATCTATGCGCCTGATAAAAGAGGCGGTTAGCAAAAAGACGCTGATTGGAGTTGTCTGTCAGAAAGAAATGAATACGGAGGATCCGGAGTTTGATGATTTGTACACCACCGGTGTCATCGCCGATATTGTACGTGTCCTTGAAATGCCGGACGGTTCTACCACTGTTATTTTGCAGGGCAAGAAACGTTTCTCCCTGGATAGCCTGCAGAGCACGGAGCCGTACCTGAAAGGAAAAATTACTTTGCTGGAAGATAAAATGCCGGATAAGACAGACCGTGAATTTGAAGCCCTGACTTCCACCATTAAAGATCTTACCATTAAAATGCTGGGGGCATTAAACGAGCCGCCGCGCGATTTGATCTTTTCTATAAGAAACAATCAGAATATTCTTTATCTGATTAATTTCTCTTGCAGCAATATCCCCAGCGAGGCAGGCGAAAAGCAAGAACTTTTATTGATTGGCGATCTGAAAGACCGAGCTTATCGTCTGCTATTTATCCTGAATCGTGAATATCAGTTGGTGGAGCTGAAGGCTTCTATCCAGATGAAGACTCACGAGGATATTAACCAGCAGCAGAAGGAATATTTCTTGCAGCAACAGATCAAAACCATCCAGGAAGAACTGGGCGGCAACATCAACGACCTTGAAATAAGGGAACTGCGGGAAAGAGCCTTTAAAAAGAAATGGCCGGCTTCCGTAGCGGAAGTATTTGAAAAGGAAGTCCGCAAGTTGGAACGTTTGCATCCGCAATCGCCCGATTTCTCGATCCAAACCCAGTATGTGCAGACTATAATCAACCTGCCCTGGAATGAATACAGCAAGGATAATTTCAATCTGGCCCATGCACAAAAGGTGCTCGACCGCGATCATTACGGACTGGAAAAAGTAAAGGAACGCATCATCGAACATTTGGCTGTCTTAAAGCTGAAAGGCGATATGAAATCGCCGATAATCTGTTTGTACGGCCCTCCGGGTGTTGGTAAAACTTCATTGGGAAAATCGATAGCCGAGGCTTTGCACCGTAAATATGTGCGCATCTCTTTAGGCGGATTGCACGATGAAGCCGAGATTCGCGGACACCGCCGTACTTATATCGGTGCCATGAGCGGCCGTATTATCCAGAACATTCAGAAAGCGGGAACTTCCAATCCTGTATTTATTTTGGATGAAATAGATAAAGTCACTAACGATTTTAAAGGCGATCCGGCTTCCGCTTTGTTGGAAGTGCTCGATCCGGAGCAGAATTCTACATTCCATGATAACTATCTGGATGTCGATTACGATTTAAGCAAGGTTATGTTTATTGCCACAGCCAATAATCTGAATACGATTTCGCAGCCTTTGCTGGACCGTATGGAGCTGATCGAAGTAAGCGGTTATATCCTGGAAGAAAAAGTAGAAATCGCTGCCCGTCACCTGGTACCGAAACAACTGGAAGCCCATGGGCTTAGCAAAGGGAAAGTGAAATTCCCTAAAAAGACATTGCAGGTAATTATCGAATCGTACACCCGCGAGAGCGGTGTCCGCGAATTGGATAAGAAGATTGCCAAAATTATGCGCAAATTGGCCCGCAAGGTCGCATCCGACGAAGCTATCCCGGCACAGATCAAACCGGAAGACCTTCATGAATATCTGGGACAGATCGAGTACAGCCGCGATAAATATCAGGGAAATGATTATGCCGGCGTTGTAACGGGCTTAGCCTGGACGGCTGTCGGTGGCGAGATCCTTTTTGTAGAATCCAGTTTAAGCCGCGGGAAAGGTTCGAAGTTAACTTTGACAGGTAATCTGGGAGATGTGATGAAAGAGTCTGCCATGTTGGCATTAGAGTATATTCATGCGCACGCCTCTTTATTCGATATCCAGGAAGATTTGTTTGAAAACTGGAATGCCCATGTCCATGTTCCCGAGGGAGCCATACCGAAAGACGGTCCCAGTGCCGGAATAACGATGGTCACTTCCCTGGTCTCTGCTTTTACCCAGCGTAAAGTGAAGAAGAACCTGGCGATGACGGGAGAGATGACACTGCGTGGAAAAGTGCTTCCTGTCGGTGGCATCAAAGAGAAGATCCTGGCAGCCAAACGGGCCGGCATCAAGGAATTGATACTTTGTAAGGAAAACCAGAAAGATATAGAAGAAATCAAGGCTGAATACGTGAAAGGCCTTACTTTCCATTATGTGGAAGATATCCGTCAGGTGATCGATCTTGCCTTGTTGAAGGAGAAAGTCGATAATCCGTTGTTTTGACCGGTTTGAAATATCATAAAAAAAGAGACTGAATTCAATTGAGTTCAGTCTCTTTTTTATAACCTTTATTTATTCCGATTACTTATTGGATGCCGCGCTCGCGCAGTTTTTCCTGCCATTTCCAGGCAGAAGCCAACGTGTCGGCCAATGTTTCTTTTGCAGTCCAGCCTAAAACTTTATTGGCACGTTCGGGGTTTGCCCAAACTTTTTCGATATCACCTTCGCGGCGTCCTACGATCTTATGAGGAACTTTGACGCCGGTAGCCTGTTCGAAAGTATTGATCAGTTCCAGTACTGTTACGCCGTTGCCGGTTCCCAGGTTGAAATACTCGACATTCTGTTCTGTTTTGCCACCCAGCATGCGGTCCATGGCAATTACGTGCGCTTTAGCCAGGTCGACTACGTTGATATAGTCGCGGATGCAAGAGCCGTCGGGCGTATCATAATCGTCGCCGAATACGCTCAGTTCCTTACGGATGCCCATGGTAGTCTGTGTCAGATAGGGGATCAGGTTCTGAGGCACGCCGTTTGGCAATTCGCCGATCTCTGCACTCGGATGCGCTCCGATCGGGTTGAAGTAACGCAGGATGATGCTCTTGAACGGAGCGTTTGCGTGAATCGTATCGCGGATAATTTCTTCGTTGATCTGCTTGGTGTTGCCATACGGTGAAGTTGCCGGTTTGATCGGAGCATCTTCCGTTACGGGCAGATTTTCCGGGTCGGGCTGTCCGTAGACAGTGCAGGAAGAAGAAAATACGATGCCTTCGATATTGAACTCAGGCATCAGTTCCAACAGATTCACCAATGTGACTACATTATTGCGATAGTACTTCAGCGGCTGTTGCACCGATTCGCCAACTGCCTTGCTGGCAGCGAAAAGGATGATGCCGTTGATACCCGGATGAGCTTTCAGCGCTTCACGTGTTCCTTCTTTATCTTTTAAATCCAGCTTGATAAATTCGGGGCGGATGCCTGTGATCTTTTCGATGCCGTCCAATACTTCGATATTGGAGTTCGACAGGTCGTCGATGATTACTACATCATAACCTGCATTCTGTAACTCAACTGTAGTGTGTGAGCCAATGTATCCGGTTCCACCTGCTACTAAGATTTTCTTTTTCATGCTAGTCTCTATTTAGATTAAATTATACGATTCCGGAGAATCCCATAAACGCCATAGCCAGCAAACCGGCAGTTATCAGCGCAATAGGGGTACCTTTCATACCTTCGGGAACGCGTGTCATAGCCAACTGTTCCCTAATCCCTGCAAAGATAACTAAAGCTAGCGCAAATCCAATAGCTGTAGAGATCGCATATACGACAGATTCCAATAAATTATACTCTTTTTGTATTACGAGGATGGCGACTCCCAGAATACAGCAGTTTGTTGTAATCAGCGGAAGGAATACACCGAGTGCCTGGTAAAGGGCAGGGGATACCTTTTTCAGGATAATCTCCACCATTTGCACCAAGGCGGCGATGACCAGGATAAAACTGATTGTCTGCATATATCCCAACCCGAATTTATCCAATATATATTTCTGAATCAGGAAAGTTACGATGGTTGCGATGGTAAGCACAAATGTGACCGCCGCCCCCATGCCTGCTGCTGTTTCGACTTTCTTTGAAACACCCAGGAACGGACAGATCCCCAGGAACTGGGCCAACACTACGTTGTTGACAAATACGGCTGCTATAAATATTAATATATATTCCATATCTTACGTTTTTAATATCAGGCTTTACGCAATTTGTTTACAATGGCAATCAGATAGCCTAGCGCGATGAAGGCACCCGGAGCCAGCACAAAGATCAGCGAACCATACTGTTCGGGCATGAGGGTCAGGCTGAATAATTTGCCGGTTCCCAACAGTTCGCGGGCAGCGCCGAGCAGGGTCAGTGCCAGTGTGAAGCCCAGCCCCATTCCCAATCCGTCGAGGGCCGACGGGATGATCCCGTTTTTAGCTGCGAATGCTTCCGCACGTCCCAATACGATACAGTTTACCACGATCAGCGGGATGAACAATCCCAAGCTGGCGTAGAGGGCGGGAACGAATGCTTCCATGCACATCTGCACAACCGTTACGAAGGTCGCGATCACGACGATGAACGCCGGAATACGTACCATGTCGGGAATCAGCTTCTTCAACGCAGAAATCACTATATTCGAACAGATCAGAACGAACATGGTTGCAAGTCCCATACTCATACCGTTCAGTGCCGAGGAAGTCGTGCCCAGAGTCGGACACATTCCCAGCAACAATACAAACGTCGGGTTCTCTTTGATGACACCGTTCATCAATACTTTCATATTATTCATTGTCGTTTCCTCCCTCTTTAGTGTTGGTAGTTGCACCGGTCAGTCCGTCTGCACCTGAAAACGCGCTGTAGGCGCGGTTCACTGCATCCAGGAATGCCCGGCTGGTGATCGTTGCTGCCGTAATAGCATCGACATCACCGCCGTCTTTGGTTACTTTCAGCGCCCCCTTGGCCAGGTTGCGTCCCAGGACACTTTGCTTGTTCTTGTCTGTGCTGAACCAGTCCTGCATCTTTGCTCCCAAACCGGGTGTCTCTGCATGCTGCAAAACGGAATAGTTCAGCAGTTTGCCTTCCTTGTCGAATCCGACAATCACTTTGATCTCGCCGCTGAAACCTTTCTTGGTGTTACTTTCAACAGCAGCGCCGACAAATTCTCCGCCTTTGGTTGCCGGATAAATTTTCAGCGAATCGCCGTCGCCGGTCACAGCCATATAAGCATCATCCGACGGTTTATTATCGAACTCGGGGGTCACAGCCTTGATAGCCGCTTCGAGTGCTGCCGCTTTCGAGGCGGCGATAGGACCGGTAGTGTACATGTTTACTCCGGCTAATATCGCTCCTGCTGCCAAACAGATAATGGTCAGCGACAAGAGCATATTGGGTAATGTAGATTTTAATTTTGCCATGCTTATTTTCCTCCAAAATGTTTAGGTTTGATATAGCTGTTGATCAGCGGAGTAAACGCATTCATAATAAGGATAGCAAACGACATACCTTCCGGATAAGAGCCGAACAGGCGGATTACCGTAGTCAGGACACCGATACCTACACCATACACCAACATGCCGTTCTTGCTCATCGGCGAAGTGACATAGTCGGTAGCCATAAAGATCGCACCCAGCATCAGACCACCCGACAGCAGGTGAACGAACGGGCTTGCATATTGCAGCGGGTTCACCAGATGCATAATGCCGGTGAATATAAATACGGTAGCCAGTATGGAAACCGGAATCTGCCAGGTAATGATCTTTTTCCACAACATGAAGGCGAGTCCCAGAAGCAATGCCAACGCACTTACTTCACCCAGGCTGCCGCCCATTTTACCTATTAACATATCAACCAGTGTCGGCAGTTTGTCGAGCGCCCCTTCATTCATCAGGGAGAGGACGGTCGCCCCGGTCGTTGCATCCGTATAAGCGGTCAGCTGTCCGACTTCCGGCCAGGTTGTCATCTGTGCCGGGAAAGAGATCAGGAGGAACACACGACCAACCAAAGCCGGGTTGAAGATGTTGTTACCCAAACCACCGAACGACATTTTACCGATGCCGATAGCTGCCAACGCACCGATCAGTATAATCCAGATCGGCAGGTTGGAGGGCAGGTTGAATGCCAGCAATACGCCGGTCAGAATGGCAGAGCCGTCACATATAGTCGGTTCCTTTTTCATAAGGAACTTCTGGATCAGATATTCGAAAAGGATACAGACTGCGACCGATGTTGCAGTAACGATCAGTGCCCCCAGCCCGAAATAGTAGAGGGATACCAGGAAAGCCGGAACGAGGGCAATCAGTACACCATACATATTTTTGCATATACTGTCGCCGCCATGGATATGAGGCGAAGGAGATACTATTAAATTATTTTCCATATTGCTCTGTTTTATGACTTTCTTGTCCTTATGATACCCATTACTTTTCCTTTACCCAGTCGGATCTGGTCCAGCAACGGACGGTTGGCCGGGCAGGTGTAGCTGCACGAACCGCATTCGATGCAGTCCTGTATGTAGCCTGCTTCCGCTTTCTCCCAATCCTTAAACACCGTAAATTTCATCAGGAATGCCGGATTCAGCCCCATCGGGCAGACGTTCACGCATTTGGCACAACGGATACAATCGTAGACCGGCTTACGCACAGATTCTTCTTTCGTTATCAGCAACACGCCCGAGCTACCTTTCGTCACCGGCACTTCCGGGCTGATTAGGGCTTTACCCATCATCGGTCCGCCTCCGATTATCTTGCCGGTATTTTCAGGAATGCCGCCTGCCGCTTCGATCAGCGTGCTGATCGGCGTACCCAGACGAACCAGGAAGTTCGACGGGTTGGCAACCGCCTTGCCTGTGACTGTTACGACACGTTCGAACAGCGGTTTGTTTTTCATCACCGCTTCGTAGACCGCATACGCCGTACCCACATTCTGCACCACCGCTCCGGCTGAAATAGGCAGTGCACCGCTTTTCACCTGACGGCGGATCACAGCGTCGATCAGCTGCTTTTCGCCTCCTTGCGGATATTGCACTTTCAGCGGCATGATCTCGATGCCATTGTATTCTTTCGCCAGTTGTTGCATCCGTGCGATGGCATCCGGCTTGTTGTTCTCGATACCGATAACGGCTTTTGTCACGTTGACAGCTTTCATCAGCAGGGTGACACCTACCAGTATCTGTTCCGCTTTTTCCATCATCAGCGAATGGTCGGATGTCAGATACGGTTCGCACTCGATGGCATTGATGATGATGATCTCCGCCTTGCTTCCGGGAGGCGGCATCAGTTTCACCTGTGTCGGGAAAGTTGCACCGCCCAGACCGACGATGCCGGCGGCGGCCACTTTGTCGACGATCTCTTTAGATGAAAGCGAGCACTCTTTCACCAGTGTCTCGCTGCGGTCGATCGTTTCTTCCCATTCGTCGCCTTCTACATCGATGTAGATAGCGGGACGTTTGTAACCACTGGCGTCGAGAGCATTATCTATTTTGTTTACCTTGCCGGATACGGGCGAATGGATATTTGCCGATACGAAACCACCGGCTTTGGCCAGCAGCGCACCTACCTTCACCGGGTCGCCTTTCTTTATCACTGCCTGGGCGGGGGCCCCGATATGCTGGCTCAAAGGTATAATAACCTGCTTGGGAATAGCCAGTCCGGTAATTTTTTTTCCGGCAGACAATTTATTTTCGGGTGGATGTATACCGCCGATTCGAAATGTCCTTAGCATACTATTAGATTTTATTTTTGAGTTGTTTCTTCTTTTGTTATTGTTTCCGGTGCTGTTGCAGGCTTAGCTTCAACTTTCGCTGTTGCAGGCTTCACTTTATCGGCCTCTACTGCCGGTGCTGCTTCTTTACGGGGCGGGAAGTTCAGTTCATGGATGGCTCCGGTCGGGCAAACGGCCACACATTTGCGGCATAGGCGGCATTTGCGGTAGTCGATGTATGCCACGTTGTTTTCGAGCGTAATGGCTTCGAACGGGCATTCTTTCACACATTTGCCACAACCGATACAAGCGTTGGCACAGGCTTTGCGTGCTGCAGCTCCTTTGTCTTTGTTTACACAGCTGACGAAGATACGGCGTGATTTCGGTCCCTTCTTGCGCAGTTCGATGATGCTTTTCGGGCAAGCCTTGACGCAAGCGCCGCACGAGGTACATTTGTCTTCGTCCACTTCAGCCAGGCCGGTTGCCGGATTGATATGGATCGCATCGAACGTACAGGCGTTCACGCAGTCGCCATAGCCCAGGCATCCGAACGTGCAGTTGGTTTCGCCCCCATAGAGTGCCGATGCGATCGCGCAGCTTGCCACACCATCATAGCGGTTGGTGTTCGGGCGGGCCTGGCAGGTTCCGTTGCAACGGACGACGGCCACCATCGGTTCGGCACCGGCAGCTTCCATCCCGAGGATTGCAGCTACTTTACCCATCGTTTCGGCTCCGCCTACCGGACACAAAAGCCCTTCCAACGAATCGGCTTTCACGCAGGCAGCGGCAAACCCTCCGCATCCGGGGTATCCGCAACCACCGCAGTTGGCTCCGGGCAATGCTTCCTGGACCTCTGCGATACGGGGATCTTCGTATACTTCAAACTTCTTGGAGGCGGCATAGAGAAATACTGCACCGACGGCTCCAATGGCTCCTAATGAAATAACGGCTATTAAAATCATGATATTTGATCAATTAAGTTTTTTCAAGGTAAATATAAATTTTCTTTTTAGCTTCTCGCGCAAAAAGTATAGTATGCAATAGTAAGGAACTAATAGTAACAGACCGGTTAACCCGCTGGCGGTTTCGTCCCATCGCAAATAGGTTCCTGCCACAATGGCCGCAACTACAAGAATGATCGGAATGACGAATGCCAGTAGAACGGCCTGCAGCCCGAGCGAACTTTGTCCGCAAACCATTACTTCCTCATTCACCCGGTATCTGCCGGGATTGTTGTCGTTCACTTCAATGATCTTCTCTTTTTTCTCGGATGCGCTGCACATACTTTGCGCATGGCAACCGGAACAAGCAGATTGCTGAATGATCCTGACGAAAACCGCATTGCCTTCGATTTTCTCTATCCGTCCGTTGTGATTGATGCTTTCGCTCATATTTGTAATCTCGACATTGCAAAACCGAGGCAAAAGTACGGATTATTTAGAAATAAAGTCAACAATCGATCTTTATTTTTAGCTTTAATCTTTAATATTTCTTACCATCTGTAACTGAAACCGAAAGTGAGGGCTTCATTCAACTGAAGGAATGTGTCTTTCAGATCGATATTTTTATTACCGGCATCGTCGTATCGCATGTTTATTGTGATTTGTGTTGAGAAGAACCGGCTGATAGCCATTTCCAGTCGGTTTTCGAAAATCCAATAAATACGTTGGTAGCTTGTATCATATTCAAAACGTGATGTCCAGATGGTCGTCCTGTTAAATTGCCACTTCAGGTTCGCTTTGATATTGGAACCGAAATAGGTCTGGTGGTTGCGGATCCTGCCTTCATCGTCGAGCTTGCTCCCATCGAAACCATGGCGTCCGAAATCAAAGCGTTCTTTATACCGCGAATAACGGTAGGTCATGGATAATGGCGCGATGTTGACATCGAAATGTATTTTCTTATATTTATTTCCGCTTAACTGTTTATCGATGTCATATTTCATACCGAGACCGACCGTTATGCTCAACGGCGCCAAAAAACCGGACAGCCTTGTTATTGTATCGTTTACATTGTAGCTGTCGAATATTTTACTGTTGGCACTCAAGTCGAACGTATAGTACCATTTACGATAAGCCTGGTAACCGAAGTTGCTGTGCAGGCGGATATCGTTGTCTGTTACACTGACGCTTCTCACCGTATCTTTCGATGTGTTATTGGCTGATATCTTTAATTCTAATTCATTCGTCAGTTTTATTTTATTTTTGTTGTAATCATATTTGAAATAATTACGGGTGTTCAGGTTGATATTGGTATTCTGATTACCGTCATGCCAGTTTGGAGAAAAATAGGCTTGTGCGAACTGGATGGAACTTTCAAAATGCGAAGTCCAGTAACGTCTTTTCGGAATGAATTTTACCGGAGCATCTACATCTTTGAAGTCGGCTTCTGTTTCCACTTTGATCATTTCCTGCTGGTAAGTGGGTTTTTTGATCACTTTGGCAATCACCTTATCCTGCGGGAGATCTCTTATGGAGTAACGGTAATAATCCGGATGGTTCAACTGTATGTATTTATACCTGTCGTTGGCAATCTTACGTTTCAGATCTTCTTCCTCGAACAGCGGGTCGGGAGTGAAAGGCAAGGGGAGCTGGTCGTTTTTCTTCCAGAAGTCTTCTTTGTAAAAAGTCTGATTTTTCGGGAAAATTCCGCCATTGAATATAAGAGGTAAAAATAACGGATTGACGATCACAGTGTCGCGGAACGTCATATTGTTATCGAATGCGGTCGAAGCGTCGCGCACCAGGCGTGCCCAATACATGGCTTCGTCGGATAATTCCACTTCGTCTTTTTTCAGAAAACGCAGCAGCTTTTCATTCGGCACAACGGGGGAAGAATACGATTGATTCTGTTTCTCGAATTGTGCCCTCAGACTTATTATATTATCCAGATCACTCGTGCTTATCTGGGGCAGCGTATCCGCTACGTCGCGTTGCTCCGCATTCGTAATAGCGCTGCTGCCGATCATGCTTTCTTCCCGCGCATGTACCAGATTAGCAAGTGATGAAAGTATAGAAAAAGCGATAAAGTATCTCCTGATAACCATAATATCTTTTAATTTACATTCTTTAGAATGTAGAACGCGAAATTAGATAAAAAGTATGAGATGTGCTAATCTTTTACATGATATAACAATTTTAACCCGCCTGTCATTTTACGACGACCATCTGCCGGAAACCTCCGCAAACGACGAGGTAGGTGCCGCCGGCCAGGTTGTCGAAGCGCAGCGGTGCAGCTTGGTTACCATCGAAGGCGGCCTGGCGGAGCAGGCGGCCCGAGAGGGTGTAAAGGATGACGGGCTGTGCAGACGATACGGCGGAAGCCTGTGCGTTGGACGACTGTGTGCTGCCTGTATTGCCCATGCTGCCCTCCGGCCGTTGCACGTCGATGTAGCCGCGTCCGGCGGTGATGCGCAGGCCGTCGGGCAGGGCGATTGTTTCATTGGCGACGGGGCTGAGGGGTTCGAAGGTGGCCGTGGCGGTGAGGTCGTCGGTGAGGACGAGCTCGTAGGGTCGGCGGCGCGTCAAGTCCCACCAGCAGACGAAGCGTCGGCGTTCGTTGTCGGGGCGTTCAGCTTGACGGTGGCGGCGTAGGGGAATGCCTGCGCGGCGTGTCCGCTGGCGTCGGTGACGGTGATGCCGGCTCCGGTGGTGTAGGTGCCATCGGCGTTGACGAGGGTGTCGGCGGGGCAGTCCACTTCGTAGAGGGTGTAGTCTACTACGCCGATTTCGATACGTGTGTCTTCGTAGAGACGGAAGCTGTAAGTTCCGTTACCGTCGTGTTGGACGTTGTTCCACCAGTAGTTGGCGGTGGCGGTCGGGTAGATGCCGTTGCCGCGCGGGTCGAGATGGATGCGGAAGGAGATGCGCGTACCCTCTCTGGCCTCGTCGCTGCCTGCTCCTTCCACGATGGCGCCGGTGACGGTCGGGATGGTGTAGGAGTAGTAGGCAGGGTCGGGTTCAGGAACGGGGTCCGGGTCGGGTTCCGGCTCCGGTTTGGGCTTAGGCTCGGGTTCCGGTTCGGCTGCTGTCGTGATTCCTGCGCCCTCCGATGTTTTGGAAGCGAAACTACTATCGGTAGCCTTGATACGGGCGTAGAAAGTGTACTCTGTTTTGGGGGCAAGACCAGTGAATGTATTGCTTTCCTGCCAGTTGTCACCCTCGCCGCATTTGTACTCTGCACCCGTGATTACATTTAACGTGATGGAGTTGTGAGTCTTTGCGCTTTCGGTCGGGGCACCGGGAGTTTTCGGTCGTTCCGGAAGTGTCATTTCCAGGATGTCGCTGACCATGCCATTGTGCTTTCCGTCTTTGTAACGGATGTAGAGGGTTTCTTCCGGTTCGATTTTATTGTCGGAAGCAGTTATAGGAGTAAACTTTTCTGCTTCTCTCGAAACTTCAAACGGGGTATCTGCTTTGATTTTTTCGTTTATATAATCAATTAAATTAGCTTTATTCACATCATATTCCGTTACTATTGCCAACATCACAACCGGAGCACCGTCGCCGTCTTCGTTGAAGCTGGGAAGGGTTAATTGGCCGTCTTTGTATTCGGCTTGGCTCTTCCAGGGGGAATCTGGGACGGTTGGGGCGGTTGGGAAGAAGGCTTCGTTTATAGCATCTGCCAGTCTTTCAAGTGAATAGGCTTGGGCGTTTTCGTCAGACTCTTCTTTGTTGCCTATTCCTTTCTCAGCCGAGCCTTTAAGGTAGCCGGAGTTGGAGATTGAGCTTGAGATTGAGTTGACTCCGCAAACCCCGCCGGCATAGGCATCGGCAGAGGTAGAGGTAGCCGTCACGCTTCCTGTGTTGTAGCAGTTGGAGATTGAGCTTGAGTTGTTTCCGTAAACCCCGCCGGCATAGGCATCGGTAGAGGTAGCGTTCGCTGTCACGCTTCCCGTATTGTAGCAGTCGGAGATTGTGCCGCCATTGTTCCTTCCGCAAACCCCGCCAATATAGTTATTCCCTTCAATATAACTATCCACCACACCTACATTCTTGATTTCGCCGTTTGTGCCAAGACGCCCGAACAACCCCTGATAATCAGCATCCCCTTTAATGTATATCCCTTTCATCTTCTTTCCATCGCCATCGAAAGTGCCGGTAAAAGGTTTTTCTTTCGTCCCTATCGGCGTCCACTGTTCGCCCGGTTCAGTTCTGCCTACCACCGTCCCATCCGCATCCAATTGTAAGCCGGAGAGGGTGATGTTGTTCATTAGTTTGGCGTTGATGCTTTGGTCGTCTTTATCATTCACCAACTTGGCAAACTGGCATAAATGATCTGCTGTATAGATGTAACATGTATTACTGCCATCCGGTTCCAGAATAAAGACATTTGCTGTTGGAGCATCTTCATCGCCCAACGTAGGAAGGGTCAGGATGCCGTTTTTGTAGCTGGCTCCTTTGCCTTTCCAGGTATCTATTTCATTTAACTTGTTTACTAGATTTGCGGGAGTAAGGGATTGGGCACCTTCAAGGTCTTCAGGTTGTCCACTGCTAACATTGTAGCCTATTCCTTCCTCGGCTGAACCTTCAAGGTAGCCGGAGTCGGTGATTGGGGTTGAGCTTTGGTTCCGTCCACAAACTCCTCCGGCGTTGTTAGCTGTCACGCTTCCTGTGTTGTAGCATCCGGTGATTGATTTGTAGTTGTTTCCGCAAACCCC
>JAJPZM010000149.1:0-3830 GCA_021204335.1 Parabacteroides sp. | reverse complement strand
TCCGCAAACCCCTCCGGCATTGTCAGAGGTAGCCGTCACGCTTCCCGTATTGTAGCAGTCGGTGATTGTGCCATTGTTGTATCCGCAAACCCCGCCGATATAGTTTTTCCCTTTAATATAACCATCCACCACACCAACATTTTCTATTTTGCCGTCTTCGCCAAGATATCCGAACAACCCCAAATAATTATCATTCCCATTAATATATATCCCTTTCACCGTATATTCATAGCCATTGAAAGTACCGGAAAAAGGAAAGTTGTTATATGAACCAATCGGCGTCCAGCTTTTTAAGTTTTCGGGATTATCTATCAATTTCCCATTTTCTTCCAACACCTTCTCATTCAACACGATATTTGCTCCCAGATTGATTGTTATGTTTTTGAAGTTGACGGGGGTGGTTATTCCCGAAGTTTCCGGTGTTTCTATTTTTCATTCACCAACTTTGCCAAGCCTGCCAATTGGGCTGCGGTAGTAATCGTATAAGAGTCTTTTCCTGGCTCATTTGTATACCACGAAATATCCGCATCTTCATACCAATTTTTCGCTTGCGCCCAAGCTCCGGAAACCCCTATACAAAGCCATACGAGGCACATCAACCCTATTTTTCTGATTCTCATTTCTATTTCACTAGTGTTTTCCATCTTTGAAAAAATATTAATAAACAGGCGGTTAGGCCTTTGTTAGTCAATTTAATGTTTGCGGTCATGGCGAGATAAAACGTTCCTTTTTTCTAGCCATCATTTTTAATAATCAATGGCTTTTTAACCATAATCGGATGCTAAGGTAAAAGGATGTTTAAGGGATTGAAAATCTTTCTGTTAGGAGAGTTGGAAATAAAAAATAATGATATTATTTTTGAAGAGGAAAAATGACGAGAAAAAAGAAACGTTTTTTCTAGCCATTACATTTTGTCCCCGAAGCGTATGTTTGCTTTATAAATTTCTCTTGTTTAGAAATCCATTCTGAAATATGTACGCTTTTTTGCCGGAAACCCTACGCTTTTTGTCAAAAAACCGTGCGGTTCTTTGAGGGCTGTTCGGGGGTTTTTTTACCGACACTTCCGACGCTTCCGACACTTCCGACATAGGGACTGTTTTTGTCGGTTAGCGGTTGGAATATTTCTCCGTCTTGCAGTAAAAACCACGTGCCGGCTGATAGAGAAGCTTATTTTTCAACCATTTTCTCAGCAAGCGTTCGGCAGCCCGTTCGTTAATCCGGTGCGATTGCGCCAGGGCAAGGGCATCGGAAGTGGCGAACTTGGCCGGAAGGTTGCGGAAGTAGCGTTCGTTGGCATCGGTGTCCTTGAATTCGGCCTGCATCGGGCTGTCGGGCAATAGCGAGCCCAGTGCGTCGATATGCTTCTGGAAGACCTTTATCATCATCAGGGCGATGTTGAAGTCGGCTTCCGAAACGTTGACCGTTTCCGCTTCCGTCTGGTTTTCCACCTTGCGCAGCGCGGTGAGCAGCATGCAGATGCGGAAGTGGTAGTTGCCCAGGCGGTGCACCACGCTCAGTTGGTCTTCGCCCTTGAACCACCGGACGTAGTTCGACATTTCGGTGAATATCCGGTTCAACCGCTTGCGTTGCGCGTCGGTGTAGCGCACGAAGGTGGGGTGCTTGTCGAGGTAGATGGCCGCTTCCCTTACCTGCTCGCCCAACTGCGAGTAGTAGTGGCTCGAAGCCGGGGTGTCGTCGATGTCGGTCAGCTCTTTCCAGACGGGCGCCTCGTCGATGGTGTAGCCCAGGAAACGCGAGAAGAGACCGTCGTCGGTGCTGTTTATCAGGCTGCGGAATTGCCCTTTGGTGCCGCTGGTGAGGAGCGACATGAGGGGGAATTCGCAGAGGATGATGTCGTTTTGCAACGAGCCGCGGCCGATGACTTCCTGCTGGGCAATTTGGTTGAGCAAGTAGATATACTTGCCGTGTTCGTTGTTGATGGCCTCGACCAGTACGCCGATTTCGGTTTCGCACATTAGGGCAGGATACTGTTCGTTGGTCTTCAACAGGGCGGTCAGTTTCGCCTGGGTGATGGCGCCCGGGATGTTGAGCTCCTTTTGCAGGACTTCCTGGGGCGGGTCGAGGATGGGGTTCTTGCCGTTCTTCAGGGCAGTCGCCTTGTGGTACAGGTGGGCTTCGTAGGCTTCCTTATATTTTTTAACGTGCCTGCGCGACACGTCGCGTACATATTTATGCCAGGGGCCGATGGCCTTGTGCATTTCGTTGAGGATGCCTTTGCCGAAGCCGGCAGGGGCGACGATGTAGAGGAACAGGGTGGGGGCTACCTGCTTGCCGTGGTAGGAGCCGGTTACCCGCGGTGTTATTGTAGATAATATACCCAATGCACCTACCGTCGCCATGTCGTATTGGCGGTCGGTGAGGTCGGGGCGTATCATGTCCAGGAAAAGCTTTGGCGCCTGTTTCAGCAATTCCTTGTCGAAATAGGGCATGCTTTTGTTTTCAACGTTTTTCGGTAAATCATCGGATTCGCTTCCGACAAAAGGTACTTTCCCGGCGGAAGTGTCGGAAGTGTCGGTTCGCCGGTTTCTTTCCGGTGTGTATTCGCGCCGGTTTACGCCGTGCTCGGTTTGCGACTTATTGTATGCTGAGTCGATGATTTTCCCGATTTCCCTCTCGTCGAAATCCGGCTGTGCATAGCGGTGGATGCAGGCACGCACGACGGCGTGGCGGCCTAACCCGGCGCGGTTGAGCGTGAAGGCGAGGCTGACCAGCTGGCTGTGGCGCCGGCCTTTGCACCAGGTGAGCCGTTGGTCGGCCTGGTCGAGGTAGCGCTCGAGGCGTTCGTCTTCCGAAGGGGCAGGGGGCCGGTGTGGGCGGCTGCCTGCCGGTGTGCCGGCGCCGTCGGGCGGGGCGGCAGGCGGAAGGGCTCGGCCTGCGGGTTGTAGTAGCAACCGGCGTGATGGCAGAGCAAACTGGTACGCGTCAGGTCGGTGCAACCGCGGTCGACGGGCTCGCCCAGCGTGGCTTCGACCGTGTCGTAGAGGGCACGGCAGACGTCGGCGTGGGTGGCGGCGTCGGTCTCCGCTCGGCAAATCAGATGTACCCCTTTTCCCCGTGCGCTGATGTAGGCGAGCGCGAGGAAGGGGGAGGCCTTGCAACGTTCCAGGTAGTCGGCGGCGGGCACCGACAGTTCGTCGACATCGACCAGCACGTAGCCGGTGGGTTCTCCGGCCTGGTCGTTGTAGCGCTCTTGGGGAAATCGGAAAGAGGCGGCGAAGAGGGGAAGGGGCAGTTTGAGTTTTTTGGTCTGTTTCTCCTTTCCGGCGGTGTCGAGTCGTCTGATTTCGGCGGTTATCCTCTTTAGTTTAGGCCCGGTAATCACATCATACAGTTGTGGAAGGCTTGTTACTCCGTCTTCCCGGAGATTGTACAGTTTCCGGTAGAACGAAAACTGTTGGTTTTCTTCGTTATTCATATAATAGAATTATAAGTAATAAAAAGGGCTGGCTCAAGGCTCGCCCAGATGATCGACAATGCAGACGGCCTGGCGCGGGGTAAGGAGTTTGTTGCCCGGTTTCCAGTCGAGGGCTAACAGTTTTTCTTTGAGGTTTCCCGACTGTTTAATCCATCTCCGCAGTTTTTCGGAGGCTACTTTCGGGCTCGAATCCGGAAAATAGCAGAGGGCGAGTTCGTAAAATGCCCATACGCGGGAGTAGTTTCTGGTGTTTTCCATGCTGTTTCTGTTTCTTGTTTACTTCTCCAAGATACGAAATAAAAACAGGAAAATCAAATTATTAGGCGTTGAAATGCAATGTGTTGAGTGATTTTTTTATAAAAATGCCCCGCTTTCGCAAGCGAGGCGTTTCGAC
>JAJPZM010000376.1 GCA_021204335.1 Parabacteroides sp. | reverse complement strand
GTCGTATATACGTATGATGAAAAAGTTGCTAATAAAGATAGCTTTTATGACCAACGTAGAAGATGGTTATCCAATCAGTTTTACAATTTGTTTTATGGATTAAAAAAATATACCATTAGCCATTTTAAGAGGAAACTGGGATTATTGCAATAAACTGTTCCAATGGATGATGCCTCCCAGAATAGTACTGTTTGGACTTATCATTATTTTGCAGTAGTTATGACGATTCTGGACTGGGCATTATCTATCAAATGGTGGGGATTATTCCTTTTGCTATGTGCAACATTCAGCCTGGCAGTACCAGACTATCTGGTAGATAAACGTTTTAAGAAAGCTTTAATCTCCCTACCATTAGTCTTTCTGCTTATGTGCTTAAATTTCTTTCGTCTGAAAGGAGCAAATAAAGAGTTTATCCATACTAAACATTCAAATAGTTAATTATGAAAATAGCCATAGAAGCCCAGCGAATATTCCGCCCCAATAAACACGGGATGGATTTTGTAGCTTTAGAAAGTATTCGGGAGTTACAAAAAAATTGACAAAGAAAACGAATACTTCATTTTTGTCAGTCCCGGAGAAGATCATTGTCTGCAAGAATCCGATAATTTCCACATCATTGAATTAAAATGTCCCACCTATCCGTTGTGGGAACAAATAGCTTTACCACAAGCCATTGCAAAAATAAAACCGGATTTATTGCATTGTACGAGCAATACGGCTCCTATCAATTGTTCCGTACCCCTGGTATTGACTTTGCATGATATTATATTTCTGGAACCCCGGCAAAGCGGCAATAAATCATTATATCAAAATATGGGATGGTATTATCGCAGACTGGTTATACCACGAATTCTTGCCAAATGCAGGAAAATAATCACAGTTTCCCATTTTGAGCGAAACAGGATTAAAGAGTTTTTACAACTACCGGAAGAGCAGATCGTTACCGTTTACAACGGCTATAGTAACTATTTTTATCCCCGGCATGAAACAAAAGCCGTCATAGAAAAATATATACAAAGCGAGAACTTTTTATTTTTCCTGGGAAATACAGATCCTAAAAAGAATGTTCCCCGTACTTTAAAGGCATACGCATTATACCGGAAACAATCGAAATCACCACTTCCTTTATTGATTGCCGATATCAAGGAAGATATCCTCAATACTATTTTAAAGGAATATGATATTGAATATATCCGACCATTCGTCACCTGTCCGGATTACATACCTAATACAGATTTACCTTATTTATATAGTGGCGCTTTTGCTTTCTTTTATACATTATTAAGAGAGAGCTTCGGTATACCGCTATTAGAAGCAATGGCATGCGGCACACCCATTATTACGTCCAATACCTCTTCAATGCCGGAAATCGGTGGAGAAAAAGCAATTCTTACCGATCCTACCAATGAAAAAGACATTGCCGAAAAACTACTTTTGCTGGAAAACGATCCGATCTTTTACCAACAACAGGTTGATCATGGCTTAGAACGAGTAAAACTATTTTCATGGGAAAATACAGCCAGGAATTTACTTTCAATCTACCAAAATATCTAAATCTGAAACAGTATGTTAGAAGGGGAAAATTTTATATTCACAGGTCTGCAACCCTGGGATATTTCCATAGGTTCCAATGCCAAAGATATTGCACTGGAAGTATCTAAACATAACAGAGTACTTTATGTAAATACGCCTTTGGACAAAAAACTATACCAATAAGAATAAATCACCGGAATTTATTCAACGGAAAAATGTCATTACCAAAAAGTCCCATTGGCTACGACAAATCAATCCGAATTTATGGATATTGGATTATCCCTTCACTATCTGGCCGATCAACTTTCTGCCGGACGGATATTTATTTGATTGGGTCAACAAACTTAACAGTAAACGCATGTATTCATTCGTTAGAAGTATCTTATCGCAACTTCATTTCGATGAATATATATTGTTTATGGATAATGATATTTATCGCAGTTTTTATGCAAAAGAGATGCTTCAACCCTCTTATTCCATTTATTACAGACGTGATAATCTGATTTCGACCTATTGGCAAAAACACGCACCGCGACTGGAACCGATGTTATGCAAAAAATGTGATTTGATTGTAGCGAATTCCATTCAGCTGGCAGAAGCTGTACAGTCCTATAATCAAAATTGTTATGATATCGGACAAGGATTGGATTTAAGTAAATACGATCATCAGACGAATTATCCTGTACCTGAGGATTTGTCAGCAATTCAACGCCCGGTTGTAGGATATGTAGGTTGGATAACAAGTCGTAGATTAGATGCAGATCTTATATATGAAATTGCAGCAAAATGTCCGGACATAACTTTTGCCATGGTGGGTGGAGAGGATGATTATTTCAGAACTCATAAATTGCATACATTAAACAATGTCATTTTCTTAGGAGAAAAGCCACAAGTTGAAGTTCCATCGTATGTGGCTCATTTCGATATATGTATAAATCCACAGAAAGTGAACGAAATAACAATTGGCAACTACCCTCGTAAAATAGATGAATATCTGGCATTAGGGAAACCAGTCATTGCAACACGAACAAAGACAATGAGTATTTTTGATAAACACGTATGGAACTGCTCCAATGCTGACGAATATGTAAAAGCAATCAGGGAAGCGCTTCAAGAAAATACACCTGAAGCAATACAAGAAAGAATCAGATTCGCACATACACATACATGGGAAAATTCCGTCAATAAGATGTACTCATATATAAATTTATAAACAAACAGATTTATGTTAGACAATCATCCTAAATCAAAATCGATCGTCATAAGACTTATCTCCCCCAAAAGAAATCCGCGTCCCAGATTGTGGGTTAAATGGTTTGTCAATCCTTTTATCCATAAACGGGGGAAAGGTTCTATAATAAGAAGCAGAAGGAGTCGTATCGATATATTCCCATGGAGACGTTTTAATGTAGGAGCATATACGACTATTGAAGATTTTACAACGATCAATAACGGTGCCGGTGATATCATATTAGGCGACAGAGTCAGAATCGGTATCGGCTCGGTAGTTCTGGGGCCTGTTACTATTAAATCCGAAGCAGGCTTAGGATAACATGTCTTCGTATCCGGTTTTAACCACGGCTATAAAGATGCCACGCAGAATTCAAAATACCAGGTTTTAGACAAGCGTGCCGTTGTAATAGAAGAAGATTCACATATCGGAGCTAACTCTGTTGTCTTAGCAGGAGTTCACATAGGGAAAAGATGCCAGATTGGAGCAGGAAGTGTCGTAACTAAAAATATTCCCGATTATTCCATTGCAGTAGGCAATCCGGCAAAGGTGATAAAGCGATATGATTTCGAGCAGAAAGAATGGGTTTCGGTTTCCAAAATATAAATAAGATGGTTTCAATTATCACAATTAATTATAACGGATATAAAGATACATGTGAACTGGTAGAGAGTTTCCGTCAGTTCGAAGACTATCCCTATGAGATTATTATTGTAGACAATGCTTCCCCTAATGGTGATGGAGCGCTGCTAAAAACATCATTATCCGGTGTAACAATCGTTTGTAGTGATAAAAATCTAGGATTTTCAAGAGGCAATAATTTAGGATATAAATATGCTAAAGGAGAATATATCC
>JAJPZM010000162.1 GCA_021204335.1 Parabacteroides sp. | reverse complement strand
GTATAATACATATAGAAACAAATATTAAGTTGTAAAAATGCATGTAAACTATATTATTATATATATTAAATGGTCTCTCTTTCTCATAGTTTGTGTCTATGACATTAGAGAAGATGATATAAAGTGATTATCTTATGATTGCTTTCATATTGTTATCGGTTTATTCGTTTCTTAATACTTTAACGGGATTGCCCGACGCCGCTTTGTAACTGTGCCAGCTGACGGTGAGCAGGGTGATAAGCACGACAAACAGTCCGCTTGCCAGATAGATGCCGATGCTCATATCCGTATGGTAGGCAAAGTTTTCCAGCCAGCGGTTGAGCAGCAGCCAGGTGACAGGGATGGCAATGATAAAAGCAATGCCTATCCAGGCGATGAACTGGCGGTTGAGCAGTAACATGATTTGCGGGCTGGTCGCTCCGTTCACTTTCCGGACGCCTATTTCTTTCGTGCGCTGTTCGGTTGCATAGAGTGCCATGCCGAACAGGCCGCAGCAAGTAAGAAAGAGGCTGATCAATGAATACATGAACAGCAGGCGGGAGAGTTCGGTCGTCTTCTAGTTCCGTTGCAGGAATTTTTGGTAAACGTCCTGATACGTGAAATATTTGCCCGGATTTACCTTATTCCATGCTTCCCGTACGGCGGCGAGACTCTTTTCCCTGTTGTCGCCGAGGCGTATGTAAATGTAATTGAACGCATTCTGAGGGTTGTCGTTGATCTGGATGGTGAAAGGGTAAACTTCCTGCTCTAGGGTATTGGTGTATAGATTATCGACAATACCGGCAATCGTCGTGACCGGTGCATTTGCCGGATCGTTGCCTGTATTTCCCTCGTCGAACTCTTTATCGAATGCATTGATCGGTTTACCGATCGGGTCTTCTCCTTTTCCGACCAGTATTTCTGCATATTTCTCATTGATATATACCGGACGGGCATATTTCCCGACAGCCTGTTCGGGTGGAAGGCCTTTTAACAGCTTCAGTTGTAGGGCATCCAGGAAGTCCGGTTCACCGAAATAGTCGATTTGTGCCGTATAGCTTTCATTGCCGTCTTCATTTTTCAGAACGACTTGCATGATCCAACTGTCCAGGATAGAGCTTCCGGCAAGGGATACGTGTTTTATCTCCGGGTATTTTTTCAATTCCCGGGCAAAGGGACGGATATATGAACCGTCTTCCTGCCAATCCCCTATTTCAATCAGGTTTTTATAATTCTCTCCGCCTTTACGGATGAAATGAAGCTGGTCGTTTACCGTCAGAGTGGCAATGATCAGACCGATGGAAATAACATACTGGGCGATGGATAACGAAGTGACTATCTTCCTCTTTTTATTTCCGGTGAAAAACTCCCGGTAACCGGAGCCGGAAAGCCCGGATATCTTTCGTCCCATATAGGCCGCCGGGATGATGGATAACAGCAGGATAAAGCAACAGATAACCGGCAATGATTGTCCGTTGAAAAAGAAAGAGGTATGTAACTGCCCGTTTACGATCGAGTTGAATAAGGGAAGCAAGTCATGAGTGATCAGCAACGAGCAGAGAAAAGCGATGATTACCGTCAGGAAGGTATCCAGGAAAAGTTGTTGGTTGATTTCTTTCCGGCTGGCTCCCATCAGCTTTTGCGTATGGATCATCCGCACCTGTTGAAGCAGGCGTGAGAAGTTGAGGTTGATATAGTTGAAACAGGCTATCAACAGGATCAGGATCGCGGAGATCAGTCCTACATATAATAAGGCAGGTTGGTGGTAATTCAGAAAGGGCGATTTCTGTTGTTCGGAAGTGTGGAAGTAAGTTTCCTGTAAAGTATCCAGATAGTAATTGTCCAGGTCTCCCTGTAAAGTTGGGATTTTGTCTTTTTTCAATTGTGCTTCAAATATATTCCGGTCGATCGGCTTGTTCATCAGTAACAGGGGGGGTACCGCCATAGAAAGGATCTGAAATGGCTGTGATTGCCTCCAGGTTTAAAAAGGATTGTTCCCTGTCGGCAATGATGGCGGCAACCTGGTAAGCATGTTCGTTGTTGGTGCTGCCTACCGTACTCAGTTCTTCATCGGGAAGGCTGAAATGTATTATTTACCGACCGGATTGGTCTTTCCGAAAAGTTTTCGGGCAGTTCGTTCGGTAAGGGCGAGTTTGTCTGGTTGGGTTAAAGCTTCTTTCAGATCACCATAGAGCACTTTATAAGGGAAAAACTCGGATAAAGACGGATCTGCGGAGGCGAGGCGAACAGGGGCATGTTTTACATTATCAATGGAAATATATTTGACGGATTCTCCTTTTATCCGCAGATAGTTTTCGACTTCGCTGTATTTTTCTTTCAACATTACCGGGATCTCAGCCCCTGCATAGATTGTCTTTTCGCCTGTTTTCATCGGCCAGTCCTGACTAAGTACCCAAATGCGCTCCTTATTAGGGTTCCCATTTTCTATCCCATATTCATGAATGGTGAATACGGCCAGCAGGTTTGTGCAGGCAATGCCGATCGCTAGGCTGACGATAGAGATAATAGAGAATGTCTTGTTTCGCCACCAACTGCGGAATACTAATTTGAATGCAACTGTTTTCATACTGTTTCAAGTCTGATTTGCGGTAAAGCTATTTCCTTTTTGGTTGTGTGGCAATAGATGGGGGGAAATATTCGGGGAGGAAATATGAAAACGTCTAAATTTTGGACAATCGGAAGGATGCTGGCTGCCAGTATAGCCTGGTATATACCATATAAGGAAAATTTGTCTCTTTTGAAATTATATTACTCATCTTTGTTCCTGTTATGATAAACGGTAAAATCATAGTAATCGACGATAACGAAGCCGTCCTTAAAACCCTGCGGATGATTCTGTCGCGCGAGTTTAAGACGGTTGTCTGCGTTTCCATGCCTACTTTGCTGCCAGCCTTGCTGCGTGAGGGTGATGTGGATGTCGTTTTGCTGGATATGAATTTCGGAACAGGCAAACAAAGCGGGGGAGAAGGGCTTTTCTGGTTAGACCGCATCCGCGAACATTCGGATCCGCCCGAGGTCGTTCTGATAACGGCTTTTGGCGATATAGAACTTGCCGTCGCTTCCCTCAAAAAAAAGGGCGGCCGATTTTATCGTGAAGCCCTGGGATAACGATAAGTTATTGGCAACCGTTATCGCCGCGCGGAATGCCCGTTCCGAAAGAAAACAAAATTCTTTTCGAAAGGAATCCGATTTTCTCCCGGATGAAACAGAATCCGTTGTCTCGCTGCTTGTCAATTCGCTTCTTCGGAAATACGCTACGGCTTACGGCAAACCTTTTCCCGCTATCACATCCGGAGCGATGCGGAAATTATCGGAAATGACCAATAATGGCGATTTGGCAGCTTTGCAGCAAACCATCGAGCGGGCGGTGTTGCTTTCGGAATCTTCGCTGCTCGACAGGGATGATTTTTATGTGGAAGATTTACCTGCCCTGTCCTCTCGCCCGGTTACATTGGAGGAGATGGAAAGGCAATTTATCGGCGAAGTGCTGGCGGAGAAAAAAGGAAATCTGACGCTCTGTGCCCAACAATTGAACATTAGCCGCCAGACCCTTTATAATAAAATGAAGAAATATAATCTGTGAATAAATAGATTTAAGAGAAATGAGCCACTTCCTTGAT
>JAJPZM010000047.1 GCA_021204335.1 Parabacteroides sp. | reverse complement strand
GTATTAATAATACCTGTTTAAATATAAATGTATAGGCAAAGGTAAAGATATTTTTGTTGTCTAGGAACAGTTGGCAGCATATTTGCTATTATTCCTGTGTATAACAAGAGGGATAGCTTTTTCTACCGGAATGGAACAAGTAGATAAGGCAGGAGTTATATAGCTGACAATTAGGTAATAATAAAAAAATTGAAGATAGTTATGAGCAAGATGAATTTTAACGGAAAGAAAGAAAATTCCGGAAAAGATGAACGCCTGAACCAGGAAGATGCGACAAATTTGCAGCACGAACAGGAAAATGCGTCAGAAGAAACAACACAGACTGACAATGTGACCGACGAACAAAATGAGTTGGAGGAGTTGAAGAAAAAGTATAACGAACTCAACGACTCGCACCTACGCCTGATGGCCGAATTTGACAACTACCGCAAACGCACCCTGCGTGAGAAGGCCGATCTGATCAAGAACGGCGGCGAGGCTGCCCTAAAAGGATTACTCCCTGTTGTCGACGATTTCGAACATGCCTTACAGAATATCCGTAATTCGGAAGATGTGGAAGCTGTAAAAGAAGGAGTAGAATTGATTTATTCCAAGTTTATGGCTTATTTGTCCCAGCAGGGAGTGAAGGCTATCGAAGCCATCGGACAACCTTTCGATACCGAAATGTTTGAGGCCGTAGCTACTATTCCTGCTCCGGAACCTGGCTTGAAGGGTAAAATCCTGGATTGCGTACAGACCGGATACACACTGAACGACAGAGTGCTTCGTCACGCGAAAGTAGTAGTAGGAGAATAAGCAACAAGAAGGGCAAATAACAACAATACAAAGATGGCTAAAAGAGATTATTATGAAGTGCTGGAGGTGGAAAGAACTGCCACGGTAGAAGAAATAAAGAAAGCATATCGGAAAAAGGCAATCCAGTTCCACCCGGACAAGAACCCCGGTGACAAACAGGCAGAAGAAAACTTCAAGGAAGCTGCCGAAGCGTATGACGTATTGAGCGATGCCCAGAAACGCCAGCGCTATGACCAGTTCGGACATGCCGGAGTGGGAGGTGCCTCGCAGGGCGGCGGTTTTGGTGGAGCCGGAATGTCGATGGAGGATATATTCTCTCAGTTCGGTGACATCTTTGGCGGTCATTTCGGTGGCTTTGGCGGTTTCGGCGGTTTTGGCGGAGGCTCGCGTGGCGGCCGTCGTGTGAACCGCGGTTCGGATTTGCGTGTGAAGGTGAAGCTGAACCTGAAAGAAATTGCCAACGGGGTTGAGAAGAAGATTAAGGTAAAGAAATATGTCCCTTGTAGCAAATGCCACGGTAGCGGGGCGGAAGACGATCATAGCAGCAAGACGTGCGAAACCTGTCACGGAAGCGGTGTTGTGACTCATATCGCCAACACGATACTTGGGCAGATGCAAACGCAGTCTACTTGCCCGACCTGTGGTGGCAAAGGCAAGATCATCACAAAGAAATGTTCGCAGTGTAACGGCGAAGGCGTTATGCGCGACGACGAGGTGATCACAATCAATATTCCTGCCGGTGTGGCAGAAGGCATGCAGCTCTCTATGAGCGGTAAAGGTAACGCAGCCCGTCATGGTGGCATCAACGGCGATTTGCTGATCCTGATCGAAGAAGAACCGCATCCTGAATTGATCCGCGACGAAAACGACCTGTTGTATAACCTTTTGCTGAGCGTTCCTCAGGCCGCATTGGGAGGAACGGTTGAAGTTCCGACTATCGACGGCAAGGCCAAAGTAAAGATCGAGCCGGGAACCCAGCCGGGTAAGGTACTTCGCCTGCGCAATAAAGGACTTCCTTCTGTAAATAGCTATGGCACGGGCGACTTGCTTGTGAATGTAAGCGTATATATTCCTAAAACATTGTCTTCATCGGAAAAAGAAACACTAACAGGTTTGGAGAATTCCCCTAACTTCCAGCCGAACCGTTCCATGAAGGAGAAGATTTTCAGTAAGTTCAGGAATTTGTTCGATTGATATCTTTAGGGTATAAATAAGAAAAGCAGCCTGCATGAATCGTTCGTGCAGGCTGCTTTTTTTATATCAACCGAGTTGCAACCTTTTTCATAAGGTATGAAAATAAATCTATTACCGGGTTTCCTTTAACGCATCTTCGAGACTAATCCCTAACGCATCGGCAACCCCTTTGCCGTATGCCGGATCGGCTTTGTAGCAGTTACGCACGTGACGCTGTTGGATGAACAGTTCGGCTCCACCGATCTGACGGGCGGTGTTTTCGAACAATACTTGCTGTTCGTCGGCTGGCATCAGGCGGAAAAGGTCGCCCGGCTGGCTGTAGTAGTCATCATCGTATTCGCGTTCGTTGTAGTTGTAGATGTCGCCGTTGGCCTTCAAAGGCGGCTCCTTCTTTTCGGGAGAGTCCTGCCATTCGCCGTAGCTGTTTGGCTCGTAGCCTTTGGTTGCTCCATAATTGCCGTCTACGCGCATGGCTCCGTCGCGGTGGTAAGCATGGAACGGGCAGCGGGGTTTGTTTACCGGAATTTGTTCGGAGTTGACACCCAGGCGGTAACGTTGGGCATCGCCGTATGAGAACAGTCGTCCCTGAAGCATCTTGTCGGGAGAGAAACCGATACCTTCGATGGTGTTGATCGGATTGAAAGCAGCCTGTTCCACGTCCTGGAAATAGTTTTCCGGATTACGGTTGAGTCCGAGGATACCGACATCGTGCAGCGGGAAGTCGCCATGTGGCCATACTTTTGTCAGGTCGAACGGGTTGATGCGATAGTTATCCGCCTGTTCTTCCGTCATCAGCTGGATCTGGAATTTCCATTTGGGGAAATCGCCTTTTTCGATGCTCTCGAATAAGTCGCGCTGGTGAGATTCGCGGTCTTTGACGATGATTGCTTCTGCTTCCTGGTCGGTCAGGTTCTTGATTCCCTGTAAGGTTCGCAGATGGAATTTGACCCAAGTACGTTCATTTTTCGCATTGATGAAACTGTAAGTATGACTGCCGAAACCGTGCATGTGACGGTAAGAGTAAGGGATACCGCGGGGGCTCATTGTGATCGTAATCTGATGTAGTGCCTCTGGCAGCAACGTCCAGAAATCCCAATTGTTGTTTGCGCTGCGCATGTTGGTTTTCGGGTCTCTTTTGATGGCATGGTTGAGGTCGGGAAACTTCAGCGGGTCGCGCAGGAAAAATACCGGCGTATTGTTTCCGACTAAGTCCCAATTGCCTTCTTCCGTATAAAACTTCATGGCGAAGCCGCGGATATCGCGTTCGGCATCGGCTGCTCCACGTTCGCCGGCTACGGTAGAGAAGTGTACGAAGCAGTCTGTTTTCTTTCCTACTTCGTTAAAGATCACAGCTTTTGTGTACTGTGTGATGTCATGTGTAATGGTGAATGTGCCGAATGCGCCGGAGCCTTTGGCATGCATGCGTCTTTCAGGGATTACTTCGCGGTCGAAGTGAGCCAGTTTTTCGAGGAACCAGGGATCTTGTAATAACACTTGTCCGCGCGGACCTACCGTCTGAATGTTCTGATTGTCTGCTACGGGACGGCCGTTGGCAGCTGTTAGCTTTTTGTTCTCCATAAATAATTTTATGATTATCCGCATAATGTCCTATTATAAATTCTGGATTTGAAGTCGG
>JAJPZM010000147.1 GCA_021204335.1 Parabacteroides sp. | reverse complement strand
CAAAAATCTTACTTATGCTATTAATTATCAAGAAAAAAGCATACCAGTCTTACATTTTAACAGATAATCAGCAATACGACTTTGATTTAATCCATTTCTCTATATTTCGCGTCTCATCACTAAAGTTCACACCGATTTTGAACAAAGTTCTCGGATCGGATGCGAAAGGAAGGGCATATTGTTTATCTTCAATCTGTTGCAAAGCCTCTTCGGCAGTGCCGTTCAGTTTGAATTCCATTATATAAATGTAATGATCAGTTTGCAATACAAGATCGATTCTTCCCTGCGAAGCATGATATTCAGCTTTGACATAAAAGCCAATCAGTTTGAATACAATGAAAAGGACATTCTGATAATGTACTTCCAAGTTACGAATCAGCTCGTATGGCGTATCGGCAAAGAGACATTGCAAGCGTTGAAGAAAAGCATCCACTTCGCCGGACTCAATTTCCTTTATAAATTGAAAGAGCAAAAAAGATGAATCTACCGCATTTACCGAAGTATAATAAGGAAGCAAATAGTTGATAAATCCTTCTTCGACCTCTTGATTGGGAAATCCTAAGGTATAAATCTTGAAACGAGGATCAAAATCTTTGATCGTCAGATAACCACTCTGGTAAATCACCGGAATCGGATTGCGTGAAACGGCATCGATACTGTTCAATACATCGGCATTCGCTTCCGTATGGGCCATATCATACAGATTATAATCCGTATGCTTCAACAATTCCACCAAATAAGAGGGAGTACCGGTCTCGAACCAGTAATCGCCGAATTTTCTTTTTGCCAGCGTATTCAACAGGCTGAACGGATTATACATTCCAACTGAGTTTTCAACGAAATGGTAACCGTCATAGCGTTTTTTCAACTCCGCACCAACCTCGTCATAACTCATGCGCTGGGCTATCGCCAACTCATCCAAGTCTTCTTTCAAATAAGAATGAATCTCTTTCTCCGTAATCCCGCAGATTTCCACATAACGTTCGTCCATCGAGATATCCATCAGGTTATTCAAATCGCTGAACACGCTAACTTTTCCGAACTTCGTTACGCCGGTCAACAAGCCGAGACGAATACAGCCGTCCATCGTTTTCAATACGCCGTAGAATGGTTTCAGCATATCTCGTAACTCAGTTTGCAGCTCCTCGTCGTGAAGTGACTGCAACAGCGGCTTATCATATTCGTCAACCAGGATCACGACACGCTGCCCCGTCTTTTCGTATGCACGACGGACCACGCCGGCAAAACGTAAAGGCAACGTAGTTTCCGAAGGACGTGTGCCATACAGATCTTCCCAATGTGATAAACTATCGTTTAATATCTTATATAGACTATCCAGACTATTGTACTGAGATATATTCAAATCCAGATGAAAAATGGGATAGCTAATCCAATCCTTCTCTAACCGTTCGATTGCCAGTCCCTCAAACAGTTTCTTTTTTCCCTGAAAATAGGCTTCCAGCGTAGAGATCAGCAAACTTTTCCCAAAACGCCGCGGACGGCTCAGGAAATAGTAACTGCCCGTCTTAACCAATTGATAAATCAATGCTGTCTTATCAATATAAAGAAAACCCTCTTTTCTAATCTTCTCGAAATTCTGTATGCCGACAGGATAAAGATGTGCCATAATTCGATTGTTTGTATATTATTTACAAAGGTATGATTTTTCGATCAATATTTTGATTTAATGCCCTAAGAAAAAAGAGCATTACAAACACTCTCAAAAACAACAGTGACAAAGACAACACCCCTAATGCAATGTCCAAATAAACTATTCAATATTCGGAATTTCGACCTCCTCTCCCAAGAAGCGGGGCTGTTTCCCAACAACCAAGTCAATAAACATTTTAACTCGAGCCAAAAGCTCACGACTATGCACTCTCAACCATGTTGTCCATACAGAAGTCACATCTTGGGCATTTAATGCAATCGCATCTATTTAATTAAGCCTAGCCAAGTAGATAGCACGCTCGTTATGAAAAGGCTGCGAAATAATTGTAATGTTATTCTGCCCAAAAATAGCTTTACATCGCACTACCGAATCTAGCGTTCGAAAACCGGCATAATCCGAAAAATTCTCTCATTCGGTACACCGCATGCGACTAACGAACTAGAAGCACTACCTGTCACCAGCGCATTACAAACCACAATCACTACACTTATGACAACTATGGTTGAGATGATAGTTAATCGTATGATTTTCTTCTTATTTTGAATCAAAGACTTTTTCATAAATTATTCTTTTCTCATAAAAGGATTGCCAACAACAAAGGTAACAACCCTAATACGATAATCCATTTCTTCTTAGGAACATTTTTATAAAAGGCATATAGCAGAGATATTACTTCCAGATATATCCAAAGCCACTCACATGTTATATCCCTTTTAACCAGAAAGTTTCCGTCTTCACCCGGAATAATCATTCCAGGATAAAATATGTCATTCCAGTAAAGAGCGGCTACTCCAACCTGTGGACCGATGAGTATAAACTTTGCAGACTATATTTAACCAATAATACTTTCACTGTCAAAAAAATGTGATGTCATATTTTTCAACACGCAATCTTTACTTGTATTAGCGTAGCAATAGACACAAAAGTGGCGGCAAGTGTTGTACATACCAATATCCTTGCTTATCATACAGCCACAGGCTTTACGTTGCCCTTTGTCTTTTAAGTTTTTCTTCTTGTCTGGCAAGTCAGGAAGCGTACCGAAAAGATCTGGTTCGGGCAATTGACCTGTCCAAAGATAATAAACCAATTCGTAATCATTTCCAAATGCACGCTCCATCAGTTCTTCATCAATGCACCGGTTATGTTCAATACCATAAACCGCAAGATCAATATCCTCAGCGCAAGTAGCTAATGTCACATTCCAACCATCAGAAGCCCAAACATCCCTTAATTTCACCAATCCCTCTATGATCTCTTGACGTTGTATCGCATTCATCTCAGCTGTTTCCACATCATCTTTCGTAAAGCAATCCGTCTCTTTTATAAGGTTGTTCTGTACCTTACGATACGCCTTTACATCTACGAAACTAAACACAAGCTTATCGGTATATCCTTTCAACAGATTGCCGATCTTCCAAATACGACTAAGCAATACACGAGGTGTGATAGATGAAGTAATGATCAACGGATCGAATCGCCAGATCACCCGCTCCTTCCCTATCATCCTCGATAATTTCCGGAACGTATCCACTCTCCGCTCCACGCTTGGCACATTTGGCTCAAAACCCTCGTTCACATAATCGTTCAACGTGAATTGGAAATAATAATGGATACCCCGCTCATCCAACTCATGCAGATAAGGCAATATCGGCTTCGGGTTCTTCGTCCAAAACACGATTGCCTTACACCGCTCAAACGACACATACATCTTCTGCCGATTAAACGGATTATACCAAACACAATACCCCTTAGCCAAACGATTAAAGAACCACTTGGCGTAAAAGGCCGGGATATCCGTTGACCGGCTGGCGGAGATGATAACGGGAGCAAGTGCCTCGACTTGCTCGCCTGAGTCGGTGGAGATGATTAATTTACCTGTTGACATAATGATTACGAAGATATTGAATTATTTGTTCAATAATAAGATCCTCAAACTTTTTTCCCTGAATTCTTCTTCATCCTCTCTTTAAG
>JAJPZM010000009.1 GCA_021204335.1 Parabacteroides sp. | reverse complement strand
CTCCGACTTCAAATCCAGAATTTATAATAGGACATTATGCGGATAATCATTAAAACTTATTACAGGTCGTGTGCTTGATAAGGCCGGAGAACCTATTATGGGAGCTACTATTGTTGATAAGCAAAATAGAGGGAATGGAACGATTACGGACCTGGATGGAAACTATTCTATTAAAGTAAACGACAACAGTGTGTTAGTATTCAGTTTTATCGGATATAAAAATGTAGAATATCCGACTTCTGAAATAAATGGAAAGACTGTAGTGCTTGAAGAAGATGCCCTGAACCTGGATGAAGTAGTCGTTACGGGTTATACTTCGCAGAAAAAAGCCGACCTAACCGGTTCGGTTTCTGTTGTGAAAGTTGATCAGTTGAAATCGGGATCATACGGGAGTGCCATGAAAGCGGCACAAGGTAAGGTCGCCGGTATGTCGGTATCGACAAATGGTAACCCTAATGCGAATGCGACTATTCGTATTCGTGGCGAAGGCACTTTGAATAATAACGATCCTTTGTATATAATCGATGGTACGCCGACAACCCGTTCGATGGCGAAATTGGCGTCGATGGATATCGAATCCATGCAAGTGTTGAAGGATGCTTCTTCTGCTTCTATTTACGGGTCTCGTGCAGCGAATGGTGTTATTATCATTACGACCCGTAAAGGGAAAAAGGGGACAACTGTCGATTTTAATGCATCCTATACGATGGTTAGCAAGAAGAAGCCGTATGAATTAATGAATACGGAACAACGTGGTATCGCACAGTATTGGGTCATTAAGAATGACAATCCGGATGCTGACCCGAATGTTGTTGGTATTGGCGGTTTGTATCAATATCAGGATCATCAGGATGCCAACGGCAATTTTGTTTTGGATAATGTAAGCTGGAGAGAATATCTGGATGATGCCAAAACCATGAAATCGGCTGATACGGATTGGTAAAAAGAGATATTAAGAACAGGACAGATTCAGCAATATAGTCTGACCTTATCTACCGGAACGGATGCCGGGCATGCTATTCTGGCTCTCGACTATTACGATAATAAAGGAACCATTGACGGCAATTTCTTCAAACGTTTTAATGGTCGTGTAAATAGTGATTTTACATTCCTGAACGGACATGTAAAGGTTGGTGAGAATTTCACTGTCTCCAAGTGGAGAGAAAGCGACAATATCGGTGACGGTAATTTGGGAAGCTGTAAATCCCTGATGTCCATAGTTCCTGTCCATACAGTGGATGGAGAAGGTTGGGGTGGTCCTATTGGAGGTATGAGCGACCGTCAGAATCCGGTTCGTCTGATTGAAGATAATAAACAGAACCATCATGATAATGTTCGTTTATTCGGTAACCTGTTTGCTAATATCGAATTTATAAAAGGATTGAATTTCCGTACTTCTTTTGGTGTGGATGGTGTTGGTTCCTGGAAGCGTACAATGGATTACAGATATAAATCGGGCTTTTTGAGTGAAGACAGAAATAAAGTATATCAGGAATCTTATTTTGATTTGAGTACGAATAATAGTAACGTATTGCAATATGTATTTGACGTAGATAAGAGCAATTTCGATATTATGGTGGGGCAGGGAACTATTACTCACACTTACCAGATGCATTGGGGTAGCCGTAGGGATTATGCGTTGGAAAATGACGATTATATGTGGTTGAATGCCGGTGAATCGGAAAGAGATAACGGCAGTGCCAGCAATAAAAATACAATGATCTCCTGGTTTGGAAAGATCAATTATAATTATGACAGCCGTTATCTGGCATCTGTTACTTTACGACGTGATGCTTCCTCTATTTTCGGTTCTAACAATCGTTGGGCTACATTCCCTGCATTTTCTTTAGGTTGGTCTATCAATAATGAAGCATTCTTTGAAAGTCTGACAGATGTAATACCTCAATTGAAACTGCGTTATGGTTGGGGACAAAATGGTAATTCGAGCATCGATGCTTATGCTTCTTACCAATTTTATGAATCATTGTATGATCATGGTAAAGTAGATGACTGGAACTGGGGTACAGCCTATGACTTTACAGGCATGGGTGGAACATTGCCTTCCGGTTTCCACCGTACACAAAGAAGTAACCCTAACCTGAAATGGGAAACGACATCGCAGCATAACTTCGGATTGGATTTTGGAGTGTTGAATTCTAAACTGAGCGGTTCTTTCGACTATTATTTGAAATATACTCGTGATATCCTGATGAAACCGGGTACAGTAGCAACTTTAGGGGAAGGTGCCGGTATGTGGCTGAATGGTGCGGATATCGATAATAAAGGATTTGAAATAACATTGAACTATGATGATAAATTTGGCGATCTGGGTCTGAATGTAAGCGGTGTTTTCTCTCATAATGAATAAACAATGGTGAAAGTGCCGGATGATGTTATCAATAACTTTGCCGGAAACGGAGAAGACCAAAATATCTTGGGACGTCCGAAAAACTCGTTGTTCGGTTATGTAGCTGATGGATTGTTCCAGTCGCAGGAAGAAGCAGATGCAGCTCCGACTCAGACAGGTGCAGCTCCGGGACGTATCCGTTACAAAGACCTGAATGGTGATAAAAAGATTGATGATAAAGACCATACCTGGATCGGTGTAGAAAACCCTGCATTGGAATATGGTATCACTGTCGGTCTGACTTACAAGAATTTCGATTTCAGTATCTTCTTTAATGGAGTTATAGGTAAAGATTTGAATGTAAGCGGTTGGAAAAGTTGGACGGATATCTATGCTTTGAGTACTACAGGTGAAAATTATGGCGTCAGAATGTTGGATGCATGGACACCTACAAATACCAGCTCTAAAATTCCGGCTCTGTCTATCAACAATTATAATGACGAAGGAAGAATATCTACCTATTATGTGGAAAGCGGTTCTTATATGAAGATCAGAAATGCAGAAATAGGCTATACTATACCTGAATCATTTGCCAGATCAGTAAGTATTCAACGGGCAAGAATCGCACTTAGAGCGGATAATATCGCTACTTTGAAGAAAGGCTGGGGCGATAATGCTTATACAGGTCTTGATCCGGAAACTCCGGGTAATGGCTATCCGTTACCATTCTCGATGACAATGTCTTTAAATGTAACCTTCTAACAACGATTTAAAACGTAATTTTATGAAAACATCAAATATATTAGGCGCAGGCCTGTTATTATTACTTTTGGCCGGTACATCCTGTACTTCCATGTTGGATCAGAATCCGCAAGGTATCATTTCGGATGGTGACCTGAATACTCCGGAGAAAGTGGAGCAACAAATTAATGCCACTTATTCTTTCTGCGGGCAGAATCATTTTAATAAACAATTTGGAATGCCTTATGAAGAAGGATCCGTTCGAGGCGGTGAAGCCTACAAAGGTGGTTCCGGTACGAACGATAATGCAGAACGCAATTTATGGGAGACTTTTACTTATTTGCAACCTACTACTACCGGCGATTTGGATAATTTATGGTGGGTACACTATGTCGGTGTCGGGCGTGTGCATGATGCCTTGAGAAGGGCACAAGCATTAACCGTAGAAGAATATCCGTTGCGTGACCAACGAATTGCAGAATTGCGTTTTTTACGTGGTCATATTTATATGTACATGAAATTGTGTTTCAAGTTTTTCCCCTGGATCGACGAAAACACTCCTTCGGAAGATTATGATAAAGTGAGCAATGATGCATTGACAAACCTGGAATTATGGGATAAACTGATCGACGATTTTCGTTGTGGAGTCGAGTTTTTGCCAGACAAGCAGGATGAAGTGGGACGTCCTACTAAATTCGCAGCAAAAGCTTATCTGGCAAAAGCCTTACTTTTTGCCGCTTATGAACAGGATGACCAGCATAATGTAATCAATATAAATAAGGACAAACTGACGGAAGTGGCCAGCTTGTGTAAAGATGTAATTGATAATTCAGGAAAATATCTGATTTCTGACTTTGCAGAAAACTTCCTGTGCGAATTTGAGAATGGCCCCGAATCGGTTTGGGCTATCCGGTATTCTGCTAATAATGATGGTTCTTCGATCGGACGTAATAACTCATGGTTGGTTTATCCGATCAATGACGAATACGGCTGCTGTGGCTTTTTGCAACCTTCCGTACACATGATGAACCATTTTAAAACAGTAAATGGAGTTCCTGATTTTGAGAATTTCGATAAAGGAGAAACATTGGATAATAAAGAAGCTTTTGCGAAAATACCTATGGATCCCCGTTTGATGCATACGGCTTGTGTGCCTGAAATGCCTTGGAAATATGATCCTGATTACATTATGCAAACAAGTTGGGCGCGTACTCCAGAAGTGTATGGCTATTCTATGAGTCAGAAATTATTGGTATTGCCTACTTGCGATTGCTTTAGAAAGACAAATCCGTTTATGGGTAGCGGTTTGAATTATGATGTTCTTCGTCTGGATGAGATAATGCTTTGGAGAGCTGAAGCTTTGATCCAGTTGGGCGGCCAGCCGAACCTGAATGAGGCATTGGAATTGATCAACCAGATTCGTATGAGAGCAGCAACAAGTACCGGACGGTTGAAATTTGCAGATGGAACGCCTACCGGTAACTTTAATGTTGAACCTTACAAACCGGGTCAGAATTGTCCTGCCTGGGACCAGACATTTGCCATGACAGCCCTGCAATGGGAACGTCACCTGGAATTCTCCACAGAAGGTAAATGGTTCTTTGATTTGGTTCGTTGGGGCATTGCCGACAAATATATGAATGAATATTTCAATATCGAAAAAACGAGACGTACTTATTTGAAAGATGCCCGTTTTACGAAAAACAGGGACGAGTATTTCCCGATACCTCAGACTCAGATCAGCTATGTAAAAGGTTTGTATAAACAGAATACCGGTTGGTAAAAAGTCATTTTATGAAGAAAGATATAATATTTAGTTTGGCTTTTATTGCCTGTGCGTTCACTGCGTGTCAATCTTCAGAATCTTATAAAAATGCCATAGTCGTATGGTCGTTATCTGATCTGAATGATGGTACATCTCAAAACAGTGTCTTACAGATGCATGATGGCGTGTCATTTGTAACACTGGACGGGGATGAGGCCAGGAATTCGAAACTACGCGGTGGAGACGGAGTTGCAGCCAGTTTCAATGGTGGTTGGCTTGATGCAGGTTAGGGAATAAACGGGGAAGTAAATTTATCCGGAAAGAATGTTTCTATCCTGGTTCGCTTTAAAGCGAACCAGGTAAGAGGATATACCCCTGTTCTCTCTAAAGCCGGGAATGACCAGAGTATCGCTTACAGCATTGCTTTAAACAAGGTGGAAGGTGATACCTATATAGAATGTTTGATGGGGTATGATGAAATAGCCGGAGCCCAACTTTTAAAATATAAATTGCCGGAAGGTGAAGAAACAAACTGGCATGATGTTTTATTGAGGTTTAATGGCCGGATATTGGAGTTATACGTTGATGGGCAGTTGCGGGATGATGAAGTTACGGTAGGAGAGATTCGCGATTGGAATGGTCAGCCATTATTGATAGGTGCCCAATATAAGGAGAAAGAAGGATACGGGGATAATGCCGGGATAAAACCGGAATTTGTGTTTAACGGTTTAATTGACCATGTGGTTTTATGGAATCGTTATTTATCGGATGATGAGATAATGAAATATTCAGGAGTGGAAACATTGAAAGATGGCAAACCTGATTATTATTCGGAAATTTACCGTCCTCAATTCCATTTTACAGCTAAAAAAGAACTGGCTGAATGATCCGAACGGACTGGTTTATTATGATGGCGTGTATCATTTGTTTTTCCAGTATATGCCGCCTCACCGTCCCGGGGCATATAAAGATTGGGGACATGCTGTCAGTACTGATCTGATACATTGGACGCAAACGCAGGATCATATAACTCCTCATAAAGTTTGGGCCGGATGCTGGTCGGGTTCGGCAGTTGTCGACGAGCATAATGTATCCGGTTTTCAACAAGGAGATGAGAAACCTGTTATTGCATTTATAACCAATGGCGGTCATCCGGATGCCAGTTTAGGCCCGTTGTGTACACAGTGTATTGCTTATAGTGCGGATGGTGGTAATACATTTACTTATTACGACCGGAATCCGGTTATCAAAAATATCTATAATGCAAACCGCGATCCTAAAGTCGTTTGGGATGAAGATACCGGGCAATGGGTCATGTCTCTTTATATGGATAAAGGGTGCGATTATGGTTTGTTTACTTCCAATGATTTGAAGAATTGGAAACATGTATCGACCATAACATTGGATGGAGTGACTGAATGTCCGGGATTTGTCCCGCTGCCGGTTGATGGCGATAAGAATAACCGGAAATGGCTTTTCTTCGGTGCAAACGGAAATTATAAAATAGGTTCTTTCGATGGTGTTACATTCAAACCGGAAACAAAGATATTGCGAGGCGATTATGGTAAGAATTTTTATGCCGCTATGACCTGGAGCAATGTACCGGACGACAGATGCATACATATTGCCTGGATGCCGACCAAGCGTTATCCTGATATGCCGTATGAACAACAAATGAACTTCCCGACAGAGGTCACATTACGCACAACGGCTGAAGGTGTAAAGGCCTTCAGGATTCCTATACGTGAGATATCCGAATTATATGATAAGGAATATCGTTGGGAGAATGAGGTGGTCTCAAAGGGTACGAATTTACTTCGTGATCTTACTGCTGATTTGTATGATATGCAATTTGAAATAGCTGTGCAACCCTCTTCTTCTTTTGATATAAATATCAGAGGAGCTAAAATCCATTATAACTCACTTAAAGGAGTAATATCAATGGAAGGACCGACTGTTGATAACAAGTTGGCTGATTTGGGAGAAGCTCCCTTGAAAATAAAGGATGGAAAAGTCGAAATCCGAATTTTGGTGGATCGTACGAGTATTGAACTTTTCGGCAATGACGGTGAAGCGGTTATTACGTCTAATTTTATGCCGGAAGAACAGAATAAGAACTATTCTTTTACTTCCGTCAACGACCTGACTGTTGTCAATGCAGTAGTTCATTCTTTAAAATCAGCATGGAATAAATAAAGAATCTGGTATTATGGTAAATAAAGTATTATCTACTATTGTTGCGGTCTGCCTGCTTATGTTATGTGCTTGCAGGCAGGAAACAAGTACGGGTGAGAAAGAATATCTTCCTCAGTTCCATTTTTCTGTCGGCTCCGGGTGGACCGGCGAACCTTCGGGATTGGTTTATGATAATGGGGAATATCATCTTTTTTACCAGTATAATCCTGCTGACGCAATGTATGGGAATATACATTGGGGGCATGCAGTCAGTCGCGATCTGGTACAATGGCAGATAGTACCGGTAGCACTCTCTCCGGATAGTTTGGGATATCTTAAATCTGGTAGTGTCGTAGTCGATAAGGGTAATACATCAGGGTTAGGATTCGGAGAGAGTGCTCCGTTTATAGCTTTTTATACTTACCAAACATCATCAGGCTTAGCCAATAATATAGTAATGGCTTATAGCCTCGATAAAGGGCAAACCTGGACGAAGTGGGATAAACATCTTCTTTCGGGGAATGACGAACAGGCTTTGCAATATCCCCACGTCTCATGGAGTGAGGAATTTGGAAAGTGGATTATGACAGTTTCCAAAGGTTCTTCCGTTCGGTTCTATACCTCTCCGGATTGTAAACAATGGGAATTTAAAGTGATTTTCAATATTTCAAAACAGATGGAGTTCTTTGGGAAGGAACGGATTTCTTTCCTCTCCAGGTTGAAGGAAGCTATCTCAATAAGTGGGTGTTGTTGGTGAATATGGAAAATGGTCCGGCCGGCGGATCTCCTGCCACCCGTTATTTCATTGGCGATTTCGATGGTACAACATTCTCTGTCACACAGACAAAAGAGTTATGGCTCGATTATGGGAAGGATAATTATGCCGGATCGACATTTAATAATTGTCCGGAAAGAAATCGTATTTGGTTAGGCTGGATGAATTGCTGGGAATATGCAAATTTATTACCTACAACCGGTTGGCGTGGAAGCATGACTTTCCCGCGTAATCTGACTTTGGTAAAGGAAGGAAAGCATTATGTTTTGGCATCTGTCCCGGTTTCATCTTTAAAAGAGTTTTGTAAAGAGGAATATTCGATTAAGCCAGTTAAACTTTCCGATGAAAAAAGAATGAAAGCCAGCGTCCCATATCCCGGAAAATCTTTTATTATTCAGTTGAAATTTGATGATAAAGATAATATGGCTATTTGGAGGGCAGGTGAATATGGTATTAGTCTGATGACAAAATCAGGTAAAAAACTCTCGATCGGATACCAAAATGAATTAAGCTATTATTATATCGATAGGGAAGGCTTGGAGAAAGAAACTTTCTCTGATACCTTTGGTCAATTAATGGGAGCTACTTACAGGTCGGAGGCACTAATAACCGATTGGTATATTTTATTTGACCGGAATTCAATAGAACTGTTTGCCGACGGAGGCCGGACAGCTATGACTGCTTTGTGCTATCCGGATGAAGAATTCAGTTCTTTTGAGATCTATGCCAAGTCCGGTTCTATTAATTTATTAGATGCTTCCATTGTCGAATTGGAAAGAAAAAACGAATTGTAAACTATATAATTTAATATCATGAAGAAAGTAATAATTTCATTAGCACTGGCTTTGTCCGGTTTAAATGCAGGATATGCTCAATTTTCCGTAAAATATAATCCGGATATTCAGCCGAAAGGTAATATACAATATTTTACTCCCGCCGGAGGCAATCAATTCGTGAGGGATTGCATACCCTTTTATCACGATGGCACTTATTATTTGTATTGGTTACTGGATGAAGGACACCATTCTGCATTGAACGGTTTAGGGGGACATCAATGGTGTGTCAGCACAAGTAAGGATCTGAAGAACTGGGAACATCACCCTATTGCCATAGGCATTGATGAGGACTGGGAGAAGTCTATTTGTACCGGATCGGTTGCGTTTGACGGCAAACAGTTTTATGCCTTTTATACCACCCGTCTGATTACGGATGGGGATAAAGTGAACGAACAGTTGAGTTATGCGATCAGTAAAGATGGATTGACGTTTGAAAAACAAAAGCCGAATCCATTTTATACCTCTGCGCCGGGTTATAGTAAACGAAATTTCCGCGACCCGAAAGTGGTAATAGATAAAGATGGAACATTCCATTTGTTCGTATCCAGTGAAACGGAAAATTATGTGATCGATGAAGGACGTGGCAGTATGGTGCATTTATCGTCGAAAGACCTTAAAAAGTGGGAGGTACAAAAGCCTTTGATCTCCGGTCAGCGTGATGTCCCCGAATGTCCGGATTATTTCCATTGGAACGGCTGGTATTATCTGGTTTACGGGCAGGGTGGCGATACATATTATGTAAAGTCGAAACAGCCCTATGGTCCTTGGGAATATCCAAAATCGCAAGCGTTGCTGGAACAATGGGTCAATGTGGCTAAAACGGCTGAGTTTACCGGTAATCGCCGGATTGTTGCCGGTTGGGTTCCCAGTAAAAATGAGAATAAAGATTATGGAAATGAACGTTTTGGCGGTAATATAATCCTACGGGAAGCATATCAGTTGTCGAATGGCGATTTGGCAACTAAATTTCCTGCAGAAGCTATTCCGGCAACCGGTTCTCCACTCAATCTGGAATTAACAGAAGCAGAAAATGCGAAGAAGTTATCCAACCGGGAAGTAAAGATCGATGCACCGGGAGCAATCGGAGGAGCTTATATAAAGGATATGCCATACAATTGCCGCGTTACTCTGGAAGTGGAACCGACAGGCAATAATCATGAATATGGTTTCTTTATTTGTGCAGGAGATAAAGCTAATGGCGGTTATAAATTAAGCTTTGACCCGAATAAAGGTATTGTCAGATTGGGAGAAGACGCTTTCATTGAAGCTGTCGGCGGATTGGATAAAACGATTAAAATCGATATGGTTATGAAAGATAATATTATAGACGTTTGTATCGATAATCGTCGTTGTATTGTCAACCGTCTTTATCAAAGAAAAGAAGGATACCTGTGGTTTTATGCTAAACAGGGAACTGTAAACTTTAAAAACATCGTGGTATCCCCACTTAAATAGCCTTTTTATGTCTGATAGTTATGAAAACTGAGAATGGAATAAATAAGATCATCCCGGTCATGCTGGCCTTTTTCACGATGGGGTTTGTCGACCTGGTCGGGATAGCTACGAATTATGTAAAAGAGGATTTTGCCTTGTCGGATACGGCGGCCAATTCCTTTTCGGTAATGGTTTTCCTGTGGTTCCTTGTCTTTTCGATACCGACAGGTATTTTGATGAATAAGATAGGACGAAAGAAAACTGTGTTGCTGAGTATGATTGTTACTTTTATCGGATTGACAATACCTTTCTTTGCCTATAACGATATTGCCATGTTTATTGTTTTTTCTTTTCTGGGGATAGGAAATACATTAATGCAGGTTTCATTGAATCCGTTATTGGCCAATATGGTTCGCAAGGACCGTTTACCCAGTTACCTGACACTCGGGCAGTTTGTGAAAGCGATCGCCTCTTTTGTGGCTCCGGTAATTGCCGCCCAAGCTGCTATTTACTATGGAAACTGGAGATTGTTGTTTACTATATTTGCTGTGATCGATATCATCGCCATTGTCTATTTGTTGGTGACAGATATTGTTGAGCCGGAGGAGCGGAACGAATCGTCTTCTTTTAAAGAATGTGTGGGATTATTGGGTAATAGTGTAATATTCTTCCTATTTTTGGGAATATTAGTGCATGTAGGTATAGATGTCGGGGTAAATATTACTGCGCCTAGGTTGTTGCAGGAACGTGTAGGAATGCCTTTGTCGGAGGCAGGTTATGCCACCAGTTTATATTTTCTGTTTCGTACGTTTGGATGCTTGTCCGGATCGTTTATTATGGCAAGGTTCTCTCCGGTCAAGTTTTTCATGTTGAGTGTTCTAATGATTTTTGCAGGTGTCGCCGGTCTTTATGTATGTGAAAATGCAATACCTATTTATGTTTGTGTTGCTCTGATCGGATTGGGTAACTCGAATGTGTTCTCGATAATCTTTTCAAACGCACTATTATATATGCCCTCTCGCAATAATGAGATTTCTGATTTGATGATAATGGGTATTACCGGTGGAGCAATTTTCCCTGTATTAATGGGGATAGCATCGGATATAATGGGAGGACAGATCGGTGCTGTTATTGTTTTGACGGTTTGTGTGGCATATCTGTTTTTCCTGATGCTGAAAATGAAAAAGTTAGCATTGGGGTAATTAGCTAATATCCAATAAGTATGGATCACATAAAGATATTTAGCAAGGGGTGGAACTTCTCACAGGATGGTCCTGGCAATCGTTTGGTATATCACTTTCAAGGATGTAACTTTTTTTGTCCATGGTGTTCCAATCCGGAAGGTATCGCATTGAACGGAACTTTATTAGTAAAAACTGATAAATTGGTGGAAACAGTTTGTCCTTATGGGGCGATAACGAATAAAGTGATAAATCGTTTGATGTGCGATAAATGCATGGATCGTCCCTGCTTGAATAGAAATAGAAACGAGGGGGTTCAGTGGAGCGCAAAGGAATATACAATTACAGAAATTGTTGAAGAGATAGAAAATGCCCGCCCACTTTTTTATGAGGGTGGCGGAGTAACGATTACAGGTGGAGAACCAACGCTACAATTCGGTTTATTGAAGAAGTTGTTGCAAAAAATTAAAAGTTTGTCGGTCCATACAACAATGGAGACAAACGGAACGCATCCTAACTTACCGGATTTATTTGATTTGTTAGATTTACTCATTGTTGATCTGAAGCATTACGATTGTGATATTCACAATGAAATAATTGGTCGTAAAAATGAGAATACACTTATAAACCTGAAAAAAGCCGCATCAGCAGGGATAAGGCTGTGGGTCAGAATACCGTTGATACCCGGTTTTAACGATGGCGATGAAAATATGGAAAAGTTTATCAGTGTTATTAAAGCATTCGCTACGGAAAATGTTTCTGTCGAATTGCCCCGTTACCATGAATATGGTAAAGTGAAATGGGAGCAAGCTGGTATGGAATACACGATGGACAGTAAGTTTATTTCTATGGATGACTTTAGAAAATATGAGAAAATGTTTGTTGACAATAATATTAAAATCATTAATACCTAGGAGGCCGCAATATGGATTGGAAGTCTGTTTTTACAAAAGAGGTTCTTGATGAAAAGGCAATAACCCTGTTTCAGGAACAGCGAGATTTGAAACGTTTGGATGGCTGGTTTTTAATTAAAGAAATCCAAATGAATAATGAAGTATTTTTTGAAAGTGAGCATCCGGAGGTTGCCACAGCTAAATTGTTGGAAAAGGTTGTGGAGCAATTGCCTTTATATATCTCTGACCATTCTGTTTTTGCCGGTACTCAAAATGATGCTTTTGCAAAAACTTATGCATTGATTAATCCGGCTTTTACTATTGAAACCTTTGAAGGCTATTGCGACCCGGTGGCTGTATTTGATGATATCGAACCGGACGATTCTTTTACGAAGGAGCGCATTGATAAGGTAAAAACATATTATGCAAATACACCTTTTGTTACCGAGTTGAAAGATGTTTATGAAAAAACGGGTATCGAGACAAAAGAGGTTGCTTATTTTGTTGAACAGGTAACAGGACATGTAATTGCCGATTTCAGAGATATTTTACGAAAAGGGGTCATCGGCAAATTGGAAGAGATAAAATTGAAAAAGCAGAATACGACCGACTACGACCGATTGAATGTCTATGAAGCAATGATAATTGCGTTAAACTGTGCTGTTAAATTGGCTTCCCGGTATGCAGATATTGCTTCGGAGATGGCAATGCATGCAGCTCCGAAACGTAAAGCAGAACTGCTTCTATTAGAAAATACATTGCGAAAAGTCCCCATGCAAGGTGCCGATAATCTGTATGAAGCTATTCAGTCTTATATAATTTGTGGGAGGTGATGTGTCTGGAACAATCTCCTAATTCATACGCTTTTTCTGTAGGAAATGTGGATCGTATATTTGAAGAATACAAGGCAAAGGAGGATGCCTCACGTGAGCAAACTGCTTCCCTGTTTAAACATTTACTGGTTTTCTTCAATGTCGGTGACCGCAGTTGGGCTATATCACAAAATTTGTTGGTCGGCGGAAAAGATGTAAATGGAAAAGATATGACAAGTCTGATGACTTATGCCGTCCTGGATGCTTATAAGGAGACCAACTATCCCCAACCTATTTTATCTGTAAAACTGCATAAAGAAACACCGCAGAAACTTTATGAAGAACTGGGCGAATTTTTCTTTTCACCGGGAAAGCTGACACCTTCGTTTTTTAATGATGAGTCTATTTTCCCTATATTAAAACATGCTGGCGTTGCTGAAGAAGATTTAGAAAATTATGCCGTTGCCGGTTGTCAGGAACCTTTAATTATGGGTAAAGATAATGGCAATACGACCAATAGCTGGTTGAACCTGGGTAAAGACCTGGAGTTGACTTTAAATGACGGTTATTCTTTGATTTCCGGCCAGAAAATAGGATTAGGCTATACAGAGTTAGGTTTAGACGATTCGAAGCCTGAAACAGTCCTTGAAAATCTGAGAAGTGCTTTTTATAAACAGCTTACTCATTTTATAGACAGGATGGTTTTGGCTGCAAATGGTTGCTCTTGTGCCCTTGCCAATTTGCGGGTTCCGTTTTTATCAGCCAGTATGGGAGGCATTGAAACCGGAGTCGATATTCGTGATAAATACAAGCAAGGTTCTCGGTATAACGGCAGTGGTTGTTTGATCCATGGTCTCTCTGTCGTTGCCGATTCATTTATTGCAGTTGATGATTTGCTGGATAAACGTCCCAAAGATGCCGGTTTGTTGTTTGCTGCTTTGAAGGATAATTTTAAAGGATATGAAGATTTGCGTCAGTTTTTACTTTCAGCCGTTAAGTTCGGGAACAATGTCACCCGGGTAGATAAAGAAGCGTCTGTTATCGCAAATAAAGTGTCCGATATGGTGTCCGGAAAAAAGAATTATCTGGGTAACCCGTTCCGACCTGATTGGAGTACGCCTTCGACACATTTATTGTATGGTTATTGGGTCGGGGCAACACCCGATGGCCGGCTTGCCCGCGAAATGCTGAATTACGGTGTCGATCCGTTATATGGGGAAGCGAATAGCGGTCTTGGGTTCAGAATTTTGTCTACCCAGAAATTACCTTTTGAAAAGATGACGGGTGGGTATGCTTCTCATTTTGGAATTAATCCGAATTATTTCCCGGAGAAGACAATGGAAGAAAAAGGGTATGCTTTTTACCGTAAGATAATCGCTCCTCTTTTCTTTGCAGAAAGCGGAAAAGTAAATCCTTTTTATTTATATGTGAATGTTACAACACCTGACATATTGAGAAAAGTAAAAGAGGATCCAAAAAAAATATGCTCCGAGTGGAGTTTATATTATGCGTATTCATGGTACTTTTGTGAATTTCCTGGATTTGTCACCAGCTATTCAGAACGATATCATTTTGAGATTGGATCTTGAGTCGACAGCTGTACAAACTATTTGTATAAATTAATTGATCTGCAAGCGTATGTGTTTTCTTGGAATTGACATCGGTACAAGTTCTATTTGCGGGGTCATATATGACTCTTCTTCCAGGGAGGTTGTATCTATAACGAAAAATAATAGTACGAATATAATATCTTCTGAAACGTGGGAGAGGACGCAGGAGGCTACTGCAATTGTCGATATTATATTGGAATTAATTCATGAATTCCAATTGGAATATCCTTTAATAAAAGGCATCGGATTTTCCGGACAAATGCATGGAATACTTTATGTAGATGGGGATGACAATGCCGTTACTCCTCTATACACCTGGCAGGATGGCAGAGGAAGTCTGCCGTATAAAAAGGGCTTGACTTATGCCTCTTATTTATCGTATCAGACAGGGCTTTCTTTGTCGACAGGCTTTGGGCTTGTAACTCATTTCTATAATAAAAAGAATGCCCTGGTGCCTTCCAATGCCGTTAAGATTTGTACGATCATGGACTATGTGGTGATGAAACTGACCGGCAGGAATATACCGCTGATGGATTACTCCAATGCTGCCAGCCTGGGATTCTTTAATAAAGACCGTTTGGCTTTTGATGAAGATGCTTTAAGCAGGGTCGGGATAGATAGCTCTATTTTGCCGGAAGTGGCAAAATCAGCCTCTTTGGCCGGCTATTATGGTAGCATACCTGTCTATTCGGCAATAGGGGGTAACCAGGCCAGTTTTTTAGGCTCTGTACGCGATATAAAGAGGTCTATTCATATAACGGTAGGTACGAGTAGCCAGATATCGGTTTATTCGGAGAATTATGTGGAGATACCTTCTTTGGACACACGCCCCCTACCGGGAGGTGGATATATTCTGGTCGGTGCGGCTTTGTGCGGGGGATGTTCTTTTGCGCTTCTCAAGACCTTCTTTGAAGATACGGTAAAACTGTGCACTGGGAAGGATATCGCAAGTGCGGACTTATACAGTGCAATGACTTCGGTCCCGTATAAAAAAGAGACTACCGGCGATTTGAAAGTGGAAACATTGTTCGACGGAACGCGTTTACATCCGGAAAAACGTGGGAAAATAACAGATATCTCCATCTCCAACTTCACCTCGGAGAATCTGATTTTGGGATTTTTGAAAGGAATCTGCTAGGAGTTGTACGACTTTTACCAGTTGATGCCGGAATCAATTAGGCAGGATAAAACTATTTTGGTAGGATCGGGCAATGGTATTAAAAGAAACGGCTTATTATGTAAAGCATTGGAAGACCGTTTTAATTGCGGTCTGCATATATCTGAATATCAGGAAGAAGCTGCCTTGGGCGCTTGCCTTTGTGCCATTGTGGGAGGAAAGTACATCAAGAGCTTTGCCGATTTTAAGAATATAGTAACATAAACTTTACAGCCTACGTACAGGAAGTGCGTAGGCTGTTTTTCTATACGAACCGGGTGGATTCCCGGGTGATAATCTGTCCGTTCAGGTAGACGCTGATCGGTTCCCGGTCATTGTTTTTAATGCGTCTCATCATCAATTCGATACTGTTGTTTGCAATCTCTTTGCAAGGTTGTATGAACGAAGTCAGCGGACATTTTAAATGTTGGGAATACTTCATGTCGTCGTAGCCGCAAATCAGCAGGTCCGATCCTATTTTATATCCGGCAGTTTCCAAAGAAGACATCAGGACGGCAGCCGTCGAATCGTTTGCACAGATAATGCCGGTTTCTCCTTTTATTACCGGTATCTTTTTGACAAACTCCAGATCTTCCGGGTTACCGCAGTAATCGTTATTCTCAGTAAATATCAATCCATTCTCCTGTACCGTATCTTTCACTGCCAGGAACCGTATCCGTACGGAATAGGCTGAATCCGGGCGATAGAAAAAGTGTATTTGCTTGCATCCGGCTTCTATCAGGTGTTGTGCCATGATGGAACCTGCACTATAATTGTCGAGGCATACCACATCGAAAGGGCTCTTTTGCGGGATAGGAACAATATCCCTGTCGATAAGCACCAAAGGAATGCCTGCCTGCTGTATTTTGTCGCAGATGATATGATTGATCTGATTGGCATCGGCAACCCGTTCCAGCGGAGAGAAGAAGATGCCGTCTACCTTCTTTTCGATATAATTATCGCAGCAGGTTTCGATCAGATTTCTGCGGATTTCCGCATTACTGGCAGTGGCTCCTTCCCACAGGCAGTTGAACTGTATCTTTTCGGATTGTTTCAATATCTGGTCGTTTATAACGGAGAAGATTTCCGATTCGCCGGCACCGGATAGCAATAACCCGAATGTCAATGTTTTGGTAGCATTCTTTTTAAATAAAACAATCGTACCTAATCCTTTCTTTTTGTTTACATATCCTTCTTCCTGCAATTGATTGTAAACTTTGGAAATAGTAGGTCTGGAAACACCGTATCTGTCTGCCAGATTAAGCTCTGTTGGAAGCAATGTACCTGTTGGATAAACTCCTTTAAGGATATCTTCCTTTACAGTCGCGTAAATAGTCTTATAGTTATATTTATCATCCATGATAAGTTTTATTTAAATATGACAAATATAGCTCTTTTATTTTGTATTACATGTATGTGTGGTTTTCATCTTTTATTTACTTTTTGAATTTCAGGATCATCAGTACAGGATTATCTTCTTCTTGTAATCTGGAGGCAAATTTTTTCAGCTTTTCATCAACGATCTGGTTTTTGCCGTAGGCTTCTACCAGATCCATTGCATTCAGTTGTATCAGGCCATATCCATAGGGAGCAGCTGAGATGTTGATGAATTTCGGGCTCATGTCGCGATTGTTTATGTCGCGGTTGCGATAGAGGGGCTCGAACCATTCATTTGTGTTCCGGTCGTACATATAAAGTTTTTCCTCTTTTTCAAGGTTAGCGGCCATGTCACTCAATTTGACTTTCACGTGTCGGGGTGCCCTGCTTACCCAGGCATAGCGGTCATTCATGCCGCGGAAGAAGAGGAGAGGAGCCTCTTCGTCTGTGGTGGGAGCATGGAGAGGAATCATTACCGGTTCGAGTGTCTGGTCGGGGTGTATGGCGAAGATGGTATCTAATGCAACGTTTGTCAACCAGATTTTGTCTGTGCAGCGGAATATATGGGGAAGAAATCCATAAGCATCGCTGGTATGTCCGTCGTCCCATACGATCTTCCGGTTGCTTGCAATAAAACGGAGGATTTCAATTGAGAGGGTATCGGTCGTTCCGTTGTCTTTGGACATAACGAAATAGGGGTGATAGGGTTCTTCCGATCCTTCTTTATCATAGCTACATAAAAGATAATCTGGATTGAAGTCGCAGACGTGTATTTTCATTATATCCGTATTAATCAGTGTACGAAGATATTTTCCGGAAAAGTCGTACACTTTCATGCTCGTATAATCGGCGATGAAGACCTCTTTCCGTTGCCAGTCTACTATGCTATAGACGATGGAATTATATTCTTCCGGACCTTGTCCTCTTTTAGATATACGTCCCTGCAGCTTTTGTCCCTGCCTGTCGAACAATAGAATTTCTCCAACTTTAGCTCCTCTTATGGCGATTCCTTCGTCCGAAACGGAACCGTAGCTATTACTGACAAGCATAGAATCGGAGGTGGCTATCGGTAAATATTCCACATCTGCGATATCCTGTAGGCAAATCTCTTTGGGTTGATAATCTTTTGCGACATCAACAACGCTCAATTTGTTTGTTTTATCGCCTGTTTGATTGCAGGCACAAACAAATGACAAAAACAGGACAGGTAGTAAGCTTTTCATATTTATAAAGTTTTTGCTTAATGTGCTTCCAGCCAGTTAGCCCCTTCACCGCAATCGGCAATCAGCGGCACTTGCAGATTGATGGCGCCTTCCATTTCTTCGAGTACGATCTGTTTTACCTTCTCCTGTTCGTCTTTTACGACGTTGAAGTTTAATTCATCGTGTACCTGGAGAATCATTCGGCTCTTTAACCCTTCCTTTTCGAAACGGTTGAAGATGCGAACCATGGCTACCTTGATGATATCCGCGGCGCCTCCCTGGATAGGGGCGTTGATGGCATTTCGCTCGGCATAACCGCGCACGATGGCGTTATGCGAATTGATGTCCGGTAGGTAACGTTTGCGTTTGAAGATGGTTTCCACATATCCTTTTTCTTTGGCGATGCGGATGCTTTCATCCATATATTCGCGGATGCCCGGATAGCTCTTGAAATAACCATCTATAAGTTCTTTCGACTCGCTTCGGGGGATGTTGAGCCGTTCGGCAAGGCCGAATACCGAGATGCCGTATATAATCCCGAAATTGGCCGTCTTGGCTTTGCGGCGCATATCGCTGGTCACTTCCTCTACCGGAATGCCGTATATCTTGGCGGCTGTGGCGGCGTGGATATCGGCTCCGCTGCGGAAGGCGGCGATCATGTGCTCGTCGTTGCTGAGGTGGGCCATGATGCGAAGTTCGATCTGCGAGTAGTCGGCAGAGAAGAAGAGGCAGTCGTCGTTTTCGGGGATGAAAGCTTTACGGATTTCACGCCCGAGTTCGTCGCGGATCGGGATATTCTGCAAGTTCGGGTTGGTCGAGCTGAGGCGTCCTGTGGCGGTGACGGTCTGATTGTACGAAGTATGTACTTTACCGGTCGCCGGATTGATCAGCTCGGGCAGGGCGTCGATGTAGGTGCTCAGCAGTTTTTTCAGTCCGCGGTATTCCAGCAGCTTTCCGACAACCGGGTGTTTGCTGCGCATCTTTTCCAGGATATCTTCGCTGGTGCTGTAGCTTCCGGTTTTTGTCTTCTTCGCTTTCTCTTCAATCTTGAGGTGATCGAAAAGGGCTTCGCCAACCTGCTTGCTGGAATTGATGTTGAACTTTTCGCCTGCCAGCATGTATATTTCTTTTTCCAGTTGTTTCAATTGCTTCGTCAGTTCTTCCGAAGATTGCTTCAACGCTTCCGTATCGAGGGTGACGCCGGTTACTTCCATTTCTGCCAATACATATATTAAAGGCATCTCGATGTCGAAAAAGAGCGATTCGATGCCTGCCTTTTTCAGTTCCGGTGCAAAGAAGTTTTTTAGCTTTAGGGTGACATCGGCATCTTCAGCGGCGTACTCGGCTATCCGGTCGATCGCAACGTCGCGCATGGCCAGCTGGTTTTTCCCTTTCGCACCGATCAGGTCGGTGATGTGGACTGTTTTATATTTGAGATAGGTTTCTGCCAGGTAATCCATCCCGTGACGCAGCTCCGGATTGAGCAGGTAGTGGGCGATCATCGTGTCGAACAATGGACCGGCCACTCGTACTCCATATTTGCGGAGTACCATGATGTCGAATTTTATATTCTGTCCGATCTTTTGCGATTTCTCATTTTGTAGGGCAGGGGAGAAGAGGGCGACGATTCGTGTCGCTTCTTCCTTGTTCGCCGGGACGGGCACGTACCAAGCCTCATTTTCCTTTACGGCAAACGACATTCCGACCAAACCGGTAGTAAGCGGGTCGATGCCGTCTGTTTCCGTGTCAAACGCGAAAAATTCCTGATCCATTAAAAAGCGGCTTAATTCGAGTCTCTTCTCTTCTGTATCAACGAGTTTGTAATCGTGAGGAGTCGATTTTAAGTCCGCGAGAGTCGAATATTTTGAAACGCTCGGAACCTCGGCTGCAAATAAGTCAAAGAGATTGCCTTGAACCGGGCCTTTAGCGGGGGCAGGTTTTTTAGGCTCTGCTTCCATCTTGTTAATAAATGTTCTGAATTCTAATTCTGTGTAAATCTCTTTCAGGCGGTCTTCATCCGGCTTCTTGCGAACACAGTTGACGGCGTCGTATTGGATAGGGATATCTGTCTTGATCGTTGCCAGGAATTTGGAGAAACGGATTTGCTCGGCATTCTCGGTTACTCTTTTCTGTACTGCGCCTTTTAGCTTGTCGGTATTTTCGAGCAGGTTTTCAATCGACCCGAATTCTTCGAGTAGTTTCTGGGCAGTCTTTTCGCCTACGCCCGGGCAGCCGGGGATATTATCGGAACTGTCACCTATCAGACCCAGCAGGTCGATTACCTGGTCGACCGAGGTCAATGAATATTTCTTCAACACTTCGTCTACACCCATCACCTCGTAATCGCCGCCGAACTTCGGACGGTACATAAAAATATGCTCCGATACCAGCTGGCCGTAGTCTTTGTCGGGCGTCATCATATAGACTTCGAAACCTTCCCTTTCCGCCTGCTTGGAGATAGTGCCTATTACATCGTCGGCCTCATAGCGGGGGACTTCCAGGATCGGTATATTGTATGTTTCGATAATATCTTTAATAATAGGAACGGATTGGCGGATTACTTCCGGTGTTTCTTCCCGCTGCGCCTTGTATTGTTCGTATGCTTCATGCCGGAAAGTCGGCCCTTTGGGGTCGAAAGCTACGGCGATATGCGTAGGATTCTCCCGTTTTAACACATCTTCCAGACTGTTGATGAACCCGAAAATGGCCGATGTATTCATGCCTTTTGAGTTGATACGCGGATTTTTAAGAAAAGCGTAATACGACCGATAAATCAGTGCATACGCGTCTATGAGGAATAACTTCATCTCTTTTAACACGTTTTAGGGTGACAATAGACGGTAAATGTACGAAAAAACTCGCTTACTCAATACTTTTTGTTACTTTTGCGAACCTTTGGATTGAATATGAACGACAGAAAGAAAATAGAAGAACCGGTAGCAGAAGAGTTTAAGCGTTTTAACGAGGATTTTTCCGAATCGCTTCGTAGCAAAACGAACCGTCTGCAATCGGCTATCGACCAGATATTGAACGCAACAGGCAAACATGTCCGTCCGTTGCTGGTACTTCTTACCGCGAAAGCTTGTGGAAAGGTGACCGAACATACGATCAATTCGGCTGTTTTACTTGAATTATTGCATACGGCTACCTTAATACACGATGATGTGATTGACGAAACAAAGCAGCGCAGGGGAGTGTCTTCCCTGAATGCTATCTTTGATAACCGTATCTCTGTATTGGTGGGTGATTATGTTCTTTCTACGGCCTTGGTGCGTTCTATCCGGACAGGAAGCCTTCAGATCATCAATATCGTTTCAAATCTGGGACGTGATTTGTCGGAAGGAGAAATCAAACAGTTGGAAACTGCCGAAGAGAGTATTCTCGACGAGGCTTGCTATATGCAGGTGATAAAGAAGAAAACGGCAACGTTGCTTTCTGCCTGTACCGAGATAGGGGCTATTTCGGCGGATGCTTCCCCGGAGATGGTGGCTATCTGCCGCCAGTTTGGCGAGTATCTGGGCTATTGTTTCCAGATTAAGGATGATATCTTCGATTACTTTAAAGAAGCAAATATCGGTAAGCCGACCGGCAACGATATTCGCGAGGGGAAAGTAACGTTGCCTTTGCTTCATGCACTTGATGCGGGTAGGCGGGAGGAGGTGGACAGCTTTCTGAAAGTCATTAACGAAAAGGATTTTTCCACAGAAAATATCGATGCCTTGATCGAGTTTGCCAAGGCTAACGAAGGTATCGAGTACGCCGAAATGCGGATGAAAGAATATCATGCCAAAGCAATAGAAGTGCTTAATCAACTTCCCGAATCGGAGGCTCGTGCAAGTCTTATGCTACTGGCTGATTATATTATGGAGAGACAGAAGTAAGATAAAAAGCATAGAAACAAAAAAGGTTCAACTCGACTCAGGATTGAACCTTTTTTGTTTGCCGATGGCTGGCGTTATTTCCCTAAGCGATGTTCGATATCTTCTATCAAGCTGCTGGCGCCGATACGGAATAAATTGCTGTTCAGCCAATCGTTTCCTAATACTTCCTTTACGATGGTATAGTACTTCACTGCTTCTTCCGCGGTACGTACGCCACCCGATACTTTAATACCTGCCTGGTTACCTGTGATGGAATGGTACTTTTTGATTACTTTACACATTGTGTAAACGGCTTCCAAGGTAGCACCGGGGTAACCCTTGCCTGTGGATGTTTTAATGAAATCTGCACCGGAATAGAGGGCTAGGATGGAGGCTTTCCAGATATTCTCCGGAGTAGCCAATGCTCCGGTTTCCAGAATGACTTTCAGTTTGCCTTCGCGGCAGCTTTCTTTGAGCTCCTGGATTTCTTTGGTAAGATCTTCATAGTTCTCTTCCATGAAATATCCCAAGTTCATGACGACGTCTATCTCATCGGCTCCCGACATAATGGCCATGGCTGTTTCTGCGATTTTCACTTCCATGAAGGTCTGTGACGAGGGGAAGCCGCCGGCTACCGAAGCGATCTTTACATTCTGCGCCGTTAACGCCTGCTTGACCGTTTCCACGAATAGGGGATAGGTGCAAATGGCGGCAACGTTCGGAACGTCGGGGCGGGTTCCTTCGAAATCGTTTATCCGGTCTACCAGTTTCCAGATGCTTTCTTTCGTATCTATGCTGGTCAGCGAAGTCAGGTCGATGAAGCCATGAATCTGTTTCAGCACTTCGGGCGTGAAGTTCTCTTTCTCATGATGCTCCAGGATTGACTGGACGTGTTTGCCTACTATTTCGTCTGTTCCGGCAGGGTCAAACTTGGCAAATGCTTCGTGGTATTTGTCCATCTGTTCATTTTCATGCCCATGTTCGTGATCGTGGTCATGATCATGTCCGCAGCTGCAATTGTGTTCGTGTGCCATAGGTTATAATTTTTTATTGTTTATATGTCGTTCTTTATCCCGGTCGGTTTTCTTCTGCAGGTTCTTTTCAAACGCTGCTGTCAGGTCTACGCCGGTTTGGTTGGCGAGGCAGAGGAGTACCCATAATACATCCGCCATTTCATCGCCCAGATCGCGATGTTTGTCGCTTTCCTTGAAGGATTGTTCGCCATAGGTACGTGCCATGATGCGCGCCAGTTCGCCTACTTCTTCCGTCAGGATTGTCATATTGGTAAGCTCGTTGAAATAGCGGACGCCGTAGGTCTTGATCCATTGGTCTACCTTTTCCTGGGCTTGTTGTAAAGTAATATCTGCCATCTTATTTTTTATTTTGCGAGTCGATCAGGATGGTGACCGGCCCGTCATTCAGTAATTCTATTTTCATGTCTGCGCCGAATACTCCGGTAGCTACCTCTTTGCCGATTTGCAGGCCCATTTCGGCACAAAATGCTTCGTACATCGGTATGGCAAAGTCCGGTTTCGATGCCCGGATGTAAGAAGGGCGGTTTCCTTTCTTTGTAGAGGCCTGTAAGGTGAATTGGCTAACCACCATTACCTCGCCGCCTGTTTCGATCACAGAGCGGTTCATAACCCCGTTTTCATCGTCGAAAATGCGTAGGTTGGCAATCTTCTTGCATAACCACTCGATGTCTTCTTGTGTGTCGCGGTCTTCGATGCCGACCAGAACCAGCATTCCGTTTCCAATCTTAGACTTTAGCTGCCCGTCGATCGTAACGAAACAATGTTGTACGCGTTGTATAACTGTTCTCATTTCTCTATTTACTTTAAACCATTTATTAATGCTTTTGTTTTCGCTTCTCCGATTAATTCTTTCAGTTCCTCGAAGCTTGCTTCCCTTATTCTCTTAACGCTCTTATACTGGCGCAAAAGTAATACTTTCGTCTTTTCTCCGATTCCTTTGATGCTGTCGAGTTCGGAGCGGGTCTGGCTTTTGCTTCGTTTGTCCTTATGGAAAGTAATGGCAAAGCGGTGTACCTCGTCCTGTATCTGTGTAAAGAAACGGAACATCTGGCTTTGTATTTGCATGCCGACCGTAACGGGAGGGAAGCCGAATAGCAGTTCGGAGGTGCGGTGCTTTCCGTCTTTGGCTAACCCGGCAATCGGTATCTCCAGGTGAAGCTCATCCTGAATTACCTCGCGCACTACTTCCATTTGTCCTTTTCCACCATCGGTAAGGATCAAGTCGGGCAGGGGGCTTCCTTCGTTTATGGCCCGCTGGTAACGGCGGCGCACTACCTCTTTCATCGATGCGTAATCATTAGGGCCTACTACCGTTTTAATAATATATTTACGGTAGTCTTTCTTCGATGGTTTCGCCATTTTGAAGACGACGCAGGCGGCAACGGCATCGCTTCCCTGTATGTTGGAGTTGTCGAAGCATTCGATGTGCATCGGTAGTTTAGGCAGGTGTAAAGCCTCTTGTACTTCTTTCAGTATGCGTGTACTCCGCTGTTCGGGATTGAGCTTTTCGGCCTGTTTCAGTCGATCTACCTTGAACTGCTTTACATTCATCTCCGATAGATCCAACAGTTTCTTTTTGTCTCCGCGCTGGGGAACTGTAAACGTTATATTCCCCAATTCCATTTCCACCTCGAAAGGAACGATGATTTCGCGTGCCGTACTTTTAAACCGGTCGCGCATTTCTACGATTCCCAGGCTAAGCAACTCTTCTTTTGTTTCATCCAGCCGCTTTTTATATTCGAACGTATAAGCCTGTACGATTGCCCCATTGCCTATATGCATAAAATTGATGTAGGCAGACTTCTCGTTTTCGGCAAACGAGAATACATCTATATTGTGAAGCATCGGTGTAACTACGGTCGATTTCGAACGATAGTTTTCTATTACTTCATACTTCTCTTTTATCTTTTGTGCTTCTTCAAACTTCAATTCAGCCGCCAATGCCTGCATCTCCTCATACAGATGTTTGCTGATTTGGGAGATATTTCCACGAAGTATTTCTTTTATTTCGGAAATATTCTGCTGGTATTCTTCGAGCGATTGCAAACCTACGCAAGGCCCTTTACACCGTTTGATATGGTATTCCAGACAAACGTCATATTTTCCGGCTGCAATCGATTCCGGCGTTAATGGATATTTGCAGGTGCGTAACGGATAAAGTTCTTTCAGCATTTGTAGCATGACTTTGGCTGTATAAACAGACGGGTCGGGGCCGTAATATTGCGAACCGTCTCTCACTATATTCCGCGTTTGGAATATGCGCGGAAAGTATTCGTTCTTGACCGTAATGGAAGGATACGTTTTATCGTCCTTCAGTAAAACATTATACCGGGGACGATACTGTTTAATCAGATTATTTTCGAGCAGCAGGGCATCCTCTTCGGTATCTACAACAATATATTTGATGTCGCGTATTTGCTTTACCAATACACGTGTTTTATTGCTGTCGTGCTCCTTGTTGAAATAGGAGGAAACGCGGCGCTTCAGGTTCTTCGCTTTACCTACATAGATGATCGTTCCTTTCTCGTCGAAGTACTGGTAGCAACCAGGCTTGTCCGGCAAGATAGAAAGGATCATTTTTATATGTTTCTCAGTTTCCGCACTCATCTTGTTCTGTTCTTTCTGTCCTATTCCCAGCGTTTTACCTACTTTTATCTAAAGTAAATGTTTCACGTGGAACAATTTGTATTTTATCTTCCGAGCATGACCAACAGGATATTTATATCGCTGGGGGAGATGCCCGGGATACGGCTTGCCTGGGCAATGGTGTCCGGGTCGATCCTGGTTAGCTTTTGCCGCGCTTCAGTCGATAAAGACTGGATCGAATTGTAATCGAATTTACCTTTGATATGGATATTTTCCAGGCGGTTTATTTTATCTGCGATGATTTGTTCGCGCCGGATATAGCCGCTGTATTTGATCAGAATCTCCGCTGCTTCGATGATCTCCTCTTTACGCGCTAATGGAACTTTATCTAATTCTTCACGGAATGCCGGAACCAGTTCTGCTATATTTTCAAGCGTAACTTGTGGGCGCGGAATTAGTTCGATCAGTTTGCATCCATGAGAGAGTGGGGCAGTACCCAATTTCTCCAGACCATCGTTCAGGTATTGAGCCTTTACGGAGTAATTTTCTGCAAAAGCAATGATTGCATCCCTGTATTCTTTCTTTTCTTTGAGCAGGTCGTAGCGGTCTTGTTTGGCGAGGCCAATCTGGTATGCTTTTTCCGTTAAGCGCATGTCGGCGTCATCTTGCCGGAGCAGGATGCGGTATTCGGCACGGGAGGTAAACATACGGTAGGGCTCGTCCACCCCTTTGGTTACGAGGTCGTCGATCAGCACGCCGATATAGGCTTCGTCGCGTCCCAGTATAAAAGGTTCTCCGCCGTGGCAGTTGATATGGGCGTTAATGCCGGCAATCAATCCCTGTCCGCCTGCTTCCTCATATCCGGTGGTTCCGTTGATCTGTCCGGCAAAAAACAGGTTGCGGATTTGTTTTGTCTCCAGGTTATGATGTAGCTGGGTAGGATCGAAGAAATCATATTCGATGGCATAACCCGGACGATAAATCTGAATATCCCGGAAGGCTGGTATGGCTTGCAGGGCGCGCAACTGTATATCTAATGGGAGAGAGGAGGAGAAACCGTTTAGGTAATATTCCTGTGTCGTTTCGCCTTCCGGCTCCAGAAATAATTGATGCTGGTTCTTATCCGCAAAAGTCACGATCTTTGTTTCGATGCTCGGACAATAGCGCGGGCCGATACTCTGGATTTGCCCGTTATACAGAGGAGAGTCGGGGAGGCCTTCACGCAGAATTTCGTGACAGGCTTCATTGGTGAATGTCGTCCAGCAACTAAGCTGTTTGAGAGGACGTGGTTGGAAATCCATATATGAAAACTTATGGAATTCGTTTTCTCCCGGTTGTTCGCCCATTTCATCGAAATGTACGCTGCGTCCGTCGATACGCACCGGTGTTCCCGTCTTCATCCGCTCTGATTTGATACCGAGTGAAACGAGTTGTTCGGTGAGTTCGGTTGCTGCCGGTTCGGCGATACGCCCGCCACACAACTGTGTCCGTCCGATGTGCATTAACCCATTCAAGAAAGTACCGTTGGTCAGCACTACACTTTTGGCGCGGAACTCTACGTTCATATAGGTTTTTACACCGCATACGGTGTTGCCGTCCAATAATAATTCGCGGACAGTATCCTGCCAGATGTACAGGTTGGGAAGGTTTTCCAGAATGCCTCGCCAACAATCGATAAACCGGGCGCGGTCGCTTTGTGCACGCGGGCTCCACATCGCCGGGCCTTTACTGCGATTCAGCATGCGGAACTGGATCGCTGTGCGGTCTGTTACAATTCCCATATAGCCGCCCAACGCATCGATTTCGCGGACAATCTGCCCTTTGGCGATACCGCCTACAGCCGGATTGCAGCTCATCTGTGCAATCTTGTTCATGTCCATAGTGATAAGAAGCGTTTTCGAACCCAGGTTGGCGGCAGCTGCAGCGGCTTCACAGCCTGCGTGGCCGGCACCTACCACGATCACATCGTAATTGAAAGTCATTTTTATTTCCTTTTATTTTAGATGCAAAGATAATCACTGCAGACGAAAGATTTAGGTTATAAAGACTTTTTGACAGGTATTCTATGATTCTTTTGTCATACCTAGGTGTAAACCAATTTAGAGGTACGTCTAAATTGATTTACACCTACCTCTAAATTGGTTTAGACGTACCTCTAAATAAAAAAAAGATTAGGGCTCTTCTCCTCTTTTTTATAGCTGTTTTAGAATTTCCATTACATAATTGCGCCGTTGGCGGGAAATGCTGATCGAAGAACCGTCTTTCATGCGGATATATCCTCCATCACTTTTGATGAAGCTTTTTATTTCATCCAGGTTGATCAGGTGCGATTGGTGTACGCGCAGGAAGTTGTAGGGTGTCAATAGCTCGTCAAACTCTTTCAGTGTTTTTGAAACGATCAGCCTTTCTCCCGACTTCAGGTAGAAAGTGGTATAATTGCTTTCCGCCTCGCAACGGACGATCGAGTCGATCTCGACAAACTCGATCTTATCGGCTACGGAAAGGGCTATTTTCTTGTGTTTGTCCTGGCTGTGGGCATTTCTTAGCAGGTTTCGCATGCGATTGTTCTCCTGTTTCCTAAGAATGACTTCGATTGCTTTATCTACGGCATTGACCAGTTCTTTCGGATCGATCGGTTTTAATAAATAATCGAGTGCGCTGAAACGAATTGCCTGGATCGCATAGCTATCGTAGGCTGTCACGAAGATTACCTCGAAAAGGATTTCCGGCAGGCTTTCCAGTAAGGAGAAACTGGTATCGTCTCCCAACCTGATATCGAGAAAAAGGATATCAGGTTGGGTATTTGATAAAGCTTGACGGGCTTCCGCAACGGAACTGCAAACGGCTGTTACTTCCACTTGCGGACAATAGCCGGGAATCATCCGGAGTAGGTTTTCCCGGTTACCCTGCTCATCGTCTACAATTGCTGCGGTTATTTTTTTTCTCCATATTTTGTCTTATAAAGGAATGGATAACTGGACGTGGCAACCGGAAACAGCCTCTTTTTCCTGTCTGTTTTCGATCGTAATACCGATTTCCGTATTGTATAAAGTCTTTAATATCTCAAACTCGTTGGTGACCGCACGTATGCCGAAGCCTCCATTCGCTTCTGTTTTCAATCCGGGACCGTCATCAATGATGTCGATTAGTAAAGACTGATTTTGCAAAGATAATCGAATTGTTATTTCTCCCGTGCCCCTAGGTGCAATTCCGTGCTTGACCGCATTTTCGATGAAAGGTTGTATCAGCATTCCCGGTATTTCGATCGCATCCGGCTCGATATTACTGTCGACTGTCAGTGCGTAAGAGAAAGGGTAACGAAGTTGTTCCAGTTTCAAATATAGTTCCAGCTGTTCGATTTCGTCGGAAAGGGGAACCAACTTCTTTTCAGAAGTCGCCAATACTTTCCGCAGCAAGCGTGAGAAATCGATCAGATATTTGTTCGCTTCCTCGTTGGCCGAGCGGTTGATCAGATTCTGGATCGAACTTAGCGCGTTAAAAATGAAATGCGGGTTCATCTGGGAGCGGATCGCACGGAGTTCGAGTTCACGGATGTGGCGGCGGTTGCGTTCCTGCTTTTGTTTGTTTTTAGTGCGGAAATAGTAGATGGAACCGATGATTACTGCAAGTAAAAGCGCACCTAAGATTCCTTCTTTGAATCCTTTTATAAAATCATTGAACGATTTATCCTCTCTGCTAGGTCTTTTTGTATTAATCCGAGTATCGGTTTTGTGTCAAACTCCCAACCCCCGAGTTGTCGATAGAGAATAGTTCCGTCTTCGCGCATTAGGATAGCGACATTGCCGATACCTATTTTAAAATTCAAAGACCGTTTTTGCTCTTCGGGTATTGCTTTATACGGTTTCACCCGTTCAGCATTTTGAGGAGAAAAACGAGCGTACAGTTCGAGTTTTACGGTGGATGCCAATCCTTCCGTTTTGAGGAGTTCTTTCAAGTTGAGGGCGTTTTGCAGGTTCGGAATACTGAGCCCATCGGTTGCCGATAAAAATAACAGGATGTATTTCCTGTTGCTTCCTTTCACCAGATGCAGACTGTCGGTTATGATAAGGCCGTTTTTTTGAATGTTTCGTCCCGGTTCAAAAGGCAACAGTCTGTTGTGTATATCTGTCAGATGATTGGTCAGACTGGTATCTGGACAGGAAGTGATAAAATCGTTATAATCGTCTTCTACTTCATGTATTGTCTTGTCGTTCATTAAATCTATCAGGTTTATTCCGCTTACCAGGTATTTAGGATAACCCGAGAGAAGTTGTTTGTTCAGCAGATAGTCTTCCTGCGGCATTAATTTCTTTTGTTTATCCAGATATAGATTGTCTGCTTTGATCTCCTGTTTTTTATAGGCTGTGTAGATGTACAGGAAATAACTGTAATGTGCTGCATCCCGTTTTTTCAGGCTGTACGCGTAATCGATAAGTGGATTGACCGATGAGAAAGGTGGTGCTTGCCAGTCGAGCAACCTGCTTTTATTCCATGTTTTTTGTCGGTCGTTTTTATATAGGAGTCCAGGATGAACGCTCCTTTGATATATTGTTCCGAGACTTCGAAAACCTTTCGCCAATAAGGATCCATGTTCTCAAAATCTTTCTTTAAAGTGGATTGGAAAAGAGAATTTTGGAGATGGAAAGATTCTTTCAGTTTGTCTGGCCGGGAGAAGTCAAGACCCAAGAACTTGACAAATCGTTGGGTGTTATAGTGCAGGTTGTTTTGCTCACTTCCTCGTCCCAGGTAGCGGGTGACATGTGTCTCCTCGAATGCTGTTAGGTCTTGAGTAATGGAATCTCCTGGAGTAAGCAACAGGGTCGTTTCTTTTCCGGCCTCGTATTCTGTGGGATAGGCAATAAATAATTTCTTGTGTACGGTTGTTTTCCCTGATGTTTCGATGTTGAAGAATTTACAGGTAAATTCCGTATTTGGAGGAAGTGCAAATGAGGCATCGACAATCCGGACATTCGGTGTGAGTTGAATATTCCCGCCATCTTTCCATCCGGTCAGGATATTTTTAGTTACCGGAATAAGTAGCTGATCCAGATTTACCGAGTCTTGAACAACCGTTCCCGGATAGGCGCATAATCCTTCTTGTCTTATTCCGAAAGGAATTAGCGTTTTTGCGTAGGAACAGGATGTGATTGCTTTGTCAAATGTAAGCGCATTTCCACTTTTTCGGTCGTATGTGACACGCATAATCTGTTTGCCTTTCAGTGCATACTCGTTAGCTAAATCTTTTTTAGACTGGCTGTCGGAATAATAAAAGCCCGTCTTTTCTTTATCGTTGCGGGAATCATACCCGCTTTTTCGGTCGTGTGTGACATAGATAAGCAGTTTGCCTATCAGTGGATCTTTGAGAGCGAAATCTTTTTGATACCGGCTGTCGAAATAATAAAACCCTTGCTTTTCTGTATCGTTGCGGCAATCATACAGATTATCCAGCGTATAATCGATGGAAAGGGTTTTCCCGGTTGCTTCTGCAACGGTAGCTAGTATAGTGATCCGGCGGATATTCTCTGCTCTCCAGGGAATCTCTTTCTCAATTCCCGGAGCTACGTAGGGATAATATTGAACGGATTCAATCGTTAACCAATCTCCTTTTTTCAAGGAATCGGGACTGTAGGGAGTAAATGTTTCCGCCCATCCGCTCCATGCCAGGCATACAAATAGAAATAAGAGTCTTACTTTCATAACCGTAAATTTAAATGAAAAAACTGATTGCAGCTCAAAAGTAAGAACGAAAGATCTCCGCTTAGAAAGGGAATGAGTGGATGGATGGTTTGGGTGAGTATTTAAGAATGCCAGAAGTTAACCCTCCCGGCACTCTTCCGGCAAAATGGCCAGTGCTTTATTTTCGTTCTCTTCCATGATTTCCCGTTCTCCGGGGCCTTTATCGTTAATGCCGCACAGGTGGAGGATGCCATGGATGATGGTGCGGTGGAGTTCTTCGTTGTAGGGCGTTTTGAACTGTTCCGCATTTGTTTTTACCGTATCCAGGCTGATGAAGAGGTCGCCCGATATTTTGTTGCCACTGGTATAATCGAATGTGATGATGTCGGTGTAATAATCGTGTTGCAAGTACTGGCGGTTTACCTCCAGGATCTTGTCGTCGGAGCAAAAGATATAGCTGATATCCCCAGCCTTTTTCCCGTATGTTTCGGCAACTGCTTTGATCCAGTTGCTGACTGCTCTCTTTTTGATGTTCGGAAGTTCGATGTCCTCCGCGTAAAATGCTATTGCCATAATGCTATTATTATTCTAGTTTCTCTATCTGAATGATATGTTAAAAAATATTAGTCGTAGGACTAATTCCAAATACTCGCTATACTAATCCGAATTACCCGCTATAGTAATGTCATTTTGATAATCGGGAAAATCCTATTGGGCAAAGAACAGATAAGTAAGTGCGATGGCGGCGATTGCCCCTACCAGGTCTGCCAGCAAAGAACATTGTATCGTATAACGTGTATTGCGTATGCCGACACTTCCGTAATACAGGGCGACTACATAAAAGGTAGTATCCGTTGAACCTTGTACGATGGATGCCAAACGTCCGACAAACGAGTCGGCTCCATACGTATTCATCGCATCCAGCATCATTCCCCGCGCGCCGCTTCCGCTGAGCGGTTTCATCAGGATAGTAGGAAGACCTTCTACGAAATCCGTATTTATACCCAGCGTACCGACACCCAGACGAATCCCGTCTATCACAAAATCCATGGCGCCCGAAGCTCGGAACACCCCTATCCCAACTAATATGGCTATCAGATACGGAATGATTGTTATCGCCGTTTTAAATCCCTCTTTCGCCCCTTCGATAAACGTGTCGTGCACATTGATCTTTTTGCGTATGCCGCTGACGATGAAACCGCAGATTATCGTAAACAATAGCGTGTTTGCGAATAAAGTTGAGTAAAGGGAAACCTGTTCCTGTTCCAGTGAATTAAACAGCCAGGCCAATCCCCCGATGAAAGCAGCCAGCCCACCGAAGAATAGTAGCAGGTTCTTCTGAAGAATATTGATCCGTTGTTTGATGCAGACAGCCAATATAGCAACTAAAGTAGAAGAAAATGTCGCCAGCATAATCGGCAGGAATATGTCCGATGGATTGGCGGCCCCCATTTGTGCCCTGTACATCATGATGGTTATCGGGATTAATGTCAGTCCCGAAGCATTGATGCAAAGGAACATGATCATCGGGTTGCTTGCCGAGTTTTTCTCTGTATTCAGTTCCTGTAATTGCTGCATGGCTTTCAGTCCCATCGGGGTTGCTGCATTATCCAGTCCGAGCAGGTTGGCGGAGATGTTCATGAATATCGATCCGGTTACCGGGTGCTCTTTGGGAATATCCGGGAAAAGTTTACTGAAGACCGGTGCACCGAGCCGGGCAAACGACTGTATGACTCCCCCCTTCTCGCCGATCTTCATAATGCCCAGCCAGAGCGATAAGATACCGGTTAATCCGATGGAAATCTCGAATCCCGTTTTAGCAGAAGCAAATGAGGAATTAATAATCTCGGTGAATACGCCCATATCTCCCGCAAAGACCAGTTTGCCCAATGCGACAACAAAAGCGATAAGAAAAAAGGCAATCCAAATGTAGTTTAAAACCATAGAACAACAGTCGTTTATTTTACTAAATGTTTTGACAAAAGTAGCAATTCTTCTTTGTATTAAAGGGCTGTTTGTTTAAATTTGACGGCTGATAAAGAAAATAATATACATTAGAATATGAAGATATTAGTTGCCTACGACATGTTCCGCGAGGGATTTACCGAGCTGGAAAGCAAATATGACGTTACTTTTCCTGAAGGAAGAGACTTTACGTATGAAGAGGTTTATGAGATGATTCCGGAGTATGATGTCTTGTGCTCCATGTTCGATTTCCCTGTAAACAAGGAGTTGGTCGACCATGCTCCCAAGTTGAAACTCGTGGCCAACTATGCGGTAGGTTATAATAATATAGACGTAGCCTATTGTCTGGAGAAAGGCCTGACTGTCGCCAATACTCCCGACCCGGTTACCGCCCCTACCGCCAACCTGGCACTCGGACTGATGATCGATACCGCCCGCCGCATCACCGAATGCGATCGGAAATTACGTACGCTTGGTAAGGAAATGAAAGTGGGCGTCCTGGAGAATTTAGGTGTGAATGTCACCGGACAGACGCTCGGTATTATCGGCATGGGACGTATCGGAAAAGCCTTGGCTAAACGGGCGAACGCCTGCGGTATGGAAGTGATCTATCACAACCGCCGCCAACTTTACGTAGATGAAGAGACGAAACTGAATGTAACGTATGCCCCGATGGATGAGTTGCTGGCAAAGTCCGACTTTGTATCGCTGAACGCCCCTTATACACCGGAAACCTACCATATCATCGGTGAAGCGGAACTGAAACAGATGAAACCTTCCGCTATCCTGATCAACACCGCCCGTGGCCCGCTGGTTGACGAGCATGCCCTGGTCAAAGCCTTGCAGGATGGAACGATTCATGGCGCTGGTCTCGATGTTTTTGAATTCGGCGACTATCCTTTGCCCGAATTGCTGGAAATGGACAATGTCGTGTTAACTCCCCATATCGGCACGCAGACATTGGATGTGCGCATTGTCATGGCACGTACGGTTTGCAATAATGTCATCGGATTCCTGGAAGGCGACCGTCCTGTGTCACGTGTCACTCGCCCATGACGGCGGCTTTTGTATTGAGCAAGCTGCAATCGATGGCGAATCCGGAGAAAGCAGCTTTCCTGCAACGCTTCTTTAAGACCGGCCCCGGGCAGTATGCCGAAGGTGATGTTTTTCTCGGATTGGTCGCTCCCCTCACCCGTAGCATTGCCAAGGCAAACAAGCAAACGCCTTTGTCCGAGTTGCAGGTTTTGATAGAAAGCGAGTACCATGAGGCGCGTCTTTGTGCCCTTTTGATCGTAGTCGAGCAGTTTAAGAAAGCTTCGGAAGCCGCGCGGAAACAACTATATGATTTCTACCTTTCTAATGCAAGCCGCATCAATAACTGGGATTTGGTCGACGTCACCTGCCCGCATGTTGTCGGTGCGTATTTGCTGGATAAGGACCGTTCGCGTCTGTACGAGTTGGCCGAAAGCGAATGTTTGTGGGAACAGCGAATTGCGATGGTCTCCACCGTCGCTTTTATCCGCAATCGCGAATACACCGACACACTGGCACTCGCCGAAAAGCTGATGGCGCATAAGCACGACCTGATGCACAAGGCGATTGGTTGGATGCTTCGCGAAGTCGGAAAGAAAGATCGCGAAACGTTGTCTGAATTTCTGGAAGAATATGCCACCCGCCTCCCTCGCACAGCACTTCGCTATGCGATCGAGCATTATCCGGAAGAACAACGGCAGTATTTCCTGAAGAAGAAATGAAACATGGATGAACAGATAAAAGACAAATTGCGCCGGTGGGCACAAGAATATAACGTGCGTACATTTATTCCAGACGATCCGGTACAGTTTCCGCACCGTTATACGGAGAAAAAAGATATTGAAATATCTGCCTTTCTCACTTCCTGGATCTCTTACGGACGTCGGGAGCTGATTCTCCGGAAAGCAAACGAGCTACATGCCTTCATGACTCCTGGCCCTTATCAGTGGATCATGCGCGAAGGGTATAACGAGTTGCCGAAAGGTAAACCGGAGCCCGGTAAAAGGGATACTTTTTATCGTTTTTATACCTATTCCGATCTGCGCCGGCTATGCGGACGGTTGAAAGAGATCTACGAGCAATACGATTCTTTGGGAGATGCCTTGGCCGCCAGTCCCTACCCCAATCCGGTGACAAAGATACAAGATGTCTTTGCCGGCATCGAGGGTATTCCTGTGATGACGGGTACTTCCGCCTGCAAACGCCTGGCGATGTTCCTTCGCTGGATGGTTCGGAAAGATGGAATTGTAGACTTTGGTATCTGGGAAATTTCGATCAAACCGCACGAATTGATCATTCCTTTGGATGCGCATGTGCATCAAATCTCCCTCGAATTGGGATTAACCGGGCAGAAAGTCGCCACCCTCAAAACCGCCGTCGAGATCACCGAAGCCCTGAAGGAAGTCTTTCCCGATGATCCTTGTTTGGGTGATTTTGCTCTGTTCGGGTATGATATTAATCGGGAGAAATGATATGACTCAGTTCCCCTACCAAATAAAAAGGCAGATTGATTAGCCGAAATTGCTTCCCTTGAACGGTCTTTATTTCATTCACCGAATAAGGTTGTGACCACACCCGGAAAGCAACTGTTTGGGAGGAGCGATCCATAAAAGAGTGAAGCGAGCGTAAATGGGCATTATGTCCCGATTTCACTTCGATAGGAAAGATTTTAGAATCCTGAACCCATATATAATCCACTTCTGCCGTAGAGTCGTTTTGCCCTCTCACCCAGAAGTTCCGTTTCTGGCTTACTTTATTAGTGAGTGTCAGGAGTTCCTGTGCCACGATTTGTTCAGCTATCATACCGCGCCAGGCATCCATAATATCGGCAGCTCCCAATACCAGCTTCTGTACTTGCGCTGCATAATTCACTAATCCGGTGTCGAGCCAGATTAGTTTAGGCATACGTTTAAGTTCCGATGTAGCCGGCACATCTGTGGCTGTCGTCGGGTAAACCAGTTCTAGCAGCATGGCTTTTTCCAGTAACCGAAATGCCTCGCTTACCTCACGTGTCTTATGGGAGGAGTCGGCGAAACCGCCCAGCGTAATGGTTTGTCCCGCCTTGTGCCACCCTTCCTTCAGGATGAAACGTACGACATCCGGGAGAAGTTTGCCGGTGGTGTACTTCTCGACATCGTCTCTATATCCTTGCAAAAGTGTTTCGTAAATGGTGTTGAGTGTCAGAATATCCCGTCTTTCGGCATATAACTGTACGACTTCCGGCATGCCTCCGATTAGGGTATAGATATTGAATAAATTCATTAATCGATTGTGAAAAGCGAGGGTCACTTCGGGTTGCGTCAGAACGGGTAACAAAGCTTCTTCCCCGGTTGCTTGTAGAAACTCCCGGAAAGAACACGGCCGGAGCGCCAGATATTGCACGCGACCGACCGGAAACGAGCTATGTACATCCACCAGATTCTCTAATAAAGAGCCTGCGGCTATAAGATATATATCGGGAAGTTCTTCATAAAAATAGCGTAACTGCGAGATCGCTTTGGCGGAGTTTTGTATTTCGTCGATAAAGAGCAGCGTACGCCCTTCCTTCCGCGTAATCCCACAATGGGCAAATAGGAGCGGCATTAAATCTTTTAACGGAACAGGCAAGTCGAATAGTTTCGCCGCCTCTTGTTTTTCCAAGTTTAATGACAGATAATTGTCGAACTGTTTGCCAAACTCATTGACAACCGTTGTCTTGCCTACCTGCCGGGCTCCACGCAGGATGAGAGGCTTCCTGTGACTGTCGGCAGCCCACTCTTCCAAGCTTGTTATAATCTCTCTTTTAAACATAGTTGTTTATGTGACTGTATTACAGTTACAAATATACAAAAATGTTTCAAACAGGAGGCAAGTTTACATCAATTTTGTTTCAAACCGGAGGCAAGTTGGTCTTGTTTTTGTTCTAAACCGGAGGCAAACATGATGTCGAAAGGTATTTTGGAATCACAGATAACTTGCCAGAGTTTCACTTTGCCATCTTCTACGATTACTTTCCAGGCCGCCGGAAGTTGGTAACGTTTATTGTTTTCTGCTTTTTCTGTTTTGTGGTAAGTGCCGCTTGCAATTCCGAAGATAGCGACTTTGTTTCCATTCACAAATACGTCCTTCACTTCAATCAGATAATCAGGAAACCATTCAAAATAATTTATCCATGATTTCTTCATATTCTCCTTACCATGAACCTCCGATGCGTATGTGTCAATAAATAGATGATCGTCTGTCATTAATGAATAGATACGTTCTATGTCGTGTGCGTTTATCGCATCCACGAAAGCCAGTGCTGTTTGTGTTTCTATCATGTTGTCTGTTATTTTCTGATTGTATTGTCGTTTACAAATATAAGAAAAGTTCCAATAACTTAGTGAAGCATTAACTGCTTTTATCCCTTGCACTTACTAAAGCCGGATAAGGGAGAAACTAACCTGCGAGTCGTGACCTTCTATTGCTACCCTGTACACCGTAGCCGATTATCCTGTACACCCTGGCTGGCTACCCTGTACACCCTAATCGATTACCCTGTACAGGGTAATTTTAGTGGGTCGGCTTTCGGGTTAGTTGATTATGATTTAACTGTTAGTCTTTAGGCTCTTAACAATTAATGGATGGTGATGTATGGTAAATGATATTGCAAATAACAAACGCCATTGCAAATAAAAAGGAGTTTGCAATGGCGTTACTGTTTGGTTGATAATGCATTATATGGATATATTGCAAATGGCAAATAAATTCTTAAAAACTTTGTGTAGATAGTTACTTTATCTGCGCACAATTCACTTGCGGGGTACGGATACCCGGTTTCAATTCGCCGTTGATGATGATCAGGTGGTCGCCTTCGAGGACGGCGGCTGCACCGGCGCGGGCTAATTGTTCGTAGTTGCCCAGCTCTTTCCATTCTCCGGTAAAGGTGTTGTATTGCAGCAGGGCGGTGTTGAATTTGTACCATTCCACCGGGTGATGCATGTAGGCTTTGGCTTCTGCCTGCAGGGAGTCGACCAGCGCTTTATCGCTTTTGGTTTCAGCTGCTTCGAGCAACTTCGGACGGTTAACGGCGGCGAGGAAACGGTCGTAGTTGACGCCACCCATCAAGAGAATCGTGCTGTCGCCATGGGCCAGGGCACAACCTCCGGTAAAGGAACGGTGTGCTCCGTCTTCAAATAGAGGCAGTTCTGTTTCCGTTTTCCAGCTTTTTGTCGTGGGATCGAAGGAAAGCATATCTGTCGGGACAATCGCTTCCATATCGCCCTGAATGGGCTGGAAACCACCGGTCAGGTAGATGCATATGCCGTCTTTCGACTGCTGGGCGGCCAGTACCGGCTGTACGCGTGCCGGACGGGGAAAGTCCGGTAATCTGTTCCAGCCTGCTTTTGCCATGTCCTTTGAAAGAAAAGTACAGGACGGATGCTGGTCGCAGTTTCCGCCGGCTACATACATCGTATTACCGATGAAACAGGCGGAAAGGTTGTCCATTGGTTCCGGCAACGATTCGTACTGGATAATGTCTGCTTTGCCGGTGTCTTCGTTCCAGGTAAGCTGGAATACTTCTGCCGAGGAGCCGTCGCTGTTGTTTCCACCGATACAAACGATCCCGTAGGGCGTGGTGACGGATGCACCGTAGGCTACCGCGAAAGGCAGGTTGCCGGCTTTCTTCCATCCGTTGGAAACGGCGGAAAGGTCGAGGGCGAATATGTCGCTGTAATATCTTTTCTCCCCTCCTTCGGTGACGGGTTTGTCGGGGAAGTTGCAACCGCCGGCTACTAACAACATTCCGTTGCTGATGCCGGCAAACGGAGCCGAAACTCCTAACGATGCGGTGTCTGCCATACCGGGCAGGTCGGGTAATTTACTCCAGTTAATCATACTCTTATCTTTTATTTCTGTTCGGAATGTGGATGCCGGAAGTTCGTCGCCATTGACCAGATTGGCACGCGTGAAAGGTTGCCAGCCGTAACGTACCAATCGGGGATTGGCAATCTGTTCGCTCCATACTTTTACCTTTCCATCGATGATTTCTGCCTGGGCGGGAACGAAAAGACCGTCGTGCTCGGCTATTTCGAAAGTACGCAGCGGCTGGCCGTCCGAGGTGTGCAATCCGTCGGCATAGTCGAATGTGACGTAGGCTGTGTTCTCTCTGAATGCTACGGAACGGTATAATGGGCCGGACGGGGTTATCTGCCGGCCGTATGTGTTGTTCAGAGCCCAGCGGGCCAGGCGTTCCCCTATTTCCCGTTTGTATCGTGGATGTACGTCGAGGGAGTCTCCCCGGTCGCTGCTTACCGCCATGCCGGTGTTGGGGATGGTCGCCATCATCCGCCGCTGGCTGTCGCGAAACCATGTCCAGCTCGGCCGGTCGATGCTGGATAACTGGACGTAGTAGAACGGTAACTCTTCTTTCCAGTTTGCGCGCCAGCTGTTCACCAGCAGGGAGAACAGGCGTTCGTGGGTTTCGATGTTTTGTGCATTCGATTCTCCCTGGTACCAGATGATTCCTTTTATCGGATATTGCTGCAACGGCTCGATGCCTGTTTCGTAAAGGTAACAGGGTTCATAGGGATGGCGTTGCAGTTGGTTGGTCGACTTCTTCGTGTTGAGCTTGGCACGACCGCGTACCCAGTCCTGGATGAAGTCGTTCTCCGTCCAGTTATAGAGGATATCGGTGAAGTCGAACTCAAGCGTTTTCCGGTCTATCCATACTTCGGTACCTGAACCGCCTACGGCATTCAGAATCAGTCCGACGGGTACTTGCAGGCTGTCCGACAGCATCCGTCCGAAGGCGAAGGCTACGGCAGAGAACTGATTGGCGGTTTGTGCGTTGCATACCGTCCACTCTGTGTCGTGGTAATATTGCAGGCGATTGAGGGAATCGAGTGCCTTTTCGTCCCATTCCACCGCGTTTGTCAACCAGCGGGGTCGCCTGTTGAAAAGGCGTATCTGTGGTTGCTTTCCGGCGTATTCGATTAATTCTTTCCGTTGGCTGTCTGCCAGCTCGTCTACCCGGAAAGCCATGTTGGATTGGCCCGAGCAGAGCCATACTTCGCCAACCAATACCCCTTTGTACGTAAGGCGGGCGGAAGGAGTTTCAACAGATAGTTCGTAAGGCCCTCCTGCCTGCATCGGGGCGAGTGTAACCGACCATTTACCGTTGGCGCCGGTGATTGTTTCTTTCTTTTGTCCGGCTATTTTTACGGTTACTTTCTCGCCGGCATTGGCTGTACCGGAAACCGTTAGCGGCTTTTCCCGTTGCAGAATCATATTGTCGGAATAGGTAACCGGCATCTGAAGGCCTCCATAGTTGCCGGTCAGGGCCTGATAGACTGTCTTTGCCAAAATACCTGCTCCTTCTGCTGTGGGATGAAGTGCGTCGGGCAGCAGATCCGGACGGTTATACAGGCATGTCTGCAAGTCGATCTGTCCGGTGTTGGCCAAGCTGGCAATCCGGTCGATGGCTTCCTGTTCCATCCAATACCAGTCACGCGTTCCTGATTTGAAGCGAGGATGGCGATGCGAGATTGGTGTCATACGGCAGATCCATATCTTGCACGACGGGTTGGCCCGGCGGAATGATTCAATGATGGACAGGTAATCTGCCACGAAGTCGTCGCAGTAGAACGGCCAGTCTCTCGGGTTGGTGTCGTTCAGTCCCAGATGGATGATAACCCGGTCGCCGGCAAAATCGAGTGCGGCCTTGCATTCTTCCTGTTCGCAGTAAGGACGATGACCTTTGTTGAGCAGGGTGGCTCCGCTTTTACCGAAATTCATTACTTCGTAATCTTCTCCCAGCATACGTTGCAATTGTGCCGGATACGAGTTTACTTCGCGGTTTTCTATGGTATAACCGTAAGTAACGCTGTTGTCTACACAAGCCACCTTTGTCTTATCTTTGGCAAAGGCACTTGTGCAGAGTAGCAGGCATAAGAATAAAAGAATTCTTTTCATTGTATGATAGATCTGTTTATTTCTTCTTATCGGGCGAATAGATCAGTCCGTCTACGGCCTTTTCACCGTCGGGTGTGACGAGGACGAACGTGAACATCCATTTGTTGAGTCTGACTTCCGGCAGGCTGAATTTCCCTACGGGCAGTTTCATAAACACTTTGTTCCATCCTTTTTGCAGATGGACTTTAAGCGGCTCCCGGGCTACACAGTTCTCGTTGCCCAAGGCTGTTTCATTCGATTTCACCGTATGGGTAGCTGTCCAGACGGGTGGAAGCAGTTCGCGGTCGTTCAGCCAGATGCGACTTCCCTTGTAATCCCATTTACCTTGTGGCGGTGCCAAGTCCATTTCCGACCGTCCGTAGTTCTGGAATTCAATCCAGGCTCCGACTTCCTGTTCGCGGGGCGAGTAGACCCATGTCCAGGCGTATGCGGTATGATTCTCCTGCGGTTCCTTGTAGAAACCCGGAACCAGCGTGCCCCATACATGGCGCAGGTAGATTCCGGCTCCGATGGTTTCACCGGTTTCGTAGGTCTTTCCGTTGTATGTGTAGCTCTCCTTCAACTCTGCTTCGGGAGGGAATGAGCGGCTCATGTCGCCCTCGTTGGGGAAGGCATCGGTAATGCGCCATTTCACGTTCGTCTGTTTGACGTAAGCAAACGGGTAGCCTTTGAAGCTGTGTTCTTTATGCCAGAGCATCCGTTTCTCGAATTCGGCAAACGATTTATATTCGGGACTCTCTTCGGAAGCCAGGTTGGTGCCTGCCTTATCGAAGTATTCGGCGCCGCCCCCTCTCCAGGAGCGGTCGGCTATGGCAAGCATGTTCGGGTAGAGATGGTTCTCCCTGATAATGTTTTCTTCGGGTTGCACGAGGTGGTCGTTCCAGATGGCGAGGATGACACCTGCCATATCGTCGCTGCCTTCGGTGTGATTATAAATCGAGCTGTTATATAAAGCACGGATATCGGCGAAGGTATCGAAGTGGTTCAGGTAGTGGAAACGGGAGTCGATAGCCGGTATTCCCGGTTGGGCTTTTCCCCGGTAACTCCACAGATGTGTCATGTCGATTTCTCCCGGCTGATAATGCCAGCCCGGATTCCAGGAGATTACTTTTTTGCCTTTTGACCGGACGAAAGCGACCATTTCGGGAACGAATTGCGGATTGGTGAACTGCACTTCGTCGGTGCCGATATACAGGTAAGGCGTATCGAATGTTTCGCATACTTCTTCGATCAGTAGCTTCAGTATCTTCATCCCTTCCGGGCTTTGCATGTCGTGGCGGAAGGTACGGATAAAGGCGGCGCTGTGTCCCGACATATCCAGTTCGGGAATGAGCATGACCTGGTGCTGTTTGCAGAATTCTACCAGTTCCCTGGCTTCTTCCAACGTATAATACTTGCCCGGCATGCGGGTGGTATGGATACTGTCGTTGATCATCGGGAAGATTTTACTTTCCAGGCGCCATGACTGGTTCTCGGTGAGATGCCAATGGAAGACGTTGATTTTATAACGGGCCAGGATGGCAATCTCCCGCTTGAGTTCTTCCAGGGAGATGTAGCTGCGTCCTACGTCTTGCATAAAGCCGCGGATACGGAATGCCGGCCAGTCGGTGATTTGGCATCCTGTGATATAGGCCCTGTCTCCTTTCTTTGCGGTCAGTTGCCGAAGCGTCTGGATAGCCCAATATACCCCCTGCTCGGTGGTTGCTTCGATAGCGATTCCTTGCGATGAAACCTGCAATTTATAGGCTTCTTGCTGGTTGATTTCCGCTTCCGGCAGGTTTTCAACCAGTGTTACCCGGAACGTCTTGTTGCTTGCCGGATTTACTTTAATATTACTTTCTGCTAGCCAGTCGGTCACCATTTGCCGGCTGTTGCCAGCCAGCGAGAGGGAAATATCTTTGCCGGAGAAGGTCTGCCCCGTCCAATCCACTTGTTGCGGCCAGGGAAGCAGGTTCGGCTTGCCGGCAGCATAAGCCGCCGGCAGCCATAAACATAGTATGAACAGTATGAACAGTTTTTGTTTCATCCTCTTTATTTAATCAGGTCCGACAGCTTGATAGCCTGGAATGTCATGTGTGCTACACTCGACTCATAGAAGATTCCGACTGTTTCTTTGTCAATCATCGACAGGCAGGAATACCCCCATCCTTCGGCTTCGTCCAGCAATACCTGATGTTCTGCCGGCCAGGTCAGTCCACCGTCGAGACTGGCCTTTATCGTAATGTGGTTACGTCCTTTCGTGGTGTTCGGGTTGGAGAAAAGCAGGAGTTTCTTTCCGGTAATGTTGTCTTTGGCATCCACCTTGATGAGGCTTGCCATACAGACCGGTTCTTGCAAGGCGCTTCGGCTGGAAGGATGTTCCGTCCAGGTCTTGCCCAGGTCGCTGGTCGTCGCTACTGCACGGCTTCCGCCCCGATTATCACGCATGTTGAGCATCAAGACGCCCGGTTCTACTTCGGCAACCTGTGCTTCGGTGGTGTTGGTGCGTGCCAGATTATGCAGATGCCAGGTTTCGCCACGGTCTTTGCTGTACATGATGCCGGCGTTGGGTACGCGTGTCGCATCGATGAACTGGATTGGGAATACCAATGTGCCGTCCTGCATGGTGATACCACGTCCGGGACCTTGCAGCAGAAAGTACCACGAAGGGTCTTTTACCTGCGAAGTGATGTTCATCGGTTTGCTCCATGTCTTGCCGTCGTCTTCGCTCTTTACCAGCATTAATTGGGCGGTTTCATCGGGTGTCATGCCGGGCATGGAGTTCCACCAGGCGCGGCCGTTACCCATGCCATGTGTCCAGGCAGCAACGATCCAGACGGTATTCGTTTTCTCGTCGACCAGGATAGAAGGGTCGCCTACTCCGTTCTGCGCATGAGGCAAACCGCCGGTTTCACCGAATGTCATGGCAATGCGCATCGGTTCCCAGGTCTGTCCTTTATCGGTGCTGCGGCTTACGCCAATATCGACCATTTCCTGCAAGTCGACACTGCTGTTGTAGCGAACATCGTACACGCCCAGAAGTGTTCCGTTGTTAGTCGTCACCATTCCCGGAATACGGAAAGCTGCCGAACCGTCGTCGCCTGCCTGGCGTACACCGACTCCTACACGACGGGGGGCTTCCGCTTTTCCACGCCAGGTGATGGCAACCGGTTTATTGTTGATGGCCACATTGGGCATGGTAGATGATATCTTTGTCAATAAAGACGTTTCGGGCTTTACCTGAATGCTGACCCAGTAGTAATTAATTCCTTTAATCATCGGTTGTTTAGACATCAGCTTGACGGTGCGGGAAGGCGCTGTTACTTCATCCTGCTTGACGGAATAAGTTTCCATTGCCTTTCGGGTATTTCCCTGTGCATGGCTGGATATGTAAGTAACCGGACTGAAATGTTCCCCTTCGCGGGAAGGCGCTTCAACGCCGCTATAAAAAAGGCGCAAAGATTGTATATCGGATAGATTGACTTCGTCGCCGAATTGGATAGTTACTTCGTTTAATACGTCTCCTTTCTGAGCCGGAATGCGCATTTCATATAATACGTTATCCGTACGGTCAATAAGGATAGGAATCTGTTGTTCTCGTACGTAAAGACTGTCTGCCGCAAAAGCCGTTTGTACGATGAAAAGAAGGCAGAAATGAAAGATGTTTTTTTTCATGATTTTGTCCTCTAAGTGTTTAAGATGTGAAAAACCAAAGGTAGCGATATTCATCAGATAAACAAAGCGACCTTTGGTTTTATATCAGGCAATTGATTGTTCAGTCTGTCATATTTGCCACTTTAGGGCGAAGGAAATAAATCTGGATCAGCAAGGCAACGGTAACAAGTCCTGCCAGCATTGCAAAGTCGTGTCCGAGGTTTCCCGCATCCGTCGATCTGCCCAGAATATCTGTAATGGCAGCTCCGGCAAATACGCCGGTCATATTCATGATGCCGTAAGCCGTAGCACGATAACGGGGCGAAATGAACTGGCACAGGATCGGCATATTGTTTGCATCGAAGATACCGAAACCGATACCGAAACAAAGTCCGCCGCCGATAATCATCAGGAAGTTATGCCCGAAACCCAGCAGAAGTAACGATGGAATGGTCATTGCAAGCCCTATAGCCCCGGTATAAACGCGACCGCGTACATTTGTTTGTATCCATTTGTCCGATAATATTCCGCCTGCAATTACACCGATGAATGAAGATAAGGCGATTGTTATGGTAGATAACGGCCCTGCTTCAGACATATCCATCGATAAATTTTCGGCGAATAGCGTCGGCAGCCAGTTCTTTGTTGCCCAACCCGGCAAACTCGGCGTTGCGAAATAAAGAAGGATGATCCAGAAAGATATATTGGTAAACAACATACCCAACCCCTTCAAAGCTCCTTTGACCGGATTTTCGACGGCTGCTTCGATTGCCTGCACCTTCTGAACGATATGATCTTTTTTATCTTTCAGAAATAAGATAAGAATCACGCTGTATGCAATACCTACAATTCCGAACCAATGGAAAGTCGTTTCCCAGGTGAAAGCGCTTGCAACTGTTGCTCCGAATCCTCCCAAGGCCTGTCCCGTATAAAGGCCTGTCATGTGGATACCTACTGCCAACGAACGAGTTTTCCCCTGGTGATAATCAGTGATCAGCGACAGCCCGGCAGGAATATACAAGGCTTCGCTTACTCCCATTAAGGCACGCAGGCAATAAATCTGGTTGAACGTGGTGCAATAACCCATCATCAGCGTAACGAACGACCAGACGAACAGGCTTCCTACGATCAGCCATTTGCGGTTAATCCTGTCGGCTATCATTCCGGCCACAGGGCTCATAAATCCGTAAATCCAGAGGAATACCGCCATCAGGCGGCCGAAGTTGGCAGCTGACTCCAGTTCGGTGATGTCGATCATCATCGCATCTTTCATGGTCGATAGCATCTGGCGGTCCATGTAATTTAATAAGGCTACGCCCCATAACAGGCCGACAACTACCCAGGGATATATCTTTTTATTGCTCATGCCGTTTATTTTGAAAGGATTTCTTTACAAAGCAAATTACATTTGAGAAGCATCCGGGGGATGTGGAACGGGCCTTTATACATGTTGCCTTTGGCCGGTTGCGAGAGTGTCCCGTCATAATGGAAATAACCATACCACTCGCCGTATTCTTTATCCGGGAAGCGGGCATACGTATATTCGTTGATCATTTTGTGCATTTCGAGATACTTGCTGTCGCCGGTAGCTTCGTAGGCATACAGTGTGGCGATGATGGCTTCGCACTGCGGCCACCAGAATTTCATATCGTGCCAGTATTCTTGCTGAGGCAGGTTCTTGCAATCCCTGAAATAAGTGATGCCGCCGTAGGTTTTATCCCAGCCCCATTCCCAAGCCCAGTCGAGGATGGTCAGTCCCATTTCTTTCAGCTCGGGATCCCAGTTGCGGTACTTGGCTTCTTCCAGGATGACCCAGGCAGTTTCGATGGAATGGCCCGGATTGATCGTACGTCCCGGTATGGAATCGATAAATTCGCCGTTCGGTCCTACCGTTTCCAGGATTGTTTTGAACTCCGGTTTTATAAAGTCGCGGCGAAGTTCGCTGATCGATTCGTCTATTTGCCGTGTCAGCACTTCGTCGTTGATTGCTTCACGGATGCGTGCTGCCGTATCGATCAAGATCATACATAAAGAGTGTCCTTTGGCAACAAAACCTTCGCGGAATTTGAGTTCCAGCAACCCCGGTGTGTTTTTGTAATGAAGCACCTGTTTGAACAGACCGACTGCTTTTTCCGCATAGCTTTTGTCTCCCGAAGCGATGGCATATTGCGCCATGGCGATGGCGGCAAATGTCTCCGAGAATACATATCTTCTTTTGCGTACCGGAACGCCGGTTGCCGTTACTTCATAAAACATGCGTCCGTCTGTATCGAAACAATGTTTTTCGATGAAATCGATTCCGTTTTTACATGCTTCCAGCCATTCCGGTCGTTTTTCGATATTGTTATAAGCGTAGGCAAGAATGAAAGCGAAGCGTCCCTGAAACCATACGGATTTGTTCGAATCCATCAGCGAACCGTCTCTGTTCAGGCAGGTGAAGTAGCCTCCGTTCTCTTTGTCGATACCGTATTTCAGCCAGAAAGGCAAAATGTCGTTTATGAGATCGTTTTTATAAATGTCGCCCCAATAGCCCAGATACCCGGCCGGTTGCGATATATTTGTCTTTGCGTCCATATCCCCTAGAATTTGTTACATCTTTCAAAGAAATTGATTGCTTCCAGTTCCGCTTTCATGGCTGCTTCTTCGGCATCGGTCATATTCTGGAACGGTGTACGGTTCTTTCCGAGATCCAGACCGATCAGCTTCATAATGCGTTTGCCGCCTACGATGTTTCCGCGATAATGGCAGATCACATTGATTACTTCTTGCGAGAAATTTTGTTTTTCGCGGGCTGTTTCCAGGTCGCCGGCTTCCCATGCTTCGATGATGCCGACTAGCTCTTTTCCGTTATAATTGGTCGTACCGCCGATGCCGCCTTGAGCTCCGCCCATTGCCAGGCATGGCAGAATCGTTTCGTCCTGTCCGTGAAGCATATCGAATTTGCCGTCTTTGTATAGTCTGCACTGATTATATTCATGCAGGCTCTCGTACGTATATTTAATACCGGCGAAGTTAGGAATACGTCCGTCTACCGCTTTCAGAAAGTCTACCATTGAAAGGAAGGCTCCGTTGAAGGCCGGGATGTGATAATAATAGAAAGGAAGTTCGGGTGCGCCGCAAGCAATTTCTTCGCAGTACTTCACCAGTTCTTCTACGCGCTTCACTTTGGGGAAAGGAGAAGCCATTGCACCGATTCCCCAGGCGCCGATCTTTTGTGCGTGAGCTGCCAGGTTGCGGCTTGTCTTTACGCAAGTGCTTCCAACGTGTACGATTACTTTGAATCCTTTTGGGGCAACTTCCATCCATCTTTCCGCCAGTTTCATACGTTCTTCTTCATTCAGCATGTATCCTTCACCGGATGATCCGTTGATGAAAACGCCTTTCAATCCATTGTTGACAAGTAGTTTAGCATACGCTTCGATTGGTTCGTAATTCACTTCTCCATTTTCATAAAACGGAGTAAAAGGGGCGTCGATCAGACCTTTGATTCTTTCCATGGCACATTTATTTAGTAGTTATTGTGTGTTTACTTTAATTATGCGGCAAACATAAATAAAATAATTTAATAATACAGCTGTGTTATGATTAATTTATTTATAATATAAGCGGATGACAGAAATGCATCGATTGGACTATATTGGATTTTATATAATGATTTATTTTTTTCTATCGGTATGATAAGGTAAAATGTTCCCGATGTCTTTTTATTTAGACGTACGTCAAAATCGATTTAGAGGTAGGTGTAAATTCGTTTAGAGGTACGTCAAAATTGATTTACACCTAGGTATGACAAAAAAAATCATAAAGAACATGACAAAGTGTCTTTATGATGATGCGGGCGAGAGATGCTGATAATTCGTCGTTTAGTATTTTATCATTCCCAGAATTTTGCTTCTGGATAATAAACAGGCGCCTAGTACTCCTGCGCGTTCTCCCAGTTTCGACACTTTTATCTCAGTGTCCTGGCTGACTAAATTGAGGGAGTATTTGCGGATGGCACTTTTGATGGGAAGGCTGATATATTCGCCAGTCAGCGATAAGGTTCCGCCCAGTATGACCAGTTCGGGGTTAAATATATTCATCAGTCCTGCGATCCCCCTTCCCAGGTTCAGTCCCATTTCTTCCAGAATCTCGATGCAGAGGACATCTTCTTTTTGAATGGCTTCGATTATATCCGCCATTGTTATTTCTTCTCCTTTCTCTATTTTCCCGGAAAGGATTGTGCTGCTGCCTTCTTTGTATTTTTCCAATAACTTACGGTGCAGGGCGGAGCCGGATGCTTCGGTTTCAATGCAACCTTTCTTTCCGCAATGGCATAGTATTTCATTATCAAAGAAACAAAAATGCCCGAACTCACCCGAAAAACCGGATTTTCCGTAGTAAAGTTCGCCGTTTATAAAGATGGCAAGACCCAGTCCCCAACTCATATTAATGTAAAGGATATTTTTTTCTCCCTTGATGATTCCCTGCATATATTCCCCGTATAACATAGCCCGGGTGTCGTTTTCGATATAAATTTTGATTTTGATGCGTTCTTCGAGTATTTGGGAAAGAGGTTTTTCTTCAAAATAGAAGATACTGTAACTATAGCCGGATACAGGTTTGACGCGACCGGAGATATTTACTCCTACAGCCAGGATTTTCTCTCTTGCCACCGGTAGGGAATCGATAAAGGTATTGATAAGCAGGCAAAGCGTTTCCAGGGCAGCCGGTGTGTTCTCCAATAAATAAGGAATGTTTTCTTCTATTCTTAATTTCTCTCCTTTAAAGTCGACTGCGGCGATATTCACCTTGCTTTTGTAGATATCGACACCGACGAAATATCCTGATGTGGGATTCAGCCCGTAAATATTCGGTTTACGTCCTCCGCTGGTATCCTGTTTGCCGAAATCCAGAATATAGCCGTCTTCCTGTAATTCTCCGATAAGTTTTGTTACGGTAGGAATACTTAGATCCATTTCTTTACATAATTCGGCAATGGTTGCATCGCCGTTGGCAATGTAAAAATGTATGATTTTCTTTTTAAGAAGTTCACTTCGCGTACACTCGTTTGTTGTAAGAAATTTTGTATTCATGACCGTATTATTTCTATATATGGTATTATCAGGCAAAAGTAAATAAATATATTTCAAATATCTCTATCCTTTCTGAATAAGTTTCTTTATATCTTTCGAATGTCTGTTGTTCGGGTTATTGGATGATCGCGTAGAAAAAATCGACTTTAGCCGAAACAAATTAATTAAGTTTGTTACAATTATTAGTATTAGTGTTTGTATATTTGTCGCTATGTTAACGAAGTCGATTGGGGAAGAACTATTGGTGAAGGAACTGACTCAGGGGAGCCAAAAAGCTTTCCAGTCGATATTCACGCGCTATTATCCCAAAGTACGCGGTTTTGTATATGGTATAGTCAAATCGATGCAGGATGCCGAGGATATAACCCAGGAAATTTTCTCAAAAGTGTGGGTAAACCGGGGCATGTTTGCCGATGTAAAAGATTTTGGAGCATACCTGTTTATTTTGAGTAGAAATACTACGTTCAATTTTTTAGAATCCCAACAAATACGTATAGAAAGATTAAGCGAGAAACCGTTTAAAGAAGAAACGGATGATTCGCCGGATGAAGATTTGATCGCAAAAGATTTGCAGCTTTTGATAGATATGGTTGTGGAAACCATGCCTCCCCAACGTAAATTGATTTATCAGCTTAGCCGGGAAGTCGGATTGTCGAATCCGGAAATTGCGGAAAATTACAATTGAGTAAAAAGACCGTAGAAAATCATCTGAACTTGGCGTTACGGGAATTGAGAAAAGTCTTATTATACTTATTGATGGTTTATTTGTGTTAAAATTTTAGGGGTGGATGGCGTAAAAGCAGTCTTTATAATATAATGTTTAAAGAGAGAATGAGTTATATTAAAAAAATAGTTGATTATTTCTTTCATCATGATTTCTCGGATGAGACGGTAAAGAAAGTACATCAACGACTGACAAAGAAAGAAGATCGGCCGGAAGTAGAGGATGCGTTACTGTCGGTTTGGGATACTATGGGGTATCCGGAAATAGCCGACGAGCATTCAAAACAGGCTTTTTCTTCATTAAGCCGGCAATTAGGCTTTGCAAACAAAAAGGAACCTGCTGGAAAAACTTTACGTACAATGCCGTTTGTGGCGAGGATGGCAGCTATATGGCTTTTGCCTTTCATCATGCTTTCGACATCTGTTTATTTTTATTGGCAGACTGCTACGGTTAAAGAAGCTTTGGCGGATGTTTCGCTAATTGAACATTTTGTACCTGTCGGTAAACGTGAGCAGGTAGTTCTTCCGGATAGTAGCCGGGTTTGGTTGAATTCCGGCAGCGTCTTGATTTATCCTTCTTCTTTTATGGGGCAAACAAGGGAAGTTTATTTGTCAGGTGAAGGTTATTTCGAGGTTGAAAAGAATGCGGAGCAGCCTTTTATTGTAAAAGCTCGTGCTTTAAATGTAGAGGTGTTGGGGACGCGCTTTAACCTGTTGGCTTATCCGGAAGTGAGGCAGACAGCTACAACCCTTGAAGAAGGGTCTGTGCAGGTCCGCTTGCAGGATGATGATGAAACGGTTTACCACTTGGTGCCTGACGAACAGCTTGTCTATTCTGTTGATTCTAAAAATGTAGATATAAAACAGGTTGTTTCAGCCGATTACTTCGATTGGCGCGAAGGAGGCCTTTTGCTGGATAATTATTCTTTTACAGATATTATCCATATTTTGCAGCGCACCTACGGAGTGACTGTTCATTTGCAGACTTCTTCTTATAATAAGAGTCGATTGACCGTTCATTTTAATAAAAATGAATCTTTGGAAAATATACTCATGTTATTGAAAGAATTGATACCAGGACTTGAATATCAAATTAGCGGCAAAGATATTTACTTACGGTAAAAGAAAAGAATTAAGTTTTTTGTTATGTAATTAAAAAAATATAGACATTGGTTGGGTGTAACGTTTTTGTAACCTGTCTTTATAGAAG
>JAJPZM010000220.1 GCA_021204335.1 Parabacteroides sp. | reverse complement strand
TGGATAGTGAATTGGCCGCATAACAAAAAAGAAGGCATCCTTTTAGGACACCTTCTTGCATCGGAGTGATATTCACTATAAAATTGAGCCATATACCAAATATTCCGGGCACCAAATCCTTGCATACCCGGAAACTCCTTTTGAATATCCCGCGACAGGTTTTCGACTACCGACCGTCCCCACCCCAACTGATTTTGCTGTTCATAGATGCGCCGGCCTAACTCCCAATAAAGAGCGATCATTTCTTTATTGACAGCTTTCATTGCCTCATATTGTGCCGAACGGATACGGGATTTAATCTCACTAAAGAATTGGAAATATTCCTGTGTTTCTGAAATGTTTGTGTTAGTATTCATAGTTACTGTTTTATTGTTGAGGGCAAAGATAGAAATAAAAAGAGATACCGCAACCGGCATCTCTTTTTTCTTATGTTCTTACGTCCTTATTTCTCCCGAATAAATATATTTATCGGCGTCCCCGTAAAATCCCAATTCTCCCGAATCTTATTCTCCAGGAAACGTTTGTAAGGTTCCTTGATCCATTGCGGAAGGTTAGCGAAGAATACAAATGAAGGAACGGCGCCTACCGGCAGCTGGGTGATATATTTGATCTTGATATACTTCCCTTTCCATGCAGGCGGCGGATAGTTCTCGATGATCGGCAACATGATCTCGTTGAGCTTGGCGGTCGGGATGCGCTTCTGGCGGTTGTCGTAAACCTCTTTAGCCGTTTCCAGCACCTTTAGTATGCGTTGCTTAGTCAACGCCGAGATAAACAGGATAGGGAAATCGGTAAACGGAGCCAGACGTTCGCGGATGGCGTTCGTATAGCTGTCGATCACCACCTGGCTCTTTTCTTCCACCAGATCCCATTTGTTTACACAAACGACCAGGCCTTTTTTATTCTTCTGCACCAGCGAGAAGATGTTCAAATCCTGGCTTTCGATACCGCGGGTGGCATCAACCATCAGCACGCAGACATCGGAGTTCTCGATAGCACGTATCGAACGAATCACCGAATAATATTCGAGATCTTCGTTCACCTTACCTTTCTTACGGATACCGGCGGTATCCACCAGATAGAAATTCAAGTCGAACTTATTATATTTCGTATAGATCGAATCGCGGGTCGTTCCGGCAATATCCGTTACGATATGGCGCTCTTCGCCGATAAAAGCATTGATCAGCGAAGACTTACCTGCATTCGGGCGACCGATGATGGCAATACGCGGCAACTCTTCTTCCAGCACTTCCGTCTTGTCATCGGGAAGGGTTTCAACAATCTTGTCCAGCAAGTCGCCGGAATAAGAACCATTGATAGCCGACACACAGAAAGGATCACCCAATCCGAACGAATAAAACTCGGCGGCAGAAGGATGCAACTCGTAATTGTCTGCCTTGTTGGCAACGACTATGACCGGCTTTTTGCTGCGGCGCAAGATCTTTGCCACCTCGACATCCAGGTCGGTGATACCGTTTAAAACATCTACGACAAACAAGATGACATCCGCCTCTTCGATCGCGACCTGCACCTGCTTGTTGATTTCTTCTTCAAAAACATCTTCCGAATTAACTACCCATCCGCCTGTATCGATCAGCGAAAACTCTCTGCCCGTCCAGTCGACTTTACCGTACTGGCGGTCGCGGGTTGTCCCTGCTTCGTCGTTCACTATGGCCTGGTGCGATTGCGTCAGACGGTTGAACAGGGTGGACTTTCCTACGTTGGGCCTACCAACTATTGCTACTATATTTCCCATAAATTTCTTTTCTGTGCGCTGTTATTAATCCAGCTGATAACCAAAATTCTTCAAGATATTATCCCGGTTACGCCAGTCTTTTTCGACTTTGACAAACATTTCCAGGAATACCTTTTTTTCAAAAAAGCGTTCGATATCCTTACGGGCCATGGCGCCTACTTTTTTCAGTGCCTGTCCCTTATGCCCGATGATAATCCCTTTCTGGGAATCCCGTTCCACGATGATGAGCGCCTTGATGTGAATCATTTCTTCTTCCTCTTTAAACAGCTCTACAACGACTTCCACCGCGTAGGGTATCTCCTTCTGGTAATACAGGAGAATCTTCTCGCGAATAATCTCCGTAACGAAGAAGCGTGCCGGCTTATCGGTAAGCGCGTCTTTTTCAAAGTAAGGGGGAGACTCGGGCATCAGTTCTTCCACCCTTTTCTTCACATAATCGATATTAAAGTTCGAAAGCGCGGAGATCGGGATGATTTCGGCTTTCGGAAGAACCTCAGTCCAATGGGCAACCATCTTTTCCAGTTCCGCCTGGTTGCTTGTATCGATCTTGTTGATCAGCAGCAACACCGGGCATTCCACCGATTGCACCCGTTGAAGGAATTCTTCGTTCTTATCGATTGTCTCAACGACATCGGTTACATAGAGTAACACGTCGGCATCACCCAATGCCGACTCGGAAAAGTTCAGCATAGATTCCTGCAACTTGTAATTCGGATGCAGGACTCCCGGCGTGTCTGAATACACGATTTGCATATCGTCGGTATTCACAATCCCCATGATACGGTGACGGGTAGTCTGTGCCTTCGACGTGATGATGGAGATACGTTCGCCCACCAAACGGTTCATCAGCGTAGATTTCCCTACATTAGGATTACCGACGATATTAACAAAGCCGGACTTATACTTGTTTTCCATCATAACCCCATTTAAGATAAATTGCACCCCAGGTAAAGCCGGCACCGAAGGCGGCAAGGATCAGGTTATCCCCTTTCTTCAGCTGTTTTTCCCACTCCCAAAGGCAGATAGGAATTGTTCCGGCGCTTGTATTACCATATTTCTGGATATTGATCATTACCTTGTTCATATCCACGCCCAGACGTTTGGCCGTCGCATCGATGATACGCAGGTTTGCCTGGTGAGGTACGATCCATGTAATATCGTCGTGAGTCAGATTATTTTTCTCTGCTATTTCGGCAGCCACATCGGCCATATAAGAAACAGCATACTTAAATACATATTTTCCATCCTGGAAAACGAAATGTTCCCGGTTATCTACGGTTTCGTGGCTGGGGGGATAAGCCGAACCACCCGATTTCATAATCAGATGAGAATAGCCTACGCCGTCCGTACGCAAAATCGTATCCATAACGCCAAATTCTTCCGTTGTCGGTTCCAGCAAAACAGCACCGCACGCATCGCCAAACAAAGGACAGGTCGAACGATCCTGATAATCGGTAATTGCCGTCATCTTATCGCCGGCAACAACAATTACTTTCTTGTAGCGTCCCGAACGAATATAGTTCGCCCCGGTTTCCAATCCATACAAAAAGCCGGCACAAGCACCCTGCAAATCGAAAGTCATTGCATTCTTGCAACCGGTATTGTAAGCGATGATCGATGAAGTTGTCGGGAAATGATGATCGGAAGTAGTCGTTGCTGTCAAGATCACCTCGATTTCTTCGGGATTCACGTTCGTTTTTTCAAGCAACTGTTTCACCGCACGCGTACCCATGTAAGAAGTACCCAAGCCTTCACCTTTCAAAATTCGGCGTTCTTTGATGCCAACACGTGTCATAATCCATTCGTCCGTTGTATCGACCAATTTAGAGATGTCTTCATTCGTCAATACATCTTCGGGAACGTATCCGCCTACACCTGTTATTACCGCATTTAATT
>JAJPZM010000133.1 GCA_021204335.1 Parabacteroides sp. | reverse complement strand
AGACAGGATTGACAAACTGATTAATAACAGGAAAAGTAATGGATACAGAAGACGTTATGACAATGGAAAGCCGGATCATTGAAACGGCTAAGCAGGTATTTGTTCGAAAGGGATACGAGGCAACCAAGATGAGCGATATCGCTACCGAAGCAGGAATCGGGCGGACAGCTCTATATTATTATTATTATAGGACAAAAGAAATGTTATTCGATGCTATTTTCGATCAATTAATGACTTCCCTGTTGCCTAACCTGGGGGCGATTATGGAGGAGAAGACTTCGATTCTGGAGAAATTGCCTAAAATCATTATTCAGTATGGACAGGTGTTGCAGCAAAACCCGTTGTTCCCGATCTTCGTGATAAGCGAGTTGCATCGTGATCCGGAACATTTGATTAGCTCGGTGATGAAAGACCCGTCGCGGATAAAGCCGATTATCAGTTTGCAGAAGCAAATACAGGAGGAGATAGAGCAGGGAAAGCTGAGGAAAATCTCACCGATTTATTCTGCCAGCACCTTAGTCAGCCTGATGGCATTTCCCGTCCTGGTGCGCGAGCCGCTTACCCGTGTTTTTCTGGAAGGAGATGCTGCGAGGTACGATGCTTTTCTGGAGGAACGCATCCCGTTTGTTACAGATATCATGCTCCGGATGTTTTCACCGGACAATAATAATCCGAATAATTAAATACACCTATGAAACGGATTTGTATAATTCTATCCTTGTGTTTTCCCCTGTTGGCGGGAACTGTGAAAGGGCAGGAGACGATAACATTGTCGCAATGTTACGAGTGGGCTCATGTCAATTATCCCCTGATACGGCAGTACGGACTGATCGGGCAGACGGAGCAGTATAATTTGTCGAATGCCGGAAAGGGCTGGTTTCCGCAACTGGCGGTGAATGCAAAAGCCACTTACCAGAGTGATGTAACCCAAATGCCTTTCGACTTGGAGATGCTTTCAGCTCTTATCCCAGACTTCGATATTTCTACGCAGGCTAAAGACCAGTACCAGGTGGTGGCCGAACTGAACCAGACAATATGGGATGGTGGCGCGATCCGTTCGGCACGCCAGATCACCAAAGCGCAGGCAGAAGCCGACCGCGAACAACTGGAAAGCGATTTATATACCTTAAACGACCGCGTCAACCAGCTTTATTTCGGCTGTCTTTTGCAGGATGAGTTGATCCGCCAGAATGCATTGCTTCAAAAAGAATTGCAGATCAACATCGACCGGATAGTGGGTATGATCGATAACGGAGTGGCCAACCAGTCCGACCGCGAAAGCATGGAAGTGGAACTACTGAATGCCCACCAGAAGGAAATCGAACTGAAAGCTTCGCGAACAGCTTACAGCCGGATGCTGAACGCTCTGATCGGGAAACCGCAGAGCCAGGCGTTTGTGTTGACAGTGCCGGCGGTACCGGGTAATCCTTTGTCTGGCGAGATCAACCGTCCCGAACTGCGGGCGTTGGATGCAAGGAGTAATTTGTTGGAAGTGCAAAACAAACAGATCACCAGCGGTCTGATGCCGAAGCTGGGCGCCTTCGTGCAGGGCGGTTACGGCCGTCCGGGGTTGAATATGCTGGACGACAGTTTCAAACCTTTTTATATGGCAGGCATACGGCTGAGCTGGGATATGGGAAAGCTTTATACCTTGAAGAACGACCGCCGGAAGGTGGCAACCGGTCGCCAACAGGTCGAAGTGCAGCGCGAAACATTCCTCTTTAATACTTCCTTGCAGTTGATGCAGCAGAATACCGAGATACAGGAAGTGGTGGATCTGATGAAGGCAGACGATGAAATCATCCGCCTTCGCACAAGCATCAAAGATGCGGCCGAGGTGAAGCTGGCAAACGGCGTCATCTCCGTCACCGACCTGATCCGCGAGATCAATGCGGAAGACCTGTCGCGCCAGACGGCTGCCGCCCACCGCATCCAACACCTGATGGCTGTATATAATTATATGTATACTACGAACAATGAATAACCGGAATAAAATGAAAATAGATATGAAACGACTGACTTATTTCACAATGGTAGCAGCTGCCCTGTCATGCCTTGTGGCTTGCAACGGCAAAGACGGGGAGTATGATGCAACGGGCACTTTCGAGGCAACCGAAATACTGGTATCTTCCGAAGCAAACGGGAAGATTATGGAACTGAAGCTGGAAGAAGGCGACCGCCTGGATGCCGGCGTCGTCCTGGGCTATGTGGACAGCATGCAACTTTATTTGAAAAAGCAGCAACTGGCAGCCGGCCTGCGTTCGGTCGATATTCGTAAGCCGGACATCCGTAAGCAGATCGCAGCGCTGGAGCAGCAAATCGCTACGGCACGCAGTGAGCAACAACGCATGGAGAACCTGGTACGTGCAAAAGCCGGCAACCAGAAGCAGATAGACGACATTGTCAATAATATCAAATATCTGCAAAAGCAACTGGATGCGCAGCGCTCTTCCCTGAGCAAAACGACCGGGGGCGCTGATGCCGAAGCCGAAAGCATGCTCTACCAGATCATGCAGCTGGATGACCAGTTACAGAAATGCCGCATCACCAACTCCTCTACGGGCACCGTCCTGGTGAAGTACGCCGAACCGGGCGAAGTGACGGCCGCCGGCAAACCTTTATATAAAATTGCCGATACCGACCTGCTTTATCTTCGCGTCTATATCACCGCCGACCAGTTATCGCAAATCAAGCAAGGTCAATCCGTCCGCGTATTTGCCGATTATGGCAAAGGCGACCAGCGGGAATATCCCGGCACGGTCACCTGGATTTCCGACAAATCCGAGTTTACCCCCAAAGGCATCCAAACCCGCAATGAAAGGGCAAACCTTGTGTATGCCGTAAAGATAGCTGTGAAGAACGACGGTTATCTGAAGATTGGGCAGTATGGCGAAACGGTGTTTAATTAATAATGAATAAGTAATAATGAATAACGAAGTACGGGTTGAAGGAGTATCCAAGAATTACGGCGAGGTGCAGGCTTTGCAGGATATTTCGCTCGATATACATTCGGGGGAATTGTTCGGGCTGATCGGCCCCGACGGGGCAGGCAAGACGAGCCTGTTTCGCATCCTGACGACGCTATTGCTGGCGGATAAAGGGAGTGCGACCGTCTGCGGCCTCGACGTCGTTCGCGATTATAAGGAAATACGTACCCGCGTCGGTTATATGCCCGGCCGCTTCTCGCTCTATCAGGATCTGACAGTCGAGGAGAATCTGAACTTCTTCGCCACCGTCTTTAATACGACGATCGAGGAGAACTACGATCTGGTGCGCGATATCTACGTCCAGATTGAACCATTCAAGAAGCGGAAAGCCGGTAAGTTATCCGGCGGTATGAAGCAAAAGCTGGCATTGAGCTGCGCATTAATCCATCGTCCCGATGTCCTCTTTCTGGATGAACCGACGACGGGTGTCGACCCGGTCTCCCGCGTGGAGTTCTGGAATATGCTCGACCGGTTGAAGGAGCAGGGCATCACGATCCTTGTTTCTACCCCCTATATGGATGAGGCTTCGCGTTGCGACCGGATTGCTTTGGTGCGTTCGGGTCAGTGCCTGTTCATCGATACGCCGGCAGGCATCCGTGCTTCGTTCGGCAGGCAGCTGTGGACTGTCCGGGCGTCGTCGATATATCGGCTGCTGGTCGATCTGCAATCTTTTCCCGGCACTTATTCCTGTTATGCTTTTGGCGATACGCATCATCTCGCTTTGAAAGAGGATGGAAAGGAGATGGATGCCCTGAAGCAGTTCCTGAAAGAGAAAGGGTACGAAGATGTGGAGATAAAACCGGTGGAGCCGGGAGTGGAGGACTGTTTTATGGCGCTGTAAAGCTCTCTTTTATCTCGGAAATGGCCTTTCAACGTTTGAAAGCCATTTCTGAGACCTCGGAAGCATTTTCATCATTAAAAAACCGTTTTTACGACGGTAAAAGTTCTTTAAACACATATATAATGAACGTAATAGAAACAGAAAACCTGACGAAACGCTTTGGGACGTTTACGGCAGTCGACCATATCAGCTTCGAGGTGGGAGAGGGCGAAATCTTTGGTTTCCTCGGAGCCAACGGCGCTGGGAAGACCACCGCCATGCGCATGCTCTGCGGCCTGTCGGCTCCTACTTCGGGCATGGCACGCGTAGCTGGTTTCGATGTATATAAAGAAACGGAACAGATCAAACGCAACATCGGCTATATGAGCCAGAAGTTTTCCCTCTATGGCGACCTGAAAGTCTGGGAGAACATCCGTCTCTACGGCGGTATCTACGGATTGCCGAAGAAGAAGCTGGCTGATAAAACCGACGAATTGCTCGCCGTCCTGGGCATGGAGAGCGAACGAAATACACTGGTCGACTCCCTGCCTTTGGGTTGGAAGCAGAAGCTATCCTTCTCGGTAGCCATCATCCACGAGCCGCGCATCGTGTTCCTGGACGAGCCGACCGGCGGTGTCGACCCTGTCACCCGACGCCAGTTCTGGGAGCTGATCTATCAGGCGGCTGAGCGGGGCATTACCGTTTTCGTCACCACCCATTATATGGATGAAGCCGAATATTGCAACCGCGTCTCCATTATGGTGGACGGTAAGATCGAAGCGCTCGACAGTCCGGCTGCCTTGATGCAGACTTTTCATGCAACGAATATAAACGAAGTTTTCCAGGCCTTAGCCCGGAAAGCCAAACGGGGAGAATAATATGAAACAGTTTATCTCTTTTATACGTAAAGAATTTTATCATATCTTTCGTGACACGCGTACAATGATGATCTTGCTGCTTATGCCGATTATCCAGATCATTCTTTTCGGCTACGCCATCACGACGGAAATAACCAGCGTGCCGATCGCCATCTTCGACCAGAGCCGCGACGAGGTGACCACGAAAATATCCGACCGGCTGATCGCGAGCGAATACTTCGACCTCTATCAAATGGTCGATAGCGAAGCAGAAGCGCAAGCCTTGTTCAAGAAAGGAAAAGTCCGGCTGGTTGTCGTTTTCCCGCCCTTATATGCTTCTTCATCGGATGCTTCCGTTCAATTACTGGCGGATGCGACCGATCCGAACGAGGCCACTCAGTTGACGGCCTACGCAACGACTATCATCCAGCAGGGCGAAGTCGATTCCGGCACGTCGGCAGTTGCCGGCAGTGGAAGCCAGTTATCGGCAGGCATCTCACCGGTCGTCCAGTTACTTTACAACCCGACGATGAAGGGCGCCTACAATTTCGTGCCCGGCGTGATGGGGCTGATCCTGATCCTGATTTGTGCGATGATGACTTCCGTCGGGATTGTCCGCGAAAAAGAGGTGGGAACGATGGAAGTGCTGCTCGTTTCTCCGATCAAGCCTATTTATATCATTCTGGCAAAAGCGACGCCTTATCTGTTGCTCAGTATGGTGAATGTGGCAACGATCTTTTGCCTGTCTTACTTCCTGCTGGAAGTTCCGATAGTCGGAAGTGTCGTCCTGTTGTTTTCCATTTCGATCCTCTATGCGCTGGTCTCCCTCTGCCTGGGCTTGCTGATCTCCACGATTGCCGATACGCAACAGGCGGCCATGCTGATCAGTGCCATGGCGTTGATGCTTCCGGTGATGCTGCTGAGCGGGATGGTTTTCCCGATCGAGAACATGCCCGATATATTGCAGTGGCTCTCCAATATCGTCCCCGCCAAATGGTATATCATCGCCGTAAAAGACGTGATGATAAAAGGGCTTGGAGCCGCATCGATCATGAAAGAGATCGGTATACTGGTACTGATGGTACTAGCCTTAATCCTTCTGAGTGTCAAACGATTTAAAATCCGCTTATAGTATAAGCAAGAAGATATGGGAACATTACGCTATTTACTGGAAAAAGAGTTCAAGCAGATCAAACGCGATCGGTTTTTGCCCCGCATCATCTTCCTGATGCCGCTGATGCAGCTGATCATTCTGCCTTTTGCCGCCAATTTCGAGATACGCAACATCAACCTGGGGATTATCGACAACGACCACTCCGTCCTTTCCACCCAACTGACGGAGAAGATCCTTTCGTCCGGCTATTTCCGCCTGACCGATGTTTCGCCCACCTACGACCAGGCGTTGACCTCTATCGAAAGCAACGCTTCCGACCTGCTGCTCGAAATCCCTTCCGACTTCGAGAAGAACCTGGGACGCGAGGGGCAGGCAAATGTCCTTATCGCCGCCAACGCCGTAAACGGGACGAAAGGGGGAATGGGTAGCTCTTATCTTTCCTCTATTATCATGGATTTTAACCAGGAGAAGGGCTTTGTGCCCGGTACAGCATTGGGTGGCATCCGTTCCACCAACCTGTTCAACCCCCATTTAAGCTATAAAAACTTTATGGTTCCGGGGATTATGGCGTTCCTGCTGACTATCATTGCCGGCTTCCTTTCGGCCTTGAATATCGTGAGCGAGAAGGAGAAAGGGACGATCGAGCAGATCAATGTAACGCCTGTGCCGAAATCGCTGTTCCTGCTTTCCAAGCTGATCCCTTTCTGGATCATCGGCTTTATATTGCTGATGATCGGGGCCATCGTTGCCTGGGTGGTGTACGGATTGTTGCCGGTAGGGAATATGGGAATTATTTATCTGTTTGCCGGGGTCTATCTGATTGCCTTTACCGGCTTCGGTCTGCTGATATCTTCGGTGTCGTCTACCCAACAGCAGGCGATGTTTACGGCTTTCTTCTTTATGATTATATTTATCTTGTTGAGCGGCCTGTTTACTCCGATCAGCAGTATGCCGGAGTGGGCGCAGAATTTGACGCTGCTTAATCCGATCCGCTATTTTATAGAGGTTACCCGTATGGTGTATCTGAAAGGAAGCCAGTTTACAGACGTGATTGGGCAATTTGTTGTCATCTGCCTGTTTGCCGTTTTCTTTAATGTGTTAGCGGTGATAAGTTATCGGAAAAATTAGAAGAATAGATGTAAGATAATGACATAGTCTGTGTAGAACTACGTTAATAATACGTGGCAAAGATATAAATTATTTATTATAACCAAGCCTTTATAATCAATTATTTTGAGAAATATTGTTGGATGCGGATGACGCGAATGACACGGATTTAGTAAAACTATTAAACTAAAAAATCCGCGTTATTCGCGTCATCCGCGTCTATTTATCATCTTAGTTCTACACAGACTCAATCTTACACACGTCATGAAACATAAAAGACTGATACAAACTGATATAACATTGTATGAAGATAAGGGCTTGTATGCCCAAACGGCATTATTTCCCCTGAAATCTACCATTCTTTCTACTGAATTTCTACCCTTTCTGTTTTTGAAGTATGCTGTAAATAGCCAAGTTTGGAAGATAATGCTCTTGTTTTTCTTGCTTCCTGTGTGTATTCATGCGCTACCGGGAGCGGAAAACCGGATAAAAATCCGTCAGAATGATGCTGCAATTACGGTAACGGTTGACAAGCCGATGGCAAATAAAGGTAAACTTGTAACAATTACTTTATCAGACATTCCGAACGATAAAAAGCAATTGTAACGGTAGGCAAAGCATTCGGGCAGAACGATGTCTCTGTCGATAATACGGGGGATCTCGATACTTATACTTTCACAATGCCCGATTACGCTGTATATATAGATGTAGATATACAATCCCTTTCCACCGATCCCGTATCTTATCCGCTTACGGTGGAGATATCGGGTGTGGCAAGTTCCGAAGTGCAGGTTCACCTTGCCGGTGATGGAGTAACGGGGGATGCCGCAACCGGTTATTAGGTAGAAACCGGTACCGGGGTTACCGTTACGCTTCAAACGCCGCTTGCGGATAAACTGGCCTTGCTGAAAACAGAGGCGTTTGCCCCCGGTGGCAGTTGGCGATGGGTCGGACTGGAAGGAAATCCGGCCGTTTCTGTGTTGGTATTCGATATGCCGCCGGCTGCTGTCACTGTCCGTTTTTCTATCCGTAAAGACACAGGTGGCGATACCCCAGATACTCCCAACCCGCCATATAATCCCGGCATTCCCGATACACCCGATACCCCCGGTGATGACGATGATGAACCGTCTACCGCCAATGAACCGGTAGCCCTTTCCGGCTTGCGTATACATACGGCTTGCGGTGTCCTCTCGCTGGTGGCTGACTGTCCGGGTGAAGCTCTTGTCTATACGATCGGCGGACGGTTGGTGAAGCGTTTATCTTTATCGCCCTCTATCGAAAGCCGCCTTTCGCTTCCGTCCGGCATTTATATCCTGCTCGCAGGCAATGAAAGCATCAAAATTTATCTGTAATAAAACGAAACACAATATGAAACAAATTGTATTGACCTGTCTTGCGCTTGGATTGATGGCCGGTTGTGGCGGCGAATTTTCGGATGAAGCAACCACTCCGTCGTCGGTTACCCTGCTGACAAAGGGCGCGGCTGGAACAAGTGCCGACACCCATCGCCTGTTGGCGTTTGATAAAACTCCCGATAAAAATTGCGTACTCAACCATGCTTTCGCCTCGGGGGATGTGCTGACGGTGGCGGCAGGTAATTACCGTTTCGTTACTTTGGCGGATGCGGATTGTTTCGGGTTGCCTGTGGCGGGAACGACAGAAGCTATCCGTTTCGACGCTTTGTTGGCCTTGAAACCGGACACCCCATTGAAAGCCGTTTTAGCCAGCGATCCTGCGGAGATTACTTATCCGGGGACAACCATTTATACCGCCACTCTGAAACCTGCTACCTGCCTGTTGCGTCTTACGCTGGCAGATGCTCCCGAAGGATTGGTTTTGTCTTTGAAAAATATGCCTTCCGGTTTGTCGCTCTCGGGTGTTTATCCGGCTGATGTTGCGACAACTCCTTATCCGTTGCAACCGGGCGATAATCTCTGCCTGCCTACCGGTGCCGATGCCGTAGTGGAATACCGGGAACCGGGTGAAGGTAGTGCAACGGGAACGATCGACCTCGGAATCACCTTTGAAGCCGGTTACATCTATTCAACCCGCTTACAGTGGAATGAGGGCGGTTTGTCTCTCAAATCGAAAGTCGAGATATGGAATGAGGGTGATGAAACATCCGGCGAAGCTTCCTAAAAAAAATAATTATAACTTAATATATCAACATGATGAAAACAACATTATTTACCTTCGTTGCAGCAGCCTTTTGTCTGACTGCTTGTACTAATGAAGATTCAATGAATGACGGGTGGGACGGACGTCTGCATTTGAGTAGTAGCATTGCCCAACAGACGCGTGCAACGTTTGATTTGGACGAGAAGATTAATGAAAACGAAACGGTATGGCTTTATATCGATGGTGCCGGATCGGGTACCCCGAAGTATTATGCCGAAACGCTGACAGCCACAAGCAGTAATGGGTTTACTGTTGCCGATAGCAAAGACTTGTTTTTCCCGGCTAATGAAGAAAGTATTAATCTATATGCTTTTCATATCAATCCTACAGGATCAGTAACAACAAGGCCGGATGATTATCCGACGTCTCAGCTTACCCATAAGGTAGAACAGGATCAAAGCACTATTGCCAATTATGCCAAATCCGATTTGCTTTATTCAAAAGAGACGAAAACGAAACAGGATGTCAAAGCCGCATCCGGCACTGTCACTCTTACTTTCAAACACCTTTTATCCAAGATTGAAGTTGTACTGAAAAAAAGTAAAGGTGAGGATGATATAACTATTTCTAAGGTCGAAATCCTGAATACTAAACTGGAAGCAACATTTACCCCGGAGAAAGCTACCGCTGCCGAGAGTGTAACGGTTGCAGCAAGCGGAACCGTTGGGAGTGATAGCAATCCTATCGAAATTGGTAATGATGTTTCCGGAAATACTGAAAATAAGCTCAATGAAGCGATCATTGTCCCGCAGACATTGGCTAACGGCACTGCTTTTATTCGTGTTACTTTAAACAATGGCGGTGTGCTTACTTATAGTTTGGGAGCAGAAACCACGTTTGCCGCAAACACGAAGTATAAATACACCATTACCGCCAACCTGATCGATCTGAAGGTTGAGTCGGAAATCACTCCCTGGGGTAGTGGTACTGATGTAGATGATGGTGTTGCTGAAATGTAATCCCTATATAAATATTAATTTCTCTGATAAATAATCTGAGTCGTATACCGAGACTACCCGGGTCGTATACTTAGGGTATCTCGGTCGTATACTCAGGTCTGCCTTTTCCCGGAAGGCATCAGAGAGCAAAAACAATTGAAATATGGCTTTCTTCAAAAAAGTGAGAAAAAAGATCAACGGCCTGTGGTATCCGCAGTCTGTTACAGTAGGCAAACCGGTTCATACTAATGAGGTCGCTGACAGGCTTGCCCAAATCTCAACCGTCAGCCCTGCCGACACGTATGCAGTGTTGAAAGGACTTGGTGGGGTTTTGGGCGACTATATGGCACAGGGACGTACCGTAAAACTGGATGGGATCGGTACCTTTTATTATACTTCTATTGCAAACGGGCAGGGTGTCGATTCGCCCGACAAGGTAAAAGCTACGCTGATTACCGGTGCCCGCGTTCATTTTATTCCTGAAACCAGCCGTACGGCGAGCAATAAGGTGGCTACCCGCTCGCTGATCAGCAACAATATTTTCTGGGAAGAGTGGGGTGGCAAAACATCTTCGTCTACCGGTGAAGGCGGGAGCAATGTTGGTGACGACGACCGCCCGGTTATAGAATAATCCGGTCCCCGTTCTCATGTCGGGGATGAGAACGGGGATTGACTACTTATACAATCTTATTATTAAAAAAAACAAAAGAAATGGACAAATCATCCTTATTCAGCAGTATAGGCATTGCCATGATATATAGTCTCTTTGCTTCTTCATGCAGCAAAGAGATAGAAGTCGGGGGCGACCTGTCCGATGGCAAATATCCGATGTCGTTTGCCACCTCGGTAAAGGAATTACGGGTGACCCGTTCGGCTACTGCGGACGGAACATGGCAGAACGGCGACCGGATAGCCGTAAAGGTAGACGGTGATGCAAATGTAAAAACATATACCCCATCGGCCGACGCGGCTTCTGCAATGCTAACCTCTACCGACCCGTTCTATTGGAAGAAATCTGATGAAACGAAGAAGGTTTCTGCCTGATATTACGGGGATAATACAGTTCGCAATGAAATACAGGATACATGGAGTGTTCAGGCCGACCAAAACGCGAATGACGGCTATCAAAAGAGTGACTTCCTCTATGCCCCGGAAAAAGAGATTACTTTTGCCGACAGGGCTACAGCAAACCTGGCCTTTTGTCACCAGACCGCGCGTGTGGTAATAAACATCATAGACGCCGAAGCTACCATCGCCAATACCATACAACACATAACTATTGGAACCAACGATAATCTGGCTCTTTCGGGTACCTATACCGAACCGGTCGGTGTCAATACTACCGGAACCTGGGATATTAGCTCCGGTACTTCCGGTACGATTATCCCCAAAGAAATAACTCCGAATGCAGGCTATTTGAAAAGCTATTCAGCCCTTGTCATTCCGCAGGCAATGTCCGAGAAGACAAACAAGAAATTTCTAGCCGTCACCTTGACCGACGGCAATACCTATTATTATACACCCGAAAATCAGGATGCTGATTTGGTTGCGGGGCAACAATATACTTATAATATTACTGTGAAATACGGTTATCTGGTTGTAATGGTGGATATGCCTGGTGAGTGGCAGGCGCAGGAAGGTGCTCCAAGTAATATAACAGGTTGCTTGCCTCAAACTTTTACCGCTGAAGAAATGAAACCCGGTGATTATTTTTACCGTACGGACGATGGAGTCGGATGGGCTTATTTTGATGGTGGTTTACGCGCTTTTTATTCAGAAGGTCATGATATTGATGGTGATGAATTCCATTATGGATATATAAAGGAAGATGTTTTACCAGATCCCAATAAAGGAACATGTATCGGCATTATCGTAAAAGTGGGAAGAGATAGTGAGGGTGACTGGAAAGATGATTGTGTCTATTTAAAGAAAGGAGATGGTGTTTCTGCGCCTGAAACTCTGGATAAAGTAACAGGCTATGTTATGGCTCTCAACGGAAGTGAACGAGTACAGTGGTGTATAGACATGACTACACTAGTTGGCACTAGTGATGAACCAGTAGGATTTTATGGCTACAGTAACACCGAAATAATAAAAGAGTACGCAAAGAATAATGATCGGAATTTACAGACTAATTTTCCTGCCATATATTATACAACAGTAACACATGGTTCAATTGATCCGGCTCCAGAAAATACCAGCGATTGGTTCTTGCCTGCTCAGGGTCAAGGTAACTATTTTTTTAGGATATCGGAAGTGTACTCATCAAGTATCCGGAATACACCCGGGAATAGTGATTTTTCTATAGATGATGGTACTTATTGGTCTAGTACGCAGGGATCTGATAAATATATTTCTCTTTTTAATATTTATGGATACTTCTACGGTCAAACTAACAAGTGTCGTGTTCGCCCATGGTTAACTTTTTAGTAATATTGAATTAAAGAAGTAGAATGATACGATTAAAATATACATTTTTTTTATTGTCTTGTGGTGCGCTGCTTTGTGGGTGTTCAAACGATAATCTGCCGGGAGATAATACCGGTAATATTTCTACGCAACCTTTGACGATAACTGTTCGTGATGGTGGATTTCATGGTAGTGGCGACATACAGACACGTTATGAAGAAATTGACTACCAAACTATATTTACCGCAGGCGATAAAATCGGTCTCTTTGCAGTGGAGAACGGGGAGTTGATTGACAACATACAAAACCTTTGCCTGACAGCTGTGAATAATGGTCGTGATGGCATTTATTGGGAGATGGAAGGAGGTAGAATACCACTTTCGGACAATTTTAGTTATTTTGCTTATTATCCTTATCTGGCAGATGTGTCGAATTTTGAATTTTATACTGGTAGTGATGATGCTGATAATTTCTTTTGGGAGTTTCTTGACGGTTGGGATTTATTTACCGATCAGAGTACCCTTGATAAATATACGTCTCAAGATCTGATGATTGCGAAAGGTTCTATTATAGACAATAAACTTTCGTTCGTTATGAAACATAAGATGAAATTGCTGGTTATCGATTTACCCGTTTCTGATAATGTTATGGAAGCTTCTGATGTATGCTTTTTCAATTTTAGCCCTTACCGAATGGGTGATGGTACATATCATTATCTAATGCATCCTTATGATGATTATAATGATCTGAGTGTGTTTGTTGGTAGCTATACTAATGCTGATAATGTTTCCGTAAGATGGCGTATTGAACCAGAGATAAATGAGGAGGGATATTACCGTATTTATACGATAGATGGCGGCAGTGCTAATTAAATAGAGCCAAAACCTTAACTGGAAGGGGATATGCGCAATAATATTTTGATTCTTCGTCACTTTGGGGTAACCTCAAGATGTCGGGATTGTGTACAAATCAAGATGTTTTAGGAAAAACAACTGTCCCCAAAGTGGCGAAGAACCTTATTTTATTACAATAATTTTCGATATCTCCTGTCGGGATAGATAATCTGCTGGATATTTCGTCAATAGATATGCCTGCTTGCGATAGCATTTGAACCATCTCTCTCATGGTTTGCTTTTGTTGTTCGAGTTGCTGTTCTTTCTGTTCGATAACTTGCTTATTTTGTTCAATGACTTGCTTGTTTTTTTTCGATAACTTGCTTGTTTTTTTCGATGACCTGTTCTTTCTGTTCAATGACCTGTTCTTTTTGTTCGATGACTTGTTCTTTTTGTTCGATCAATTTGTCTTTGAGCATGATGGTGGTGTCGCGGGCTTCGATTTCCGAGAGGATTTCGTCTTCTACTTCCATGGCACGACGTACGTCGGGAGTGGTACCGGCGCGGAGCAGGCGGTCGACCAGCAACTTTTCATCGTTTTCGTGAAATTGTGTTTCGTCGATTTCCAGATAATGGTCATTGTCTTTTCGTCGACGATCCTGATCGAAGAGGTTCAGCAGGCGTTCCAGACGGTTGCGTGTGCGACCTTGCAGGTAAGGTATCTGGACGATGATACTGTCATGTGTTAGGCTTTCGATGAATTTGTCTTTACGGTCGATCTCGTTGTCATCGTAGTCGAGGTAACGGCGGCGCACGTAAATGACTGGCTCTTTCAAGTCGCCCAGAATATGTCCCAGGATATAGATTGAGATGATCGGCAGTCCGTAATTGCTGTCATCGTCGCTTTTCATATTTTCTTTATTGAGGTACTGTGTGCCAAGATATTGGCGGAAACGCAGTGTCTCGGTAGCCAGCCAGGTCTTTTGCAATTCGATCAGAACGAGGTGTTCTGAGCCGTCGTTGTCACGTATTTTGGCTGCAAAGTCCATGCGGAAAAGGGAGATGCGTGTTTGTTGCATGGCTGTGTATTCTTGTTTGCGCATCTCGAGTTCAAGGATTTCTTTTTTCAATAGTGCCGAGAGTAGAATCTTGGCTACCCGTTCGTCTTCCATTAAGTATTTGAAGACCACGTCGTAAATAGGATTGGCTATAAATGTCATGACTGTATATATTAAATAATTACTATTTCCACAAAGATAGTTCTTTTTAATAAGGTTGCAAAGAATGTATGAACAAAGGTTATCGTTTCGGGGAATTTTCAGGCGTACTATGTAGCCTTGATTCGTGGATACTGAGGCATTCAATGTTATACAGCATACTTAACTAATTTTTACACACTTCTTGGTCTTTATTAACGTCACTCTTCTATATTTGATTCAAATCTGAAACAATATTTCAAATATGGAAAGCGTTATTCCAAATATGGAAAAAAGGAGAAGAGAATTATAAGGTACCGAACCTGGAAAAGGGGATTGCGGTGCTCGAATATCTTTCGCTTCATCCACAGGGTGAGACGCTGCAAGATATTAAATGTAAGCTGGATATCTCCCAAACTACCGCTTACCGTATTTTGAATACATTGGTTCGTTTGGATTATCTGAACTATAATGAAGACACAAAGCGCTACAAGTTATCGCGGAAATTATTAACTTTGGGCTTTAGATCTTTGAATAAACACAATCTGTTGAAAACAGTCTTGCCGCGTTTGCGCGATTTGCGTGATAAAGTGGGTGAGACTGCCTGTTTTGGTGTATTAGGAAATGAGAAAGGTATTTTCATCGAACAAGCACAGGGACATCACACGTTCCGCTTCGTTCTTTCGCCGGGAAAACCTTTTGAATTGCGTTGCTCGGCGCCAGGCAAAGCAATTATGGCTTATCTGCCAAACACTGTTCGCGACCGCTATTTGTCGTATATGACATTTGCTAGGTATAATTCGCGGACGATCACTACGCGTGAAGCCTATTTGGAAGAGCTGGAAAAAGTCCGTAAACTGGGTTATGCCATGGATAACGAGGAAGAAATGAACGGGGTGATCTGTGTAGGCGCTCCTATCTTCAATTATACCGGTTATCCTTGTGGGGCAATCTGGATTTCGGGGCCTAAAGACAGGCTGACAGATGAAATTTTTCGTTCGACGGTCGCCTGCATAAAAGAGGTTGTGCAGAGTATTTCGGCCGAACTGGGATATAGTAAAAACACAAAAAAAATAAACAACATACCATGAACACAAGGAAATATATATTGAAAAGCTTATTACTGGCCTGTTTTGTCAGTTGTTGCATTTCGTTTGCCTCGGCTGATAATCCGCCATTTTTCACTACTGACATTAAGCTGAACGATAAAGGGGAAATGTTTCTTACGGAGAAAGGAGTAAGGCGCGTGGATATTTTCTCGGCGGACGGTAAACAACTGTTGCACTCTTTTCCTATGGACGAAACGCCGACCGGCATCCTGCTGGACGGGGATAAAGCATATATAACAACCTTTGAGAATACGGGTAAACTGCAAATCCTGCTGTTGGAATCGGGTAGGATAGAGGCAGCTATCCCGACCGGATCGGGGGCTTGCCATCCGATGTTCGGGCCCGACAAAAAGACGGTCTATGTCTGCAACCAGTTCGATAACAGTGTCTCAGAGGTTGACCCTGTTAGTCATAAGGTATTGCGTAAGGTACAAGTGCTTCGCGAACCGAAATCGGCGGTATTCAGCAAGGATGGTAAATACATGTATGTTACCAACTTCTTGCCGGCACAGCGGGCGGATCTCGATTATGTGGCAGCTTGTATTTCCGTCATTGAAATGGAAGGTTTCACGAAAGTAAAAGATATTAAACTGGCTAACGGCAGTAATGCTTTGCGTGGCATTTGTATTACGCCGGACGGAAAGTATGTGTATGTATCCCACAACCTGGGACGTTTTGCCGTGCCTACTTCCCAATTGCAGCAGGGTTGGATGAATACGAGTGCTTTCAGCGTGATCGATACGGAGAAGCAGGAGTTTGTCGGTGCGGTGGTTGTCGACGAACCTGAAAGAGGGGCTGCCGGTATTTGGAGCATTGCTTGTAACGACGAGTCTATATTTATCTCCCACTCCGGTACGCATGAGATCAGCGTGATCGATCATCCGGCTTTACGCGAGAAGTTCGAGAATTATCCGAATAAGTCGATGTTGGATTATGACCTGAATTTCCTGTACGGCATTCGCGAACGTATTCCTTTGCAGGGTAACGGCCCTCGCGCTATGGTTCTCACCGATAATAAACTGGTTGTTCCTACTTATTTTGCAGATGTGCTCAATGTAATGGATATGAACACAAAGGAAATCGCATCTGTTGAGTTGAATCCGGGACGAACCGAGTCTGATATAAATAAGGGGAAAAATATTTCAATGATGCTTCCCATTGTTTCCAGAACTGGCAGAGCTGTAACGGTTGCCATCCCGGCGACGCCCGTACGGACGGTATGAACTGGGATTTGATGAATGACGGCGTGGGTAACTCAAAGAATTGCAAGAGCCTGCTCTTTAGCCATGTGACTCCCCCGAATATGATTTCCGGTATTCGTGCATCGGCCGAGGTTGCGGTACGTGCCGGTTACAATTTCATCCAGTTCTTCGATATTACCGAAGACGATGCGAAATGCGTAGATGAATATCTGATGTCGCTTCGCCCGGTTCCCAGCCCTTATCTGGTGAACGGCGAACTGTCTGACAAAGCCAAGGAAGGACGCAAAGTATTTGATAAGCTGGGTTGTGGCGATTGCCATAGCGGCCCTTATTTCACAGACATGAAGATGCACCGTATCGGCGAAGATATCGAATTTGAAAAAGGCTGGGATACTCCGACTTTGAGGGAAGTTTGGCGTACGGCTCCTTATCTGTTCGACGGACGTGCTGCCGCCATGGAAGAAGTTTTTGAAGTTCACGAACATGGTATTGAGAAGAAAGTTTCAAAGAAAGATATAGAAGCCTTAACAGAATATGTAAACTCACTCTAAAAGTAAAGACCGATGAATTATTGCGATAAGATTAATTACAACATTTATACGGCTGAAAAAGCAGCATTTGGGGATATGGTGGATAAACTGCTTGCCCAATTGCCGCAAAACGAGCTTATACTCAGGCTCGCCTTTTTCGGTACGCCCAGTGATAACGAACAATACGTTTCGCGCCGTATAGTCCTGCGCGAGAAGATACGTAAATACTATGGTAATTGCGAACCGGTGGTGAGCTATGTATCCCAGCCGCCGTTGAATGCCGGGCTGGTGTTGGAAGCTCATACCTATACGCCCGACGAAGGAGACCATATTACCTATAAACATATCGGTGCATTCCCGTATGTCGTTTTGGAGAATGGCTGCGGACGTTTCCTGTTTGCCGGTGGCTTCCATGGCGATGTGATTAACTTCGGGATAGAACAGCAGTCGAAAGAGGTGATCCATCTGGTTTCCGATTTGATGCGCAGGGAGGGGTTCCCGATCAACAGCATTATCCGCCAGTGGAATTACATCGAGCAGATCACTAAGTTTGATGGAGAAGACCAGCATTATCAGATATTTAATAATGCCCGTAGCGAATATTACAGCAAAGCAACTTGGGACAACGGTTACCCTGCTGCGACCGGTATCGGTGCGAATCTGGGGGCATTCTGATTGATCTGGATGCTGCCGTATTTTCCAATCCCGATTGTTTTGCCACGCCGATTGATAATAAGTTGCAGGTGGCTGCCCATGCCTATTCGGAAGATGTATTGGCCGCTGCCCACAGCAAAAAGACGACTCCCAAGTTCGAGCGTGCCAAGAGCATGACGTTTGGCGACCGCGAGCTGATCTATATCTCCGGTACGGCTGCCATTCGTGGCGAAGAAACACTGGTCGGAGTAGGGTTGGAGCGCCAGCTTCATATCACAATGGAGAACATTGCCGAGCTGATCGGCGAAGCCAAGCTGAAAATGCTCCGCGTATATCTGAAAGACATGTCTTTCTACGAAGAAGCGGAAAGATTGTTGAATGCATATAAATTGAATATTCCCATCTCATATATGTGGGCAGACGTTTGCCGCGATGAGTTGTTGATTGAGATCGAGGGAATAGCTGTGTTATAAACTCTCTGTTACTTATAGACCGTTTGACGAAAGAAACAAATATTACTAACATAAATGAAAAGTGAAATGAAAAAAGGATTGACTGTTAAAACTATGGCCGTAGGGCTTTTATTAAGCTCTATGGTAGCATGTAATGGCAACAAAACAAGCGAAACGGCTTGTTGCAACGGAGAGGGCGGATGCACTGAACAATGCAAATGCGATAATAATTCTAATTGTAAAAATAAAAAAGAAATGACTTATTCTAAGAAGTACACAAACGCCGACTTCTACAAAGACGGCAAATTCGATCAGGAAGTAGCCATGAAGACTATGAAAGACATGTTTGAGTTCTATGGTGTTCCTTTCACCGAACTGATGGCTAAAGACATGTGGGTTACCGATTTCGGTCTGGGTGACTTTGAAAATGTAGGTATGGGTGGTATCTTCTGGATCAACGACCAGGAACATGGCTACTTCGCTCATGCTATCTATCTGCTCCCGGGACAGATGATCCCTGAACACGCTCACGTAAAAACTAAATTCCCGGCTAAACATGAATCATGGATGGTTGAAAAGGGATGGGTTTACAACTTCTCTGAAGTAGGCGACGAAACTCCGAACGCTCCTGCTATTCCTGCCGGCCACGGTCCGATCAAGAGCAAAAACTTCGTAGTTCAGAAGGTAGGCGACGTTTTGCGTTTGAAAGAAATGGAAACATTCCACTTTATGATGGCCGGACCGGAAGGCGCTATCGTAGACGAATGGGCTTGCTATCACGATAATGACGGTCTTCGTTTCACAAATCCTAAGGCTGCATTGTAATCCAATTTGAATTGTTAATGCCTTATATTAAAAT
>JAJPZM010000450.1 GCA_021204335.1 Parabacteroides sp. | reverse complement strand
CTTCAAATCCAGAATTTATAATAGGACATTATGCGGATAATCATTTTATTTTATTCTTTTTCGCTTTCATCGAGCTTATCGCCAGGTAAGCCATCAATGCTATATACATTACAACAGCCAATGGTTCCGCAATGTTTCCTTCCAGCCACTTTTCATTCATCATATTGATACCGCCGAAGCGCAAGGCAGCGCTGACAACTCCCATCAAAGCTCCCCCGGCAATGAATCCGGAAGCTAGCAATGTTCCTTTTTCGAGGCGGGCGGTGTTGAGCGCCTGGTCTTTGCTGCGGCTTCCAACGTACCAACTGATGGCACCACCGATCAGCAGCGGCGTGTTCAGTTCCATTGGGATAAACATACCCAGGGCGAAAGCCAATGCCGGAATCTTGCAGAAGTTGAGGATGATAGCCAGTACGGCACCGATGCCATACAGCACCCAGGGTGCTCCCGAACCGCTCATCAGCGGTTCGATAACGGCTGCCATTGCATTTGCCTGTGGTGCGGCCAGTTGTCCGGTGGTGAAGCCGTATGTCTGGTTCAGTATCAGGATAACGCCTCCGACGGTTGCCGCCGAAACCAATGTCCCGAGGAACTTCCAGGTCTGTTGTTTGGCGGGCGTACTACCCAACCAGTAACCTATCTTCAGGTCGGTGATGAAACCGCCTGCCATTGACAGTGCCGTACACACAACACCCCCGATAATCAGCGCCGATACCATGCCGGCAGTCCCTTTCAGCCCTACTGCCACCAGGATGATGGAAGAGAGGATGAGCGTCATTAATGTCATGCCCGACACTGGGTTGGTTCCCACGATCGCAATCGCATTGGCGGCTACGGTGGTGAACAGGAACGCGATGATGCTGACGATCAGCAAGCCGATCAGTGCATAATACCAGTTATCCAATACGCCGAAATGGAAGAACAGGTAAGTAACGATCAGCGTAGCAAAGATACCGATCGAGATGATCTTCATCGACAAATCTTTCTGTGTACGTATAGTTTCCGTGTCGGCTTCCGTATTTTTGCCTTTCAGCTCTTTGGCGGCCAGGCCGACTGCCCCGCGGATGATTTCCCGGGAGTTGATAATACCGATCACGCCGGCTGTGGCAATACCGCCGATACCGATATGGCGGGCGTAGGTCGTAAATATCTGCTCCGCGCTCATGCTGCCGACCGTTGCCGTAATAGCATCGTTCCCCAGCGTCAGCACATCGGCACCGAAGAAGGCCGACATCAATGGAATGATCACCAGCCACACCAGGAATGAACCGGCGCAGATAATGGCCGAATACTTCAACCCGATAATATAGCCGAGCCCTAGTACGGCAGCCCCTGTATTTACTTTCAGAACGACTTTCGCCTTCTCCGCCAGCATCTCGCCGGCTCCAATGATACGGGTGCTGACCGTTTCGCTCCACCAGCCGAAGGTGGCAATGATAAAGTCGTATAGCCCGCCGATCAACCCTGCCAGGATAAGCGGCTTGGCCTGGCTTCCGCCTTTCTCGCCCGAAACGAGTACCTGCGTCGTAGCCGTTGCTTCCGGGAACGGATATTTGCCGTGCATATCCGATACGAAGTATTTCCGGAACGGAATCAGCAGTAGGATGCCGAGGATCCCACCCAGCAACGAACTCATAAACACTTCAAAGAAATTGATGGTAATCTCTGGATATTTATCCTGGAGAATATAAAGGGCGGGAAGCGTAAAGATAGCTCCGGCTACGATCACCCCGCTACAAGCTCCGATGGACTGTATGATCACATTCTCGCCCAGTGCATTCTTCCGCTTGAAACCACTCGACAGCCCGACGGCAATAATGGCAATCGGGATAGCTGCTTCAAACACCTGTCCGACCTTCAGCCCCAGATAAGCTGCCGCCGCACTGAATATCACTGCCATAACCAGTCCCCAGAGCACCGACCAGGGCGTCACTTCCCTATACTGCTTGCCGGGCGACATGATGGGGTTATACACTTCTCCTTCTTTTAGCTCTCTGTAGGCATTTTCGGGTAGCCCGCTTACCTTTTCTTCATCTTCCTTCTTCACGGTGATTACTATTTAAGTTAGATTTAATTCCTCTCGTGTACTCTTTAGACTCACAAAGCTAAGTTATTTCTTCCAATAGCGCAATAGAAATCCCGGTTATGCTTTATGTAATTATCCCCAGTGCCGAGGAAAAGATTGTCCGACCTCCGTCAAATAGCTGTCCGACCCGGGTGAGATAGCTGTCTGACGAGTGTCGAATAGCTGTCCGACTTAGGTCGGACAATCTTTTTCTGCGGAGGAAGGCGGTTTTTCTTCCCATGTTCTCCGGTTTTGCTTGGGAGGAGTTTTATATTGGGAGGGAGGGGGCGGGCGGAAGATGCCGGTAAAGCGAAGTTAGCGGGTAGCCGGAAAAAATCTTTCCATGCGATAGGGGTTTTGAATTTATTCGTGTCTTAGAGATGTAATCATAAAAATAAAGAGAATGAAAAAAGTAGTACTTTGTATTTGTTTATTGCCGGTTATTAGTTTTGCCAAGCAAACGCCGGATCATTTTTTGAAAGTATTTAACCAAGGCACACAGGCTGTTTCAACGTTGAGGATAGCTGCTGCTACTTTAGACTCTACTCATGTTTATCAGGGTGAAGAGGGGATGTTGACGGATATTCATTCTTATACCTATGATGAATCCGGTAGGAAAATAAAAGAAGAAACGAAGTCTGTTAATAGTTTCAACGGGAACCAGAGTCTTTCTTCCAGAACAGAGTATATTTACCCGGAAAACCCCGGGAACGGTTCTTATGAAACGGAAGAAAGAGTTTATTCGTATCATGAAGGGGAATGGTTACCGGTTCTGAAAACTTTCAACGAATATAATGCGTCTGCCGTCCAGACCGCTATGAGGAGTTATCGGTATGAAAACGGCGAATGGGTGAAAGATTGGGTTTGGGATACTGTTGAGTATACCGATAAAGGCTATCCGAAGGTCGCGATGGACAGTACTTTTCATAGAGACGGAAGTCTCGAAGTTTATAAAATGGATGCTGTGTTTGGTAATAATGGGTTGGTTGCAAGCGGCATTAATTATGAATGGGATGAGGAGTCGAAAGCATGGGCGCCTAATCAAAATGCGAAACTGACTTATGATGAGCAAGGCAACGTAATCAGCCAGTATACAGAATTTCTCGAAGACGGCAAATGGATCTTTGGCTTTGAATATACGTATCAATATGACGCGCATGGTAATATGACGGTTGAAGAGGATAAGGAAAACGATGGTACTGTCTTTTACATGCGGTACCGGAACTTCTATTCCGACAACACGACAACGCATAACGAAAGCATACAGGCCGGTCGCGATTTTAATATCGCAGTGAATGCCTCTTCCCGTATGCTCGAATTTGATCTGGGAGATGTTACGGAAGGACAGATAAGCCTGATAAATGCATCAGGTGTTGTTGTTCGCCAGGAAACGGTTCGCAACAGCCAGCATGCTATTCCGTTGAACTCGCTTTCTTCCGGTTTTTATATTGTCCATATTTATACTCCGCAGGGAGAACAATCCCGTCGGGTGATTATCCGGTAATAGGAAAGCGTATATAAAGAAAATGTAAACCGATAACATGGAAATGAAGGTGTCCTAAAAGGATGCCTTCTTTTTTTGTTATGCGGCCAATTCATTATCCATTACCCGATT
>JAJPZM010000294.1 GCA_021204335.1 Parabacteroides sp. | reverse complement strand
CACTTATTTCCGATCTGCCATCAAATCCAAATTCCCGTATTTCTTTTTTATCTATATCCTTTAGTATTCCGGATTTGTAGAAAAATCATTATATCTGTATTTTCATCCGCTTCCCCTGATCGGATTATCCACATTTCCACTTTTTGTTTTACGGTTTGTTTTGCCTTTGCTGAAACCCTCATAGATCGTTTAGCCCATTTATCTTAAAAATCAACCTACTTCAAAAATCACCTTTTGCCTTTTCCACCTCTTACCAAGAGACAGAAAGACAAAAAACACTAGTAATCACAAATTCGGGAAATATGTATAGGGGATATTTCATATTTATGCTATTCATTCTTTGTTTGCCGACCTGTCTGCATAGTCAGAAAACCGCACTCAAAACGAACATTCTTTTTTGGGCGACCACCACGCCCAATGCAGGAGTGGAAACAGGTATCACTCCCCGGATTACACTCGATATATGGGGAGCTTATAATGTCTGGAAATTCAGCAACGATATGAAGCTCAACCTTTATCTCATCCAACCCGAAGTCCGCTACTGGTTTTGCCGTAACTACGAAGGACACTTCGTAGGCGTCCATGGTCATTACGGCCATTTCAATATCGGACAAATCCCTTTTGTCTCCGGGTTGAAAGACTACGTACTGCGCGGCGACCTCTACGGAGGTGGGATTACCTATAGCTACCATTGGGCACTGGGTAACCGCTGGGGGCTTGAAGCCATGATAGGCGGCGGATATGCACAGATGACATACACCAAATACCGGTGTGCCGAATGTGCCGAACCGGTCGGTTCCTTCACACGAAGCTATATCGGCCCTACACGCATCGGATTTTCTATTGTCTATTTTCTGCGTTAACTCATATTTCCATCAGCATGAAACGAAACAACATACATATATCTGTCCGGTTAATATTAATACTAATAGTGGCTATGTGTTCCAGTAATTTCCCTTCGGGGAAATTATCCGGACAAGGGATCCGTATCGTACCCCAGAAACTATATGTAAAGAACGACAGCCTGCATATACAGATAAAAATGGATTTGAATGAAGTCCGTACAGGTAGTGGTACCGCTTTCATCTTCACCCCCGTCATGCTGGGGAAGAATCGGCAGACGGTTACCTTGCCCCTGTCATCATCAGTGGCGGCCGTCGTGCCCGCCAGGAGAAGCGCGAAGCCTTTCTTTCCGGAAAGGCAATCACTCCCCTTCCTTACCTGACTATACGGGAAGATAAACATAACGCTTCAAAAACAGTCGATTACAAGGTCTCTATACCCTATACGTCGTGGATGCAAGAAGCCGCCCTGTTGCTCCGGCAGGAAAGTAAAGAATGCTGTGGCCCCGAGTTGCTGGCGGTAGATACGATCAGGCGCAACCTGGCCGTCACATCTGCCCCCGTAAGGCCGGCCGAACAGACGGCGACCCTGGTTCCCGTACCCGGTGCGGAACCGCAAAAAAAGCAAACCGGTCGCTGCAAAAAACAATATAGCCGTTGTCGCACCGCGTACAATCCGGCAGCCACAGGCAGCTCCCATACAATACGTTACGCTCGATGCCGACCAGGTCGGTACCTACGCCACGATGGTCTCCAACCTTACACCCGATCCGGGTTTAAGCAACAAGCACCGCACCGAGAGCGCCATCCTCTATTTCGATTACCCGATAGGCAAAGACGATATCTATCCCGATTATAAGAACAACCGGGCGGAGATCGACAAGATCGACCGCATCATGCGTCCGCTTTGCAACAACCGCTTCTCCAACGTCATACAGATCAGCGTGCGCGGATATTCTTCGCCCGACGGGCCTTATGGCGATAACGAACGGCTGGCCAAAGCGCGCTCCGGGCTGTTTGCCGCTTATATACGACGCGCCTACGGAATACCGCGCAGCCTGATATCCGTTTCGTCGGTGGCAGAAGACTGGGAAGGATTTACCGAACTGCTCCACAGGATCGATCCGCCTTATAAGGAAGCGACCCTGCGCATCATACGGAACTACGGCATCTTCAACGGGAGGGAAAAACACCTGATGGACCTGCAGGGAGGTGTACCCTATAAAGATATGTTACGCCGTTTCTTCCCGAAGTTGCGCCGTATAGAAGTCGTCGTGCAATACGATGTACGGAAGATAGACGGCGGCGAAGCCGGCGAACTGATCTATACGCATCCCGACCTGCTCAGCCTGGAAGAGATGTACGAAGTAGCCCGCTACTACCGTCCCGGCACCGACCAATACCGCGAAGTGTACGAGGTGGCCGCCTTCCATTTCCCGGATGATGTGGTAGCCAACGTCAATGCCGCTTCGGCAGTGATGCTGACGGGCGACCTGAAATCGGCCTGGGACTACCTGCGTAAAGTGGAAGCCGACCCGCGCGCCTGGAACAACATCGGCGTACTCACCCTGATGGAAGGTAATCCCGAAGGCGCAGCCGTATGGTTCCGGAAAGCCGTCGGAGTCGACCCGCGCAGGGCACGCCGTAACCTGGAAATAGCAGAAAGCATAGCGAATGAAAACGAATAAGGTACATAACATGCTGCATCTGCTGGCTTATATGGCGCTGACGCTCCTGTTGCCTGCCTGTTCATTCGGTGACGAACCGGGTGCCTGTCCTTACAACATCAGGATGGAATACTGGTATGCCGGCAGCAGCACCGAGAACTCGTTGCCTACCTATGTAGACAACCTTCGGCAATACCTGTTCGATGCCAGGGGCAATCTGCTCGGCACCACCACCCTCAGGGGCGACAGCGTAGCCGAATGGAACGGAACCCTACCCGATGGCGATTACAGCCTGGTACTCTGGGGTAACCTCGGAGAAGAAGGGAAAGAAACAGCAGATATAACGACAACAAACGACATGACTTTAAACGATATGACACTCAGCGTAAAAAAGGGGGCGTTCCCCCCGCCTACCGCGGCAACACCGCGCGTCTCTATTACGGCACCACCTCTTTCACCCTGAAAGACGGCATCACCGAGCGGCAACGCGTCTACCTGTCGCATGCCCATGCCGTCCTCTCGATCTCCGTACGGTGGATGACCGAGGAAGTACCGGCCGACGGCACCTGGAGGATGCACCTGAAAGGCATCCCCGACACCTACGACTTTGCCGGAGGAACGGAAGTCGGAACCCCGGCAGGCGACGGTGTCTTTACGATACCCGGCATCGCAAAGACGGTGACCTACCACGAAACCCGCGCCTCGATGAATTACGACGAAGAGGTAGTCGGACAGTTCGTTACCTATCGCTACACCAGTTCTTCACACCAGTTTTGGAGCCTGTGGCGCGACGGCGAACAGATCGTCAAAGACATCGACCTCGGTCTCTTTTTACCAAACTGCCCATGAATATGGATAGTAATATGGAACAGGAGTTCGACCTGCTCGTCACCGTTTACGAAAAGAAAGTCGTCGTCAGCATCGCTTCGGCTTCCGATTGGAGCGAGGGAGGTTCGATCGGATAAAAGGAACAATACTAGTATTAACATTTTAAATACATTGAATTATGGAAAATTTTGAACAAGATCACTACTGGCAGTTTTTTCTGCGTGACAACCCGCTGACCAAAGACGATACCAACGACTGTATCGCCGAGATTGCCACCGCCCCGAAGACCCTGAGGGCGGAAGACATTGCGAAAGAAATTAAAAGGCGGGGGTCGGAACTCGAGTATGAAACCATCCTGTCTGTCATCAGCCAGCATAATCGCCTGATCATCGAGTATATACTCGATAGCCACAGCGTGATGACCGATATCTGCCAGATGACACCACGCATCACCGGCCTGTTTGCCAGTTCGGAGGCACAATTCGATGCCAAAATCCACAAACTGACACTCGACATCGTGCTCTCGGCCGGCATGCGCGAAAGTCTGAAGAAGGTGAAAACAACCAACCTCGGCCCCAAGCGCGACGTGGCGCGTATCGGTCTCGTCACCGATACGGTTACCGGCCTGACTACCGGAACGATCACCCCGAACGACGATATTCGTATCGACGGCGACCGTATCAAGATAGTTGGTGACGAAAACACCACCGGCGTGTTCTTCATTGCTGAAGACGGCACGGCTACCAAAGTGACCCGCCGCCTGACACAGAATGACCCGAAAACAATCCTGGCACGTGTACCGGCACTGACCGCCGGCAGATATACACTCCGTATCGTAACGAATTACAGTCATGGAGGAACCCTGCTGAAAGAGCCCCGCACCCTCGAATATCCGGGTCTTAGCGTCATTAATATCGGTGACGACGACCGTCCCGTAATCGAATAAACCATACCGGTGCATCGGGCGTATCACCGCCTGTATCCTGCCCGATGCACCGACGGTTATACGGGCATAGCATCGCCTGTGTGATGACCGATACACAGGCGATGTATAAAAAGACAACAACAAGTACTATTTAACGATCCGCAAATATGTATATAAATAAAAAGCTTACTTCACTCTTTGCAGCTATCATCCTGCTGTCGGGAAGTTGCACGACCGAGAGTCGCGAAGGGGGTGATGGCACGCCCCTGCCGCCCGGACCCGGCAACAACGAACGTCGCGAAGTACTGCTCACCTTCAGGAACGAGCTCCGCCCCGGATCGGCAACAAAAGCTGACAATCCTATCGCCACGCCGGAAGAAAATGCCCTCTCTTCCCCCGATGTGTACGTCTTTGCCGCCGACAAGGAAGGCAGCGACCATTACACTTTCCTGCAACGTTTCGCCTATCGCGCCGATACCGATGCCACACTGCCCGAAGGCTCCGAAGAACTGCAATTGGCTGCCGGAAGCGACAACGGAAAAACGACGACCGGATTACTGAGAATCAAGAAAGGCTTGTTCGTCAAACTCTACTGCATCGCCAACAACACCACGCTGATCGACCCGGCCACGGGCGAAGATACGCCCCTGACCGATAACGCTTTCACCCCCGGACAAACCGAGGAAAGCACATTCAAAACACATCACACCGCCTTGCTTTCGGCTACCGCTGAAGGTGATACGCTGCATACCCCGCTGGCTATGAGCGGTGCACTGACGACCCCGCTCGACCTGACCGATTTCAGTACGTCGGCACGCGTACAGGCAGGCATCAAACTGACCCGTCTCGCCGCACGTTTCGATATCGTCAATAATGCCGGGTTGTCGGGCTTTACCATTACTTCAGTCTCGATGGGCAACGGCCGCCGCGGTGCCGGTTTCTTCCCGATCCGCATTTACGGGACGACACCCGAAGCAGCCCCGGGAGAACTTATCTCCTATCCCTCACGTACCTTCGCCGGCGCGAATGCCAACAAAGGCATGCAGGCGGGCGCTTTCTACTCCTATCCTTCCCCGAAAGACGATAACGGCTACCTGGTACTGAAAGGTATATATAAGGTAAACGAAACGGAAAGCAAAGAGGTATCTTACCGCATCCCATTCACACAACGGACTACTGGTGGCGGTTCCGCCACGCTGGAAATCAACAACAACCACCGGTACACTGTCGAGATCACCCAGGCGGACGAATATCACCTGGATTTCAACCTCTCGGTAGCCGACTGGGCGGACGACGGCAGCATCGATGAATTTAATCCCGAAGAAAGCATCGGGGAACCGGCCGTAACCATTCCGGAGGAATTCAAAGAAGAAACCAAATACGACGATGTGAAAAAAACAGTCAGCATGTCGTTGAAAGAGGGCAGCAATTTCGACCTGGCCATCGAAGTAACCTCGGCCCTGATCGTACAAAAGACCTATGCCGGCGGATTCGAAGCACAGCAATACGACTGGCTGGAAATCCCCGACCCGCAGATAAAAGATATCACAAAAGCCGAAACGAAAGACTTTGCCTATTCGGTTATCAGGAAGAAAAGCTACAATGGTAGCCGTTTTCCACGCGCCATAATACGCTTCACCAACATCATGGACGGCAGCGAAAGAGTGCTGTTCGTCGAAGCCCTGGCCGCCCCGCAGATAATTGCGACCTCGCAGGAAGCCGGCAACCACAATACGTTCGATGCCGACCAGGCGACTGGCACCCTCTACCGTACCACCGGCAGCAAAGTAAAAGTCAACGTCATCTGTCCCGACGGAACAGAATTGTATAAAGCGCCGGAATGGCTCGAAGTGAAAAAAAACAGCGGTCGATGCTTCGCAGACGACCTACGAGATCATGCTTAAGACAGAGTTCCGGGATTCCGAAATAGAAAACGACCGGGGAACGGTTACGTTCCGCAACATCAACCAGACCGGCCTGATGGCGGATATCACCGTCAAGCTGCTCGATGCGTCCGTCGCTCCCGACTTCTCCCGGTTAGGCGGAACAGGCAACGGCTATGACGCCCCGATAGACGACACTCCCGGGAACATCCGGATGCTGCTTACCGGCGATAATACTTTCGAGATATCCTCTCTCTCGCTCGACGGCGTAAGTATAGGCATGGATTTCAACGGAGGAGTGAAATGGCTGAAAGCCGACGGAGCGCCGGCAACCAAAGCCGGGTCAAAGCCCAACACCATGACCTTCTCCCTCGACCGGGAGCAGATAGCTGCCGGACAAGCCGAGAAAGCGACCATCACGCTGACGAACCTGAGCGGCGGTAAGAATTATCGGTTCACTGTAACGCCGATATTTGAAAAACCGGTCGCAACGTTTGTCAGCAACAGCAACAATCCGGTACAAAACAGTTTCGACGGCAGCACTGTCAAGCTGTATCAGGTTTCCGGCTCTAAGATACGGATCAAGGCATCCGGCCTGGGAGGTTCCTGCATCCGGAATGCAACCGGCGTAACCGTCACCGGCGGCGACAGCTATGCGACCGACAATATTTATACGGTAGTGATCGACAACGACCAGACCACATCCGGATCATTTGAAATCGTAAATAAATCGGATGCCGACACGAAAACAGGTCTCACTGTGGAAGTTCCGCTCTTTACGGCACCGACCGTCACCAATGCCAACGGCAGCGAACCCGTGCAGAACAGTATGAGTGGCTCTACCATCAAGCTCTACCGCGTATCAGGTTCCAAAATCAATATCGATGTCTCTTCTGTGGGTGGAACCTGTATACTCAGCCAGTCGGGAGTAAACGTTACAGGTGGCAACAACCTGAATACCGATAACACCTATACAGTAACCTGGGACAGAAAAACTACCGGTAACGGCAACTTGGTCATCGCCAACAAAACGGATAACCGCCGACAGGCCACAATCACACTGAACCTGGCTTCCACAGAGATAACGGCCGATAATATATCTATAACTGCGGCAAACAGCGGAAGTACGAACATACAGGTAACTTCTCCGGAAGGCGTTACAGCTACTGTCACTGGTTGGGGTAGCGGCGGACAATGGTTCGATATAACCACCAACAATGTGAATGGAGGTAACGGAAATATCGTAATCACGCAAAAGAATAATGTGAACACAGTAATGAAACCCGCCACTATCCGATTAACGAATAAAATAAAAAACGGAACAACCAGAGATATAACAGTGACACCAACTGATTTCACAGCTCCTGTTTTATCGGCAACAGAGAGTATACTGGACGATATATCTGCATTAAATATAAATTCGTCAGTATCCACTTTCACTGTTACTCCGTCCTCAGGCTCATACGCTTATTCGATAGATAACAACTCTTTAGTTGGTTTCACACATGAAGGCAATAATGTAATGAAACTTCAATCAGGCAAGGGTAAACTGGGAACTGCCACTATCCGGGTTTGGAACAAATCGGATGACAGTAAGGTCGTAACCTACAAGGTCACCGTACAGCACTGCGATTACAACGGAGCGCGTGTTTGGAGGTATAATAACTTTTATATTGCAAATATTGATGCGGCAGAAGGAGGTTATGGACATGTTCCGGATGTCCGAGAGTCCATGTGTACCCAACAAAGCGGGGGTAACTGGTATCTTCCAAGTAGAAACGATTGGAATGCAATTATAAAAGATCTAAGTTACGAAGAAATCTTAGAAAAAGGAGTCTTTTCAATAGGCACACGCTATTTTAGTTCAACCATTTACACCTATGGACTATATTACGGTTTAATTGTTTCTAGTACGCAAGTACGGATTGGTGAAGCGGGAAATTCGAATGAAGTTCACATACGTTGCGTTGCCAAAGTAAAATAATAACTCATTTAACAATTATAGAATCATGAAGCTAATATTAAAATGCACGGCCCTCATGTTGGCAGCCTTTTTTGCAGGCTGCACAGAAGAGACACAAAACGGTAACGGCAATAACCGGCCGAACCCGGGTGAAACCGATACAGGACAGAACCGGGAAGTATTGCTCACCCTGAGAAACAAGTTAGCCTTGAAGCCAACCGGCACCAAGGCGGAAACCATCGCCACGCCGGACGAGAACACCATCGATGCGCTCGATGTCTATGTATTTGCCGCCGACAATGAGGAAAGCGATAATTACACCTTCCTGCAACGTTTTGCCTATCGCGCAGATGCAGATGCCACCCTGCCTGAAGGTGCAGAAGAACTGCAACTCGCAGCCGGTGGCGACAACGGCGAGACGACGACAGGACTGCTCAAGATTAAGAAAGGACTGTTCGTCAAACCCTACTGCATCGCCAACAACTACACGCTGATCGACCCGGCTACCGGCGAAGATACGCCACTGACAGATGCCGCCTTTACCCCGCTCACCCTATCCGCTGCGGAAGGCGACAGTCCCGTCAAAGTGCTCACTCCAGGACAACCCGAAGAAAGCACGTTCATAACATATCACACACCCTTGCTTTCGGCTAACTCAGAAGGTGATACGCTGCATACCCCCCCCTGGCTATGAGCGGCGCATTGACAACTCCGCTGGATCTGACTGATTTCGGAACCTCGGCACGCGTACAGGCAGGATTTAAACTGACCCGCCTGGCTGCACGTTTCGATATTATCAATAAAGCGGGAATCTCCCGCTTTAGCATCGAGACAGTCTCGATGGGCAACGGACGACGCGGAGCAACCTTCTTCCCGATCCGTATCTACGGTACGATACCCGATGCGGAACCGGAAGAAATTATCTCCTGCCCCGCAAGGTCATTCACCGGAGAGAACGCTAACAATGGCATACAGACAGGTACCTTCTACTCCTATCCATCACCGAAGGACGATAACGGGTTCCTGATACTCAGTGGTAAATATAAATAAACGAAACGGAAATGAAACAAGTTTCTTACCGCATACCATTCACACAACGGACTGCCGACGGAGGATCCACCGCATTGGAAATAAACAACAACCACAGATACACCGTAGAGATCACCAAGGCGGACGAATATCACCTCGACGTAAACATCGCGGTGGCAGACTGGGCAGACGACGGCAACATCGACGATTATAACCCCGAAGGGCAATCGGGGGATATCAGGATAGATATACCCGATGACTATAAGGACGACACAGAATACAACGAAGATACTAAGACAGTCAGCATGTCGCTCAAAACCGGTAGTAACTTCCAGACAACCGTCGCTGCAAACGCGGCTCTGACTATCTTCAAGAGTTATGCAGGCGGCCTGGAAGCACAGCAATACGACTGGCTGGAAATATCAGAACCGTAACCCGTTACCAGAGCGTCGGTAACAGGTTACACCTATACTTTCTCAGTAAAAGAAGGATATAGCCGTTACCCACGTGCTATCCTGCGTTTCACCAATACGATGAGCGGCAACGAAACGGTGTTGTTCGTAAACGCTGTCGCTGTTCCGCAAGCCGATAACATCACGTAAACGGGAGAAAACAACCCCAACAGTTTCAATGCAGACAAACTGCTCGTTTCCATGTACCGCACCACAGGCAGTAACGCACGTGTACGCATTACTTGCCCCGACGGCTGCGGAATTGAAAGCCAACCGGATTGGCTGGACATAGCCGAAGCTTCCGTAAACGGCGCAGAGATTATCTACTCACTGACCCTGAACGACCGCGATGTGACCGGGGTACCGGACGACAAAGGCACTGTTACGTTCTACAATAAGAAAAACAAACTCCCTGAAAACGGACATCACTGTACAATTGCTGGATGCCGCGCTCAAACCGGATTTCTCGCAAATCACAGGCGACAACGCTTTCACAGATGCGACAGAGGATAAACCGGCCAACATCGACATGAAAATCTCCGAAGGAAACACCTTCTCCATACCTTGTCAATCCATGCAGGGAGTAAGAGTGGAAACCGACTTCGGTGACGGTCCGGCATGGCTCGCCAATTCCGGCAGTCTCAAATCGACTTCCGTATCTAACAGCATAGACTTTACCCTGGTCAAGGACAAGATGGGCGGAGCCAAACCGGCCACAGTTACCATCAAGAACAATGTCGGCGGTAAAGACCTGACATTTACCGTTACACCGACCTTCCTGGCTCCGGTAGTAACCTATGCCAACGGCAATGTCCCGACGCAGAATACCATGAGCGGTACCGATATCAAACTGTATCAGGTAAACGACTCGAGAATACAGATTAAAGTGTCTGCCCTGGGTGGAAGTTACGTAAAGAATGCATCCGACAATATCACCGTAACCGCCGACGATAACTACGATATGGAAAAGACATATACCGTCACCTGGAAAAGTGGTACAAGCGCCACATTTGTGCTGGCTAACAAATCGGATAATGCGAAAGAAACGGTTACTTATAATGTGAATGCTCCGGCTGCAACAATCAGTGCAGATAATCAGTCTGTTACGGGTGCTAACAGTGGTACGACAAATATACGTGTAAATGCACCGGAAGAGGTAATAGCATCGATCAGCAACTTGGGTGGCGGTGATCAATGGTTCACGTTAGGTACTTCCACACTCTCCGGCCCCGGTAATATTACGATTGTTTAAAGCACCAATACCGCTAAAACAATGAAACTCGTCCAAATAAAGCTAACCAACAAAATTGCTGGCGGCGGCGATAAAACGATTACCGTCACCCCGGTACTTAAGAGGACCCAATTTCTCAGGTCCGGTAGATGTTCCTTGTCTGGCAAAGAATGAAGTCGTTATACCTAACAGGCCTAAGAAGATCTCCTTTGAAATTCCACCCGGCGGACTCGGTAGCGTATCGGTAAACGGTAGCACTAGTACAAATACTAACAACTACCAATATAATATGAATGGAAGCCAATTCACTATTACTTTTAAGGATGGCGTGGCTATTCCTGGAAATACTATTGCCGTAAAAGTCCAAAACAAGAGTGATGCGACAAAGTTCTCTACCCTAACGCTTAATCTGAAGCCTAGTGTGAATTCCAATGATATGGATAATGGCGGTGTCTGCTGGTATTACAACGGTTTGCTAATGACTTTTAATGGCAACAGAGATAAGTGGACAACTAACTGTCCGAGTGGTTGGAGTCCTCTGAAACAATCTGATTATGAACGATTCATTAATGGCGTTTCTCAAGATGAATTCATTCAGAAAGGGGTATTTGCAAATTCTACTACTTATCACTTAGATAGACGCAGCGATAGTACAGGAAATTCTCGCTATTACTATATGAAAGACTTTGCAATAAACGGTGCGCCTACTACTGCATTTTTACCAAATGGTGTTAGACGTTGCGTTAGGACTCCAATTCAATAACCGACTTGCTATTTCTCTTTTGTGAAAATAGCCCGCTTTAGCCGGCAGGCATTATCCATGCTTCGGCCTGAGCGATCTTTGACATGATGTAATTGACAGGAAAAAGAAAAATAGGAATGCAGTATTCATCACCTCTCCCCTGTCAATCGCATCTGTTATAGCGACAAGTTTTCCGCTATCATTTCTTTGATCAGAAGTATTACTTTGGGATGACTTAGAGACATATCTTCAAATATGTCTTTAAGTTCTTCTGTACTTAAGGTAAATTGTTCTTTATTCTTTTGGAAAGAGAAACAGATATTTATATCCGGATTGCCGGAGATCAGCATCGCCACCGTACCCGGTAAATCTCCCCAGGGCGGACAATCGATATGGGAAGTAACAAACCGGGCGGTAACTTCAGTTCCTTTACCAGGCTCAGATTCTATTTTCACAAAGCCGCCCGTCTGCTCGGCATTTTGTATCAGAAAAGGAATTCCCAACCCTACTTTCCGGGTAGTGCGGGTCGTATAAAACGGATCGGTTACCTGCGCGATCGTTTTTGCATCCATACCACAACCGTTATCCGCAATACGGATGGTCGCATCCTCCATTTACTGCTATATCCAATAAGATGCGAGTTGCTCCCGCACGTACACTGTTTGATGCTATATCCGTAATATGAAATGTAAGCGTGTTCATCATTGAAGGATTAAATGTTCCTGACTTTTGGCGTAAGCTTTCCTTATGTTGTCGAATAAGGGTGCCGAAGCCTGTATCAGGCATGGCTTACTGCCGATCTGTTCCAGGTAATGAGCGTCGGAAGCCGGATAGGAAGTATAGCCGGACAGATACTTCTGTTCGGCCAGAAGCCGGGCGAAACGGGAAGCATCCGAGTACTCTATCGCATCCAGCGGCAACGAGGGATCGATAAATCCAAGCTGGCTGAGCAGGCTGAACGAAGGGCGCTCCACATGCGCCGCTACGAAGAGTCCATCCAGTTTCTTGACTACATCGGCTACCTGGTTCACGCTCTGGTCGAGCGCAGAGAGCAGCAGCCAGGGGGCTTCTCCCTGAATTTCATCGTGGCGGTTCACCCAGACCTGGTCGCCGAAACGTTCGGGATCGTTGGGTACGGGCGGAAGATGCCGGTCGAGGTATTCCTGGAATGCGGCACGGGCCTCCTCGCTTCCGAACAAGGCCAGGCAGTGCGCCTCCTCGCGGGTGCAGACTTCGGCTCCGGCGATAACGGTCAGTCCGGCTTCCGCCCCTAGAGCTTGTATCTCCGGGCATTGCAACGTCGTGTTGTGATCCGTAATGACAATGATGTCCAAGCCGCGGGCAACTGCCGTTTCGACAATAACCGTAGGGCTCATATCCAGGCTTCCACAAGGGGAAAGGCAGGTATGAATATGCAAATCTGCCCGGTAGAGATTCATTCCTTTTGCAGGAGTTGATAGATTTTTCCGCTGGCGATAAAGACTGAATCCAAGGTTCCCAACAGAGGAATGCCTTCGTCCCTGCCCTTTAGCAAAGTTTCTTCGTCGGGCGAAACACCGTTGACGATCAATACGGCGGCTACATCTTTCAGGGTGCCGACGGCAACGATGTTCTGGTGGGTTTGCATGGTGATCCATAGCATACCTTCTTCTATATGCCCCATCACATCACTCAGCAGGTCGCTGGTGTAGCCGCCTTGAATGACGGCATTCAGATTATCTTCCCCACAAAAAACGGTAAGTTCCAGTTCTTTTATCAGTTCACTGACCTTCATATTTTGCTCCTTTCTTATAACAGTCTTTATTTAAACGATCCTTTCCCCAGGTCTTTTCGATCAGGCGGAAGGCATGCTCCTTATCCAGCTTGCCATGTTTCTCCATGTTGCGCTGCATGAAAACACAGTCGCTGAACTGGGCTTCGTGACGAACGATATCTTCCGCCAACGTCTGGCAGTTGGGGTTTCCGCAGGCGCCACAGTCGATGCCCGGCAGGTAACACATCAGGCGGCGCACCTGTTCCATCTTCTTTAGCACCTCCTTGATGTCGCCTTCGTAAAGCAACTTCAGGTTGGGGAGAAGCGGGCGCAGGGTGATATATTGTTGCAGATAAGCCAATGCCTCCCATCGTTCGGAAGCATAGATGAGCGGCGCTTTATCCCGTTTCATCGAACGTTTCATGATTCGCTCGGCCGTCAGGAAGCGGTTGGCAACAGCGAGTACGCCTCCGGCACAACTGCGGTCGCAGGCGCGGAGTTCGAGGAAGTCGACGTCGCGCACTTCGGTGGTCGTTTCCATCCGCTCCAGGAAGTCGATTACATTATGTATTTCGTCGATGGCAAGGCATCGGCCGGAGAAGTGTTTCGCCTCCCCTCCCGTCTGGCTCCAACGCATTTCCTTTTTAGTCAGTGCCGGTGGTATCGGGCATTCCGGTTGATAGTCTTTCGGACGGTTTTGCAGGATATGGTATACTTTATTATATAATGTATCCATATTAATTACACCGTTGATGGTCGACGAGTAGCCATCGGCGCTTTTCAGCGCGGCAATCTTGGCGGCACAGGGAGTCACGTAGAAAAGGCCTATCTGCACCGGCTTATATCCTTCGGCTGTCAAGACCTGGTGGTAATAGGTAGCGGTGGCATTCACCGGACTTTTCACCAACAAGATGTTATCCACCAAAGCGGGGAAACGGATTTGTATCAGCCGGACAATCGCCGGACAGAAAGAACTGATTACCGGCTTCTCTTCCGCCTGCTCCATCTGCCGGAGCATTTCGCGGTGAATCATATCGGCGGTGAATTCCACTTGGTAGACATGAGTAAAACCCAGTTCATACAAGGTGCTGAATATTTCTTCTTCCGTCGTATATTTGGAGAACTGTCCGATAAAGACGATCGGCACCAGCGCCACGCGGCATTCGTAATCGAATATTTTCTGGAAGTCGTCCTGCTCTACATAAATAGCTTCGGTGGGACATGCTTTCAGACACTCCCCACAATCAACGCACCAGTCTTTGTGGATCGTGGCCTTCCCGTCGCGGATGCGTACGGCGCGGGTCGGGCATTTCGTCATACAATGCGTACAACCGATGCAACGCTCCTCGTCTATTTTTAGGGCATGATAGAATTTCGTTTTTTCCATATTACTTTATACCTCCTTTCTGAACCGGATAACCATGCGTACAGTGGTTCCTACGCCCACCCGGCTCTCTATATCCAGTTCGTCGACATTCTTTTTCATATTGGGCAAGCCCATACCGGCACCGAAACCCATCTCGCATACGGCAGGCGAGGCTGTGGAGAAACCTTCCTGCATGGCCTGCGTTATATCCGGGATGCCGGGGCCTTCATCTTTTAATACCAGTGTTATTTTATCCGCTTCAAGCTCCGCCGCTACCTTTCCGCGCCAGGCGTGGGCAACAATGTTTACCTCCGCTTCGTAGAGGGCAACGACCACTCTCTTGATGATACGGGGATCGACAGAGAGTTACTTCAATACCTTCTTTACCTGGCTGGATGCATATCCGGCTTTCGAGAAGTTTCCTCCTTTCAGTTCAAACGTTAACAGCATATCATCTCCTTTCTTTAATATACGGGGACGAGCCCGTTACTATAGAGCTCTCCCACCGTATGGTACATGGAATGATTGGTTTCAAGCAGGATTATACCGTTTTCGGATGCCAATTGCAACATCTCCGGCGTCACCTTTTTCCCTCTTACAAAAAGGATGCAATCAAGGTCTGCCATTTCGGCGGTACGGATCGCTTGCAGGTTGCAAAGGCCGGTGATGAGAATTACTTCGTTACAATCCAGCGTCAGCACGTCGCTCATCAGGTCGCTGGCGAAAGCGCACTGTACTTCATGGTCTAGCTTATCGCTCCCGCATGCTACGGTCGCTTCGGTAAGTTCTTGTATTCGCTGAATCTTCATATTGTTTTCAAGGTTTACTTTGTGGCAGCAATGTAAGAAATATTTTTTAATAGGGATGCGTGTCGGTTTATATTAATTACTATCTTTGGTAGCAATTAATTAAATCCAATATTATGTTTAGCAAAGAAACGTATATAGCCCGCAGGGCTAAACTGAAACAGACGGTCGGTTCCGGTCTGTTGCTTTTCCTCGGTAATGACGAGTCGGGTATGAATTATGCAGACAATACGTACCATTTCCGCCAGGATTCCACCTTCTTGTATTTCTTCGGACTTCCCTACGCTGGCTTGTCCGCTATCATCGATATAGACAATGACAAAGAAATTATCTTTGGTGATGAACTGACAATCGATGCAATCGTATGGATGGGAACGCAGCCGACACTGAGAGAAAAGAGCGAAGCGGCCGGTATCACCGAAGTTCGTCCGTTCAAGGAAATCGAAGCCTATCTGAAAACGGCACAGCAGAAAAGCCAGCGCATCCACTACCTGCCGACCTATCGTGCGGAACATCAGGTGAAGTTGCTCCAGTGGCTGGGCGTTGTGCCGGGCGCCGAGCAACCTTCGGTTCCTTTCATCCTGGGCGTAGTGAACCAGCGTAACTACAAGAGTGCGGAAGAAATTGTAGAGATCGAAAAGGCCTGCGTCGTAACGGCCGATATGCACCTGACGGCGATGCGCACTGTTCGTTCGGGAATCCGCGAATGCGAAGTGGCCGCTGCCGTTGCCGAAGTTGCTTACGCCAACAACTACGAACTTTCTTTCCCGATCATCGCAACCGTTAACGGGCAGACGCTTCACAACCATGACCATAGTAATATGATCAAGAGCGGCGATATGTTGCTGCTGGATGCCGGTGCGGAAACAGAGATGGGTTATGCCGGCGATATGTCGTCCACCATTCCTGCCGATTCTAAATTTACCTCCCGCCAGCGGGATATTTACGATATCCAGGTAGCTGCCCACGAAGCTGCTGTTGCCGCCCTTCGTCCGGGTATTCCTTTTGTCGATGTCTACGAACTTTCCTGCAAGGTCATCATGGAAGGCCTGAAAGATTTTGGTTTTGTGAAAGGCGATCCGATGGAAGCCGTGAAAGCCGGCGCCCATGCGATATTCATACCTTGCGGCCTGGGACACATGATGGGACTGGATGTGCACGATATGGAAAACCTGGGAGAAGTATATGTCGGCTACGACGGACAGCCTAAGAGCACCGAGTTCGGCCGCAAGTCGCTCCGCCTCGGCCGTAAACTGGAACCGGGCTTCGTACTGACCATCGAACCGGGTGTTTACTTTATCCCTGAACTGATGGATCTGTGGAGAAAGGAAAACAAATTCACCGAATTTATCAATTACGAAAAGCTGTTCACTTATAAAGACTTCAGCGGCATCCGTAACGAAGAGGATTATCTGATTACGGAAGACGGCGCACGTTTGCTGGGTAAGAAGATTCCTTTGTATGCGGAAGAAGTAGAAGCATTAAGGTAAACAAGATAGTTGTTTTATCTATAATAAAAAGATCCCCGTAAACAGCTTTCGCTCTTTTTACGGGGATTCCTTTTGCTTTATGCTTTCTAGTAAGCAAACATATCTGCATTAACAGGCAACTCTTTTCCATCGGCTGTTAAGACCGTCAACTGGAGCATGCCGCCGTTATTATCGAAATATTTTACTTCGATCGGATGCAAGCCTTTTGTCAACGCCTTCTGTCCGATAATTTCGCGCGGGGAATGAGGGCCGTCGTTATCTGCCACCATTTCGCCGTCGATCTTCAATGTACTTCCATCATCCGACAATAGGTTAAAGGTGTAAATACCGTCTTCCGGTGCATTGAAATAGCCCGTAACCACCAAGCCGATATTTCCTTTTACCCCTTCCGGGATGGTTACTTCGGATACTTCATACGTGCCATTGACCGGTGCTTTCTCGATATCGTCGCATTTATTTCCTTTAAATTCATGCCATACAGCCTGCAAACCTTTCTTTGTCGGGGTTGCTTCGGCAGCCGGAGCATATTCGCTCTTGATATAGCGTGTCTTGACAATATCGCCTTTCTTACCGTTCGAGCGGAACGTGCGGAACGTAAAATCGGTCGTTTCCGTTACCTTAATCGGCTCTTTATATTGAGGCGATTCAAGTGTCGGAATGCTGCCGTCGGTTGTATAATGGATAGCAATGCTCGGATCGATACAAGTAACCGTCACCGTACCTTCGCCGACAAACGCATTCGTATTATAGAATCCTTCCAGATCGGGCATGCGGTAATTTACATTCATAATATTCAGACGGGGGAACTGTTTCACCATTCTTTCTTTGAAACCCTCCCAACTTTTAACGGAAGGATCGCTCCACGCCAATTCGGCGAGTGCCATCATTCGGGGCATAATCATATACTGCATCCGTTCGCGCGACGGGACATATTCGCACCAAAGATTGGCTTGCATACCCAGAATCAATGCTTTCTGCGCATCATTCAGCGACTCGAGCATCGGGTCGAAGTTGTAAGCACCCGGCAAAGAGTTCTTATCCTGCTGATAATCGAAATAGAAATTCGCATTCGGGCTCATAATCGCATGGTTACCCTGTGCCGTCGCTTCGGGAACCGATTGCGGATGCCAGGTGCGCCACCACATGATGGTAGCCGTCGGCGACAGGCCGCCTTCGAGAATTTCATCCCATCCGATCATTTCTTTTCCGTTCTCGTTGAAGAACTTCTCCATGTTATGAACGAACCAGGCCTGCAATTCTTCTTCCGTCTTCAGTCCGTTATCCTTCATGCGTTTCTGGCAATCGGGGCATTTCTTCCAGTTGGTCTTTTCCACTTCATCCGCTCCCAAATGAACATACTTATAAGGGAAAAGCGGGATGATCTCGCTATAAACATTCTTGCAAAATTCGAGCGCGGAATCTTTGCTCGGACAAACCGGAGAAGAGAACATCGATCCCCACCCTGTCTGGTTGAAGCAGGCAACACCCGAATAGTTGCTTACCGCAGCCAGCATGTGTCCCGGCATATCTATTTCGGGAATGACATCGATGCCGTGTACGCCGGCATATTCAACGACTTCTTTGATATCTTCCTGGGTATAGAAACCGCCGTATAGCGTATCGCCCTGGACGATCTGTAACTTCTCTGCCGGGATTTCATAATCCGGATTGTCCTGCACCTTCGCCAATCGCATGCATTCCCTATCTTGATTATTGAAGGTACGCCAGGCTCCTTTCTCGGTCAACAGCGGGTATTTCTTTATTTCGATACGCCAGCCCTGGTCGTCGGTCAGATGCCAATGAAACTTGTTCAGTTTATAAAGAGCCATCATATCCAACACCTCTTTCACTTCTTCCTTGGTAAAGAAATGGCGGGAAACATCGAGCATAAACCCTCTCCAACCGAAACGCGGTGCATCGGTAATCTGCACAGCCGGAACGCTCCAGGTAATATCATTCACCACTTCCGACGATTCAATCTCGGCAGGCAGAAGCTGGCGAAGCGATTCGATACCCGAAATAACGCCGCCATACGTATTCCCTTTAATCTGAACCTTCCCGGACGACACATCCAACGAGTAAGCCCCTTCACCCTGCCCGGCAATATCACTTACCGCCAGCGAAATATCCCCGTCTCCTTCGCGCACATTATATATATAGCCGGTTGAACAGGCTAAAAGGCCGGACAGATAATTGGCTGCCGGCAGTAACTGCTGATCGGCAACACCGATAGTCATCCCATTTTTCAGGATAAACGTTCCGTTTGCATTCTTAATCTCTTTCGGGACAGGAATAATCGATACGTCATGTGCCACAGGAGGTGTGGGCGAACATGCACTCAGCCATAAAGCCCCGGTCAGGGAGCAAGCTGCAATAAGT
>JAJPZM010000186.1 GCA_021204335.1 Parabacteroides sp. | reverse complement strand
GATAATGAATTGGCCGCATAACAAAAAAGAAGGCATCCTTTTAGGACACCTTCCTATTCTTCGTTATCTACCACTTTTTGTGCCTTTTGTACTATAAAAAGGAGAAAGGGATAGGGAAAGAGAAAAAGTTTCTCCCGAAGGAAACTTTAGTTTTGTGCGGAAGAAACTTTTGTTTCCTCCGGTAGAAACTTTTGTTTTGTACTAGGAAAACTAAAGTTTATAAGGCAAAAAAACTAATGAATCATATCGGATAACGGTAACAGGCATAGAGGAAATGTTGTAACCAAGAATGTAAGATGATTAAGTTTAATGCTACAAAAACCCTGAATAGTGGTAGATAAAGCCTTTTTGTGGTAGATGTTTTATTATCTACCACCACCCTATAATAAATTGATAAATAACCTATTACAACGCAAGTTGTAGATGTTGTAGATAATTGTAACAAAACTTTGTTCGTTACTTAGTGATAGTTTTGCTTTGATGTATGGTTCACTACTTCCCAAATCCGCGTCAAACGAAATAAAGAAAGCAAACGAGTGTCAAAATATTTGACACTCGTTTGCATAGTATCCAGGAAGCAAATACCTTTACGAAAAAATCAACGTATATGCAAGCCGGAACAATCCTTATAGTAGATGATAACAACAGCGTACTGACTTCATTGGAATTATTGCTGGAAGACGAGTTCAGGCAGGTGGTGACCGCCTCGAACCCGAACCGCATACTGTCTGTCCTCGACACTATGCCCGTCGACCTGGTTATCCTCGACATGAACTTCTCGGCAGGCGTAAACACCGGCAACGAAGGGCTGTTCTGGCTACGTCGCATTCAGGAAATAGTTCCCGGCATGCCGGTCATTATGCTGACGGCATACGGCGATGTGGAACTGGCCGTCAAAGCCCTCAAGAGCGGAGCTGCCGACTTTGTGCTCAAGCCATGGGACAATGACGTATTACTGGAAAAGATTACCGCCGCCCTGCAAGCCTCTGCGGCGAAAGACAAACAAAACGCAGCCCGCAACACGCGTCCCGCAGAACCGGCTATGATCATCGGGCATTCGCCCGTTATGATGAAACTGATTAAGGTGGTGACCAAAGTAGCTAAAACAGACGCCAATGTGCTGATTACCGGCGAGAACGGAACCGGTAAAGAGATGCTGGCACGCGAAATACATCGCCTCTCGCTACGCAGCCGTAAAGAAATCATCAATGTAGATATGGGAGCGGTCAGCGAATCGCTGTTCGAGAGCGAACTGTTCGGACACGAGCGCGGCGCTTTCACCGACGCCCACGAGAGCCGTCCCGGCAAATTCGAAGCGGCCAGCGGCAGCACGCTTTTCCTCGACGAGATCGGCAATCTGCCGCTCGGGTTGCAGGCCAAGCTGCTTTCCGCCTTACAGAACCGGGAGATCACCCGCCTGGGCAGCAACCGGAAGATACCGATCGACATCCGGCTGATCGCCGCTACCAACCGTAACCTGCCGGAAATGGTGGCGCAATCTCTTTTCCGCGAAGACCTGTTCTACCGCATCAACACGATACAAATAGAAATCCCCCCTTTGCGCAACCGTCGCGAGGACATTCCCCTCTTTGTCGATTATTTCCTAAAGAAATATACCGCCCTGTACAAACGCACAGGGCTGACTCTCCACCCACAGGCCGCCGGCAAGCTGCAAGCCTACGACTGGCCCGGCAACATCCGGGAGTTGCAACATACGATCGAAAAAGCGGTTATCCTTGCCGAAAAGAATGTGATCCGGGCAAGCGACCTTTTTATCCGTCCCGGCAGGGCCGTCTCCTTCTCCGAAACCCCCAACCTGAGCGAGGTGGAGAGGCAGGCCATCGAAACAGCCATCACCCAGAACGACGGCAATCTGACCGCCGCCGCCGAGCAGCTGGGGGTAAGCCGGCAGACTTTGTATAACAAACTGAAACGTTTCAATCTGTGAGGCGTATGTTCAGCACACGTATTTATATACGGATTATCCTGCAAGTTATCCTCATCCTGGTTGTAGCCGGAGCAGGTATAGCCGGCATCCTCAGCGGGAAAGCAATCATACTGGGTATTGTCGCTTTGTTTATCGCCCTGTGGCAGGTTGGCGTGCTTGTCTATTATCTCAATGTCTCCAACCGGCGCATACAGCTCTTTCTCGATGCCATCGAGGATAATGAGTCCATGCTTTACTTTCCCGAAAATACAGGTTCTGAGGAACAACGCCGCCTGCATGCCGCTTTCAACCGCATTCATAAGTTGATGACGGAAAGCAAGCAAAAGGAATTCGACCGCGAATTGCTGCAAAAGGAATATGAGGCATACGATAAACTGATGCACGTCCTGACGCATGAGATCATGAATTCTATTGCCCCGATCGTCTCCCTTTCCGGCACGCTCCTCTCCTATTTCCAGTCGAAAGGTACGGCCAAGGGCGTCGACGAACTGAGCGACGCCACCATCCGCAAGACCATCCGCGGGCTGGATACGATCAAAAGCCAGGGGCAAAGCCTGATAAACTTTACCAACTCCTATCGGCAACTGGCACGCCTTCAACCGCCCAAACTGAAGCAACTCTCGCTCGCTCACCTGATCAGGAATATCGAGATGCTGTTCCATGCCGACCTGCAACGGCTGGGAATAGAACTGTCCGTCCATCTCTACCGGGAAGAAATCCTGATCGATGCCGACGAAGAACTTCTCTCGCAAGTATTGATAAACCTACTGAAAAATGCCATGCAGGCATTGGAAGGGCAGGAAAACGGATGTATCTCTCTGGAAGTGAAACAGGCGGGAAGAAACCTGATAATCGAGGTAACGGACAACGGGCCGGGCATTCCCCACGAGATACTGGACGATATATTCGTTCCTTTCTTCACCACCAAGGGTTCCGGAAGCGGCATCGGACTCAGCCTGTCGCGCCAGATCATCCGGATGCATGAAGGAGAATTGAGCGTCAGTTCGCAGCCTTATACGGCTACGAGGTTCAGCATCACTCTGCCGTTATCGCCGGGGAATCACCACGCGTGAAGTAAGCGGATAACGTAGTCCTTTCGACGACTTATAATACACCTCGGCAGCTCCGATCTTCAACTTGGCACGTATCTTTATGGGGATATGGTTCTCGTCGTCGCCAATCCATATCTCCGCAGCTTCTTTACTTTGTGTAAAAGCTTCGTCGTAGATGTCGATAAAGAAATGGCGGGTGCGGTATTTCAGCGTCTCGCTACGCTCCACGATCGCCTGTCCGGTGTAGCGGAAACTGACGCTGACACGGTCGCGCCCGATTGCCACATGGAACGGGAATTCGTCGCCGCTTTTCATCTTGTCCCAGTCCAGCGAACGCAGGTACATCGTGGCACCCAGCATATCAAACATATATCGTTCGGAAACGATCACCGTATCTATCTTCGTCCGGCTGGGCGTGTAACGGTGGGAACGGACAGATGTTTTCCCGTTGCCATACGAAAATTTAAGGTCGTCTATCAGGTAATAATCATTCTCATCCACCCGCTTTTCGCTTCGCAGCAGCTGCATGGCGGGCGAGAAATAGCAATCGATGGTGTCGCGCATCGGAAACACCTTTTCGAACATGCCCTGAGTGCGGAACAGAAGGCGGTAATGATAAGCCGGATCGCCTTCATAGCGGGTGTCGTGGATAGAGAGCGTGGCTTGCCCGGCACGAGGCATCAGCAATCCCCACTTGAAATACATTTCATAATGTACTTCCTCGCCGGAGCTGAAACGCTCTGCCGCCGGGATAGTCTGCGACCGGCCTGCCATACATAAGGCAAATAACAGGAACAGGCATAATACGGCCGGTTTAGAAACGCATGCCACCCATTCCGCCCATGCCGCTTGTGCTACTGCGCGAAGACGATTGTTATCCTTCATCTTTGTAATTTCTTTTCTTCTTGGTTGCTTCTTTCGGCTTATTCTTGGTAATCTCGAGCGGTTTCTGTCTTGCCAGCGGAGTTTCCCTAACATTCCAGGTTTCTTCGACATCCCAGTTCTGCATCACCTCGTATTTCTTAGGCGAATAATACACCTCCTCGGGCTGGAGCTTTTCGGCATAGTTGCCGGTATCCCATTCTCCGTTGTCGTTGAGGTCGACTACCAGACGGGCGTAATACTTGTCGGGCTTCAAATTCATGAAAAGGGCGCCGCCCTCTTTCACTTTCACTTTGCGCACCGGCACATCGCTACCGTTCAACAACTCCACATAAGCCGTTGTATCGATACCATTTATATTGATATACAAATTCCCGTATTCATCTTTCTTCTTTACCTTAAATGTCCCCGAGAATGGTTCGTTCCATCTGTCGTAGATACTGAAGATCGTAGCGGAGTCGATTTCCAGCCGATATTCTTCCTCATACTTCCAGGGACGGCGGATGAAATAATTCAGACTGTTGGTAGAATCGGGCAATAGTTCGAAGTCGACAGGCGTCCATAAGCTGTCTACCATCTGATCGAGGCGGAAGTATTCTTTCGGCAGGTCGATCGCCGGCTCACTGAAAGTAATCGACACCGTATCAAATACATTCATCGAACTGGGGGCGTTGACCTGCATACCCAGAAATACGAGCGGTTCCTCCTCGTCTTCTTTCTTCTTTTTCTTCTTGTCGGGCCGGCGGCGCATCACAAATTGCAAGGTATCCGTCTGCGGGCGAAGAATATTCAGCGAATCACTCTTGGGATAAGTCAGCTCCACCTGCAGCGTATCTTGTTTCCAGACCAGCGAATCGGTCAGCCAAAGATTGACACCGCTGCCGGCCTCCGTTTCCTGAATAAAATACCAGGAAGAATCAGCCGGTGTAAAATTGATCGGCCTTGGCAACGGGACAGTATCGAGTGGAGAGTTGAAATGCAACGTCAACAAATTCTCCTGCTGGCGTTCGGGCTTTAGCAGGTACTGGCGGGCAAATTTTTCTTTAAAGAGGCGCAGCTCGATATCGTCTGGGAAGTAGCGAGTATAAGCTACCGTCTTGATCGTATCGATCGTGAGGCTGTCTACCCAAAGCGTATCCTGCCGGGTGGTCAGTTCGAACGAAGGGATAATGATTGAATCGCAGAAAGCAATATCCTCGCCGGGCTGGTCGAATTTATAATCGCGGTTCACATCGTTCAGACCGAAGATACGGTAGCTGCCCGGTGCAATATTACGGATGGTAAACTGTCCTTTGTCGTTCGTACGCGAAGTACGGTCGAACGGCAACTTCACAAATGCCGAATCTTCCAGGTTCTTATGCAACCCGATGGTGATGCCCGGCATCGGCTCCAGGTTTTCAGCATTCAGCAAAATACCGGACACTTCGAGCGTATCGATCATGTCGCCCGTAGAAAAAGCGAACGAGAAATTCTCGAACACATTCTTTTCGTTATTGTCGGAGATCGAATTGGTAAAATCGAGCGTGTAGGTGGTATTCTCTTTCAAGGAGTCTTTCAGTTCGACTACCACCTTTTTGCCGGCAGCACGAATAATGGGGAGTTGCATCTGCGGCGGGGTGATAATCACATTCTCCGACGGCTTGTCCAACTGTACCAACTCGTCGAACAGGATCTCGATCTTCTTGCCTTTGTAATTGGTCTGGTTAGGCGGCGGAGTACTGCTGATAAACCTGGGCGGCTTCTCATCGTAAGGTCCTCCGTTGGGCGAAGCCATATTGGCACACGAATACATCGTGAACAACAGGAACAAGCCGCAAGCGGCCAGCAGCATATCTCTTATATATCTGTTACTCATTCAATCTCTTTTTTATCAAAGGGCAAAAATAGATAAAAATCCGGTGACAAACAGTGATATATACGCTAAATAAGAAATCTTTGCATTCTATAAAAGGTAAGACAGGGACCGGAAGTTACTTTCCTGTGATGATCTTACGTATCTCGCTCAGCTTGTTCAGCGCTTCGATCGGGGTTAGGTTATTGACATCGAGGTTCTTTATCTCGTCGCGTACCTGACTTAATACAGGATCATCCAACTGGAAGAAACTGAGCTGATAGCCTTCGGCGGCGGAAGCGATCTCTTTAACGGGTTTCGTTTTCACCTTGCCTTTGCCTTTCGCTTTGTCTTTACAGTCGATGCTTTCCTGGCGGTTGTCCGTTTCGAGCTGCTTCAGGATCTCGTCGGAACGTTTCACGATGCTTTTCGGCATTCCCGCCATCTTGGCGACATGGATACCGAAGCTATGTTCGCTGCCGCCGGGCACCAACTTGCGCAGGAAGATAACCTTATTGGATACTTCTTTGACCGATACGTTATAATTCTTAATGCGTTTGAATGAGTTTTCCATCTCGTTCAACTCATGGTAGTGCGTTGCAAACAGCGTCTTGGCACGGGCATTCGGGTGCTCGTGGATATATTCGACGATGGCCCAGGCGATAGAGATACCGTCGTAGGTACTCGTTCCGCGACCCAGCTCGTCGAACAGGACAAGGCTGCGCGACGACATATTATTCAGAATATTCGACGCTTCGTTCATCTCCACCATAAAGGTAGATTCGCCGACGGAGATATTATCGGAAGCTCCTACGCGGGTAAATATCTTATCCACGATGCCGATACGGGCAGACTCTGCCGGGACAAAACAGCCGGTCTGTGCCATCAGCGTGATCAATGCCGTTTGGCGCAGCAAGGCGGACTTACCCGCCATATTCGGTCCCGTTATGATAATGATCTGCTGCTTTTCGTTATCCAGATAGACGTCGTTGGCAATATAGGGCTCGCCCAGCGGCAACTGTTTTTCAATGACCGGATGGCGGCCCAGTTTGATATCGATCACATCCGAGTCGTCTACCAGCGGACGGATATAATGGTTGCTTTCAGCTACCTTGGCAAACGACAGCAGGCAATCCAGGCGCCCGATCAGGTTCGCATCCAACTGGATCGGCGGGATATATTCTGCCAGGCAAAGTACCAGTTCGTTGAACAGGCGTCCTTCCAGCGCAAGGATCTTTTCTTCCGCTCCCAATATCTTCTCCTCGTACTCTTTCAGTTCTTCGGTAATGTAGCGTTCGGCATTTACAAGCGTCTGCTTGCGGATCCATTCTGCCGGAACCTTGTCTTTATGGGCGTTGCGCACTTCAACATAATAGCCGAATACGTTATTGAAAGCAATCTTCAGGCTCGGAATGCCGGTCTTTTCGCTCTCCCTCTGCTGCACCTGCAAGAGATAGTCTTTGCCCGAATAGGCAATGGCACGCAGTTCATCCAGTTCGTCATTTACCCCTTTGGCGATTACGCCGCCTTTGTTCAGCAGAGCGGGGGGATCGTTACTTATCTCCTTTTCGATCCGCTCGCGGATCAGCAGGCAGGCATTCAGCTGCTCGCCGATACGGCAGAGACTGGGTTCGTCGCTTGCCTCACAAGCTTCTTTGACCGGTTCGATGGCGCGAAGGGCAACCTTCAGCTGCACTACTTCACGCGGTGAAATACGTCCTACGGCTACTTTCGAGATGATACGTTCCAGGTCACCGATCTGTTCGATCTGTCCGTCCAGAAGCTCTTTTACTTCCGGATGGCGGAAGAAATAATCCACCACATCCTGCCGTTCCTGTATCGGTTTTACATCTTTCAGCGGGAAAAGCACCCAACGCCTCAGCATACGCGATCCCATCGGGGAAACTGTTTTGTCGATCACATCGAGCAGGCTGGTTCCTTCGTCGTTCATCGTGCCGACCAGTTCCAGGCTGCGTATAGTGAATTTATCCAGACGCACATACCGGTCTTCTTCGATACGCGACAGGCTGGTGATATGAGAAATATATTTATGTTCCGTCTGGTCGAGATAATAAAGGATGGCTCCCGAGGCGACAATACCCAGTTTCAGATGTTGCACGCCGAAACTTTTCAGATTCTTCGTTTCAAAATGTTTCAGCAGGCGGTCGTTGGCAGCTTCGTCGGAAAACACCCAGTCGTCCATCTCGAAGGTAAAGAAACGGGGGCCGAACAATTCCTCGAAACGTTTGCGATTGCCGCGTTCTACCAGTACTTCCTTCGGTGAGAAGTTGTTGAGCAATTTGTCGATATAGTCGGCCGTACCTTCGGCGGTGAGAAACTCGCCGGTCGAAATATCCAGCAAAGCGATACCGCATACCTCTTTCCCGAAATGAACGGCGGCAAGGAAATTATTTTCTTTATGGTTCAGAATATTATCGTTGATAGAGACACCCGGAGTAACCAACTCGGTAACACCGCGTTTCACCAGCTTCTTGGTCATCTTCGGATCTTCCAGCTGGTCGCAGATGGCTACGCGTTTGCCGGCACGTACCAGTTTAGGGAGATAAGTGTCGAGCGCATGATGCGGAAATCCCGCCATTTCGATAAATTGCCCCGGACCGTTGGCTTTCTTAGTCTGTACGATTCCCAGTATTTCGGCACCTATTACAGCATCCTCGCCATACATTTCGTAAAAGTCTCCAACACGGAACAGAAGTACAGCATCCGGATGTTTCGCTTTAATATCGAAATACTGTTTCATCAAGGGGGTTTCTACTATCTTTGCCACGACATTATTCTTTTATCATTTATATTTTGAACCGCACAAAGGTATAAATTTTAAATAAAAAACATAACTTTGCCGGCATACAAGAAATCTCTTAGAATCATGAAAAAAACTCTTTTACTCGCTTCCGGCTTTATGCTGGCTGTTCCTTTTGTGCAGGCGCAAAAAAACAAAGACAAAAAACCTAACGTAGTATTTATTTTGGCAGACGACTTGGGATACGGTGATTTGAGCTGCTACGGACAGGAGAAGTTCGACACTCCCAACATCGACCAACTAGCGCAGAACGGTATGCGTTTTACGCAATGTTACTCGGGAACTACCGTCAGTGCTCCTTCCCGCTCCTGCTTGCTGACCGGTACGCACAGCGGACACACTGCCATTCGCGGAAATAAAGAACTCGACCCCGAAGGACAATTCCCTTTGCCGGCAGATGCACGTACTATCTTCCATGTCATGCAGGATGCCGGTTACAAAACCTCCGCCTTTGGTAAATGGGGATTGGGATATATCGGCACTACGGGCGATCCCAAGAACCAAGGATGCGAAACATTCTTCGGATATAACTGCCAATTGCTGGCACACAGTTATTACCCCGATCATCTTTGGGATAACGACCAACGTGTCGAACTGAAAGACAATGTGCTGGAAGTTGAATATGGAAAAGGTACTTATTCACAGGATTTGATCCACTCGAAAGCGCTCGATTACCTGGATAATATGAAAAAGATGAACCTTTCTTTCTATGGTATCCCACTATCCTGCCGCATGCCGAATTGATCGTTCCCGAGGACAGCATCATCAAGAAATTCCGCGGCATGTATCCGGAAAAAGCCTATAAAGGAACTGAGCCGGGTAACCCGGGTTTCCGAAAAGGTGGTTACTGCACGCAACTTTATCCGCATGCTACATTTGCTGCAATGATTTATCGCCTCGACGTTTATGTAGGTCAGATCATCCAGAAACTGAAAGACAAAGGTTTATACGATAACACGATCATTATCTTTGCCAGCGACAACGGTCCTCACATGGAAGGTGGAGCCGATCCCGACTTCTTCAATAGCAATGGCATCTACCGCGGTTACAAACGCGATCTGTATGAAGGTGGTATCCGCGTGCCGATGATTATTTCATGGCCGGGACATGTTCAACCGGGTACGGAAACCAATTTCATGTGTTCGTTCTGGGATGTATTGCCTACATTCGAAGAAATCATCAACCCGAAAGCGAAACAGAAAGAAATGGACGGCGTAAGCATGTTGCCGCTACTGCAAAACCGCAAGGGACAGAAAGAACACGAGTTCCTGTATTTCGAATTCCAGGAAATGAACGGCCGTCAAGCTGTACGCCAAGGTTCATGGAAGCTGGTTCACATGAATATCCGTGGCGACAAACCATATTACGAACTTTATAACCTGGCAGCCGACCCTTCGGAAAAGTATAATCTGTTGGATAAATATCCTGAAAAGGTAGCCGAACTGAAAAAATCATGTTTCGCGAACATATCGAAGATCCGAATTGGCCGTTGCTGAAGAAGTAAAAACCATCTCGTTGATGTCCACGAGATGGTCGAAGGCAGGCCGAATTGTAATTAATAAAACATTTCAGCCTGTTTCTATTTTATGATAGAAACAAAGGAACAGAATAAATTACTTTGATCTTTTCAAACGGATAAACCTAATTTCCCTGCATATTGTTTATAATTTTGGGCGTTCTAAAGCAAACGATCATGGATCCTATTATTAAGATCAATAAAGTAGAAGTCCGCCCGCTGCAGTTGGCGGACTATAAACAATTATCCCAGTCTTTTACAAGGGTTTATACCGACGGTTCCGATGTGTTCTGGACACATGCCCAGATAAAGAAACTAATACAAATCTTTCCCGAAGGACAGATCGTAACCGTGGTGGACGACAAAATCGTTGACTGCGCCCTCTCGATCATCGTAGGTTATAATATGGTAAAGGGCGACCATACCTACGCCAAAGTGACCGGCAACGAAACCTTCTGTACCCACAATCCGAATGGGAATATCCTGTATGGCATAGAGGTCTTTATCCATCCCGACTACCGCGGACTGCGTCTGGCACGCCGTATGTACGAATACCGCAAGGAACTCTGCGAGAAACTGAACCTGAAAGCTATCATGTTCGGCGGCAGAATCCCCAATTATCATAAATATGCCGACACGTTGCGGCCGAAAGAATATATCGAGAAAGTACGTTCGCGGGAGATTTACGACCCGGTGCTGACCTTCCAGCTAAGTAACGACTTCCACGTGCGGAAAGTGATTATGAACTACTTGCCCAATGACGAAGAATCGAAACATTGTGCCACCCTGCTGCAATGGGACAATATCTATTACTCGGCGCCGACACAGGATTATCTCGATAAGAAAACGACCGTCCGCGTGGGACTGGTGCAGTGGCAGATGCGCTCCTACAAAAGCCTGGACGACGTATTCGAACAGATCGAATTCTTCGTGGATGCCGTCTCCGATTATAAGAGCGACTTTATCCTTTTCCCCGAATACTTCAACGCCCCTCTGATGGCCGACTTCAACCACCTGGGAGAATCGCAGGCCATACGTGAACTGGCACAATACACCGACAAAATACGCGATCGCTTCGTCAACCTGGCAATCAGATATAACATCAACATCATCACCGGAAGCATGCCACTGATCAAAGAAGACGGATCGCTCTACAACGTAGGCTACCTTTGCCGCCGCGACGGCAGCTTCGATGCGTACGAAAAGATACACGTCACTCCAGACGAGATCAAGAGCTGGGGACTGTCAGGTGGCAAGACAGTACAGACCTTCGAGACGGATTGCGCCAAGATCGGTATCCTTATCTGCTACGACGTAGAGTTCCCCGAACTTTCGCGCATTATGGCAGACCAGGGAATGCAGATCCTTTTCGTTCCTTTCCTGACCGATACGCAGAATGCCTATTCGCGGGTGAGGGTCTGCGCACAGGTACGAGCCATCGAGAACGAATGCTTTGTAGTGATAGCCGGCAGCGTCGGCAACCTGCCACGTGTGCATAATATGGATATACAGTATACCCAGTCGGGGGTTTTCACCCCTTGCGACTTCGCTTTCCCGACCGACGGAAAACGAGCTGAGGCCACGCCCAATACCGAGATGATCCTCGTATCGGATGTAGACCTCAACTTATTAAACGAACTGCATACCTACGGTAGCGTCCGCAATTTGAAAGACCGACGAAGCGACCTGTATGAAGTCAAACTGAAAAAGAAACAGTAACGACATACAGGCGTCGTATCATTTACGAATCAGCTTATGATTGCTTCTTCCTTTGGTTGTAACCACTTCCACAAAGTAAATGCCTGCGGGATATTCGCTGTAGGAAAGGGTGAAGGCCGTATTTGCCACCGGTTGTTTCTTCAGCAAGCGGCCGTTTACATCGTATAGCTGGATTTCCTTCAGGGAAGCAGGGGAAGTAATATAAGCTGTCCCGGCAGCATCAAAAGAAACGGATACATCCGTACTGTTTGCAATATCTTCCGTAGAGGTAGCATCGCCATCTACCAGTATCTCACCGGTGGTGTCACTACCACCTCTTACCCATTGCCAGTCGGCGGCATCGCTGCTCTTGTAAAGCAGGCGGATACGGTCGCCGGGAACCATCGGTTGGGTAATCGTACAAGGCACTTCCTGCCCTACGCCGCGCTCTATTTCGATGCTGACCGGCTGTTCGTCTGAAATGAACTCTTTTGTATTGCCGTCTTTGTCGACAAGGGCAACGGCCAGACTGCCAGAGAAATTGCGGATACTCATATTGCCTACATAGCCATATTGCACACCGAAAGTCTGATTCTGCTGAAACTGGTCGGTTGTTGCAACCAAGCCGTTGAAGACCGTTCCATCTTCTTCTCCGTAGAAAAAGGCCAATATATCCTGGTAGGTAGAACCTTCCACCGGCTTCTTCATGCTGATAATGGCATCCTGGCCGAGGGAGAAACCGCCGCCGCTGTTGCCACCGGTGCCCTGCACTTCGGGTTCAAGTACGGACAAAAGGTAATAACCATTGGCCAGCCCGCTCCATCCCCAGTTCACATGGTAATAATCGGCATCGTTGTAGCCGTCGATGATAAACTGGTGGCCTTCTTTCTGGTCATTCTCGCCACCATAAACGACGGGGCGGCTGTCGTCCAGTTCTCCTTTGATGATGGATTCCCATTCGGCCGTCTGGTAATTGTCGCGTTGCAGCACGTGGAGCGATTTGTCGTACTTCATATAATTAACCAGGCCCTGGGCGGCAGTCAGCGTCAGGGCGCCGCTATTGCCGGGGGCGTAATTCATTTCGGAGAAAACACCGCAGTCGTACATCAGCGTGGCAACGTTTTGAGCCTGAGCTGTCGTGTATTGTCCGGCGGTGTAGGTGGACGGCATATCATTTCATTGATAGGGCGTATCGAAGGTGGCGGAAAGCGTTAGGCCGTAAGTCTGTGAGGTATAAGAACGGCTACCCTGTCCCACATCCGGCCATTTATGGTATTGCATGGCTATGGCGGTAGAGGTAGCCACACAGCCGGTCGGCGTACGCTGGTTGTTCACCACCGGGCAGAGGTCGTTGTAAGGTGTCATCTGATCCCACAAGACGGTGGTAAGCAGCACACCGCCCGCCTTCAGCTGCATCGTATCCTGCCGGAGTTGCCGCCAGGCATCCGTTACATCTTCGGAAACAAGAGGTTTAGTTTCACGTACCCTGTTGATCTGGCGTTGATAACTTTCGAACCACCCCCGCAGATTGGCCGGCATAGGATCTTTTTGGAAAGAATATTGTGTTCCGTAACCCAGAATAGGATATACGTCATCGTCTCCCGAGACGACTACGAAACCGTCGGCATCAGTGAGATTGAACACATAGAAAGTCGCATCCTGCCCGGAACCTGCAGACTTGGTATCAATCCCGGCATCCGACCAAACCAGAGTCAATCCGGGTTGCGAAGAAGCACGCGTTTGCGGATAATTGTTTTTAAGGAAACTGAGAGCGATAGAACGGGCTTGTCCCACATCGACAGGCGCGGCACTTATCGACATAGCCGACAAAGCTGCTAATAAAATAAAGGTACATCTTCTCATTACTCGTAATTTTTTAGTTTAATGGCGTTTTATGTAGTCAATAACAAAATGAATGGATAGATGGTTGAGAAGATACAAAAACAATGAAAAGGAAAGTCTGGATTAACTCCAGCCGTTTCCCTCTCTTACTTAACCAACCCCCCCCCTATTTCCCAATAGTTTTCTATAACAAATGTAAGTCATTTGACAGTATTATTTGTTTCGCTAAGCAATCTTTTCGTTTGAATCGACAGACAAAATTCACCTTATATTAAAACGGTTGGTTCTTTGTATGATACAGGAAGTTATCCCCAGGAATGACAGTTTCGGAATATGCGTCATTCGCAAACAAAAGTTTCGAATTCGGAGATGGACGGACTTTAAACAACCTCCGGGTTCATTGTTCTGAAACGAGCGTTTCGCGTAGTTTCTTAATCGCATTCGCGAGGTGAGCTTCCAGCGTTTTTACGGAAATATCCAGTATGGCGGCAACTTCTTTATATTTGAGCTTGTCTTCGCGTACCAGCTTGAACGCTATCTTGCATTTTGCAGGCAGGGCATCGATTGCCTGGTTGAGTTGGGAGATTCTTTCCTTGGAAATTAAATCGTCTTCGGGTGTTGTCTCTGTCTGGATGAAAAGGTTGATGGCATTTTCGTTCGACTCTATTTCTTCTATATGGGTGGAACGGTAATAGCTGATCGCTTTATGGCGAGTAATAGTATAAATGTACGAATCGAAGTTGCTTATTTTTAATAACGCTTTCCGGTTATTCCAGACAGCCAGAAAAGTATCCGATACGATTTCTTCCGCCTCTACGGTTGAGGCAACATAAATCCGACTAAACCGCATAAGCCTTTGAAAATAGGCTAAGTATAACGATTTAAGTGCTGTCTGCGAGTCGGTAAGTGCCATTTCGTAGACCCATTGTATAATATCCTCTTTCCGGTATCTCAATGATTGAACGTTAACAAGACACTAATATAGTCGTTATTTATTGAAAAAACCCTTAGTCAAATACTCTTATTTTTCGTCCGGCCATAATTTAAGGCAGTTCCAACCGATGTAACACGTTTGTAACATCGGTGTGATATGCGTGAAATATTTGTTTCAGACCTTTGTAACCGGATACATAACAATCAATTATGGAAACATTTTATCTATTTCTTGTCATCTTCCTTTTTGTGCTGGCGATATTCGATCTGTCGGTGGGAGTCAGCAACGACGCTGTGAATTTCCTGAATTCGGCGATCGGCCCGCGAGCCGCTTCTTTCAAAGTAATTATGGTAATTGCCGCTATCGGTATTTTTGTCGGGGCGTCTTTGTCAAACGGCATGATGGATATTGCCCGGCATGGGATTTATCAACCGCAGCACTTCTATTTCTCCGAAATCATGTGCATCCTGTTTGCTGTGATGCTTACGGATGTGGTTTTGTTGGATGTATTTAACTCGTTGGGAATGCCGACGTCCACGACTGTTCCCCTTGTGTTTGAGTTGTTGGGCGGAACGGTGGCACTGGTCCTGATTAAAATATCCAATTCCGACGGCGCCATGCAGTTGGGAGATTTGTTGAATACGGACAAGGCGTTTACGGTGATCCTGGCTATCTTCCTTTCCGTTGCGATCGCTTTCTTCTTCGGATCGGTCGTGCAGTATATTTCCCGCCTGATCTTTACCTTTAATTATAAGAAGCATACGAAATATTTCATCGCATTGTTCGGCGGACTGGCTGCGACTTCCATTTTATATTTTATGCTGATAAAAGGAGTGAAGGAAAGTTCTTTTATGACGGGTGAGCTGAAAGATTTGATATACGGACATACCGACCGGATCGTTTGGGGAGCCTTTATCGGTTTCACCGTCCTGATGCAAATTCTTCACTGGCTGAAAGTGAATGTATTTAAGGTGGTTGTGCTGATGGGTACATTTGCCCTGGCATTGGCCTTTGCCGGCAACGACCTGGTGAACTTCATCGGCGTTCCCCTGGCCGGCTATTCTTCATATATGGATCTGATGGCACAGGGCGGAACGACGACGACCGATACGTTCCTGATGTCTTCCCTGCTGGAGCCTGCCCGGACACCCTGGTATTTCCTGGTCGGTTCGGGATTGGTGATGGTGATCGCACTTGCTACCTCTAAAAAGGCACAAAACGTAGTCAAGACTTCACTCGACCTGTCGCGCCAGACAGAAGGAAATGAAAACTTCGGCACTTCGCCGGTTGCCCGCGTACTGGTGAGAACCTGCAATAATACCGCCAGCACTTTGCTGAGCGTCGTTCCTCCGCGCGTGAAAGATTGGATAGATAGCCGCTTCAACAACGATGAAATAATTCTGGAAAACAAGGCCAGCTTCGATTTGGTACGCGCTTCGGTCAATGTCGTACTGTCCGGTCTGTTGATTGCTGTCGGTGCCTCATTGAAGTTGCCGTTGTCTACCACTTATGTGGCATTTATGGTGGCGATGGGTAGTTCGCTCGCCGACCGTGCCTGGGGACGCGAAAGTGCCGTTTACCGTATTACCGGCGTGCTGTCGGTTATCGGCGGCTGGTTTATTACGGCAGGGGCTGCTTTTACGATCTGTTTCCTGGTTGCCCTGGTGATCCATTTCGGTGGAATTGCCGCGATGGCTGCGATGGTAGGCCTGGCTGTCTATATGCTGATCCATAGCCAGATCACTTACAAGAAAAAGATGAAAAAAGAAGCCTTGAAGGAAGAAGTCAATACCACAGTTGCCAAACTGCGTGACACGACTGACGGACATGAGGCTCTTTCCCTGTTCCGCGAACATAGCCGCGAGGAATTGCAATCCGTCCTGCTGTTTACTGTCGATATGCTGGATAAGTCGGTTCATGGGTTTATGAACGAGAACCTGCGCGAGTTGCGTAAAGTGCTGAGCGCGGTAGAGGAAATGAAAATCCATCTAAAACAGGTGAAGCGCGTCGGAACCCTCGGCGTGACGCATCTGGAACATGATATAGCCGTAGAGAAAGGATTGTATTATTATCAGGGCAACGACTTTGCCAGCGAGATCGTATTCAGCATCCGCCGTCTGGCAGAACCAAGCAAGGAGCATGTGGATAATAACTTCAGCCCGCTCAACGACATCCAGAAAGAAGACTTCGGCCAGATGACGGAAAGTATTGTCGCTTATCTGAAACGTTGTGCAACGATGATTGCGACGAACGATTATCACCGTCTCGACGATGTCGTTGCCGAATCCGTCACTTTGACCAACCAGCTTACCGCCTTGAAGAAAGGAGAACTGAAACGTATCCAGGGACAGAGCGGAAGTACCAAGGTCAGCATGGTCTATCTGAATATGGTACAGGAAGCGCAGAATATCATATCCTTTACGGCAAACCTGATTAAAGTAAGCCGCAAATTCCAGAAAGAATAACTCCGGAATAAGGCATTTGGTAAATATTGGTTATAATAAGGAGAAGAAGATGCCTGCTATAAAGCGAGCATCTTCTTCTCTTTTACCAGGTCGCTTTCATCCATACGGAGGGAAGAGACGGTGCACATCTTGATATAATCGCCAGTCTGACAGGTGTAATCGTAGTAGGACTGTTGTTCGGGCGTAAGGTCTTTGCGGGCGATCAGCCCCCTTTTCATGCTCAGAAACACTTCGGTGTCGGCGCTTTCCGATTCTTTGATAAGGAGGATGCGGCGGGCAACGGGGTTCCGGTTATAATCCAGTCCCAGATACAGGCCGCGTAATTGCCGGGGAGTCTTGAACATGGGTATTTGCAGGTAGAGCGTGACCAATATCAGCGGAGGAACCGGGCTTTCGCTGAACATACAGTAAAAGTTCTGCGGATCTCCGTTGACGCCGATACCCCATTGCACTTCGTCGTATGCATTAAGCCGCCCGATGCGGATATGATCTTTGTTCTCGGATAAAGCGATTATATAAGGTTCGCATTTTAGGCAGTCGGATGAAGACGAAAGACTGTAGCTGGTATACAGTCCGCTGATGTTGGATATCTTCCGGGCGGATAAGGCGATTTCTTCGTTGAGCGAATCAATGAAAGGGATGCCTTTTTGGGGATGCAAAACCGTCGGTTCCAGTTCGTCCAGCCGGTTCAGCGTATCTTCCAGGCCTGAAAGCAATTTCCTTTTGGATACATTATTGACCAGTGAGAGTGCCTGGTCGAGCGCTTCCTCCTCCGGCATCGTTTTGGCGGAATCGAAGAAGGCAGGTAAAACAGTCGTGTAGAGCGACGACAACACGCTGGGAGCCATTCCCACCCAATCGGCAATTTCCTTCATCTTCGTACCGTTGCTTCTTAAATATTCAATTCGTTTGTGGAATTCCTGCAAGTCGTTCATCATGTCATGTCTTCTTTATATAATGTGCAAAATAACGGGCAGCCTGTTGCGTTTCCGTTACATGAATGTTACATAAATATTTCTTTATATTTTATTGATATTCGGCTATATATTAATAATATACATTCATGCATTCAGTAATATTCCTGTAACATCACCGGGATACTTTTGCCTCCGAAAACAATAATGACAGCATGTTATGAATAACTTCTTGCAGGTAAACGAAACAACCCGGAAGCGCTTTTCCGATTTCCTCTTTATTCTTTGGGCGGGAGGCGCCGCTTTATTCTCCTATTCGTTGGTCTATGCGCTTCGCAAACCTTTTACCGCCGCTTCTTTCGAGAATGCCGAGTTCTTTGATCTGGATTATAAAGTGGTGGTGACGATCTCCCAGATTCTGGGTTGCGTGATCTCCAAGTTTATCGGTATTAAATTGATCTCCGAGCTGCAGCATGAAGAACGGTTCAAGTTTATTCTGACATCCGTTTTACTTGCAGAAGCGTCGTTGATCCTCTTTGGATTGCTTTCCACACCGTTCAATGTGGCTGCGATGTTCCTCAGCGGTCTTTCTTTGGGATGTATGTGGGGCGTGATCTTCAGTTTTATCGAAGGACGCCGCGTGACGGATATCCTGGCAAGCCTGTTGGGCGTCAGCATGGTGATCAGTTCGGGTACAGCGAAGTCGGCCGGATTGTATGTCATGAATCATCTGCATGTAAGCGAGTTTTGGATGCCTGCACTAATCGGTGCGGTGGCACTTCCCCTGTTGCTCCTGCTAGGCTGGGCACTAAACAGGCTTCCCAAGCCGACCCAAGAGGATATTGCCATGAAGTCCGAACGGGAAGCCCTAAACGGGCGACAATGGCGAGAGCCTTTCAAAAGCTATATGCCTTTCCTGAGTATGCTTTTCGTGGCTAATATAGCAATTGTCGTTTTGCGTGATATAAAGGAAGACTTTCTGGTGAATATAATAGATGTATCCAGTTACTCGCCATGGCTATTTGCCCAGATAGATAGTATCGTTACATTGATTATCCTGGGAATATTCGGTCTGATGGTCTTTATGAAAGATAATTTGAAGGCACTGTCTGTATTGTTTATCCTGATCATTTCGGGGATGGTGCTGATGGCGGTCATCTCTTTCGGACAGGAACAGTTCCGGCTTTCGCCTGTTGCGTGGTTGTTTATTCAAAGCTTGTGCCTGTATATCACTTATCTGACATTCCAGACTATCTTTTTCGACCGTTTCATCGCTTGCTTCAAGATCCGCGGGAATGTCGGTTTCTTTATTGTGACGACAGACTTTCTGGGATATATCGGAACCGTCGTTGTGCTTGTCCTGAAGGAGTTTTGTAACCCTGATATCAATTGGGCTTTGTTTTATATGATTATCCGCATGATGTCCGTTGATTTATTGAACATCATATGAATGT
>JAJPZM010000095.1:1857-3736 GCA_021204335.1 Parabacteroides sp. | reverse complement strand
GGATATCTGTATCTGTACCCATCCTCCGTCTGTCAGCAAGATGTCTATCCAACCTCGGGAATAAGTCATGCTTTTGATGTAGCCGCTTTCGTTTGAATAAAGCCGTCTGGCTTTACGGAAAATCGGTTCTTCCGTTTCGTCGTCGAAGGAGTAAATCACCAGTTCGCGTTCATTTGTTCGGTTGTTCTTTACGATAAATATAAAGTCGGTAAACTTGCTGTTCGGGTTGTAGAACCTTCGGTAATAAACGGTGTTAGTTTTATCTTCTTTCCGTCGGGTATAGATTTGCCACTCCGTTCCACCGGACAGATTGAAACGTTTGTAATAATCCAGGATTGCCAGCCGGCATTTGGCTGTGTTGATGTACTCTTTGGCATCTGTGTTGCCCCAAGCGCTATTCAACAAGGCAAAATCCTTCGCTGAGAGAATCAGGTTGGAAGCGACAAATCCCTTTTGGCCATCTGCTTTTACGCTAGCCCAGTCGATGCCTACGGAATAAGTGATAAGCTCGGTGCCGTAGGGGAGCAGTTTCACGAGATTATGGTCGACGTCTGCTATTTGTGATGAACGCAGGTTCAGATTAGTGAACGTATAATATCGGGGGGGTATCCCGGTCGGTGGCATACGGCTTGTACCAAAACAGATAAGCCGCTATCAACCCTACCAACACGACGCCAATGGCTATCAGAGCCCACATTCCCCACTTGTTACCGCTAGCCGGAGAACTGGAGATCGGAATTGAGGATGATACAGGAGTTGAAGGTGATTCCGGGATTGATGCCGGCTTCTTTTCCTCCACCACCGGTGGTCGCGAAATGTTTTCCATGGTTGGATGGACAGTGTTTTCTACATGGATGACTCCACCAGCCTTTGTAACTAAGGGCCGTTGTTGGTTGTCTATAACAGGGATTGCGTTATCTGCACTTTTCGGTTTTTCCTTGTCAAGTATGTATTCCGGTTGTTCTGGCATTTTTACGGAAGGGGCATAACTGGAATATTCGCTCGAAGGTTCTTCTCGTTCGGGATGCAATGCAAATCCGCAGCGGGGACAAAACTTCAGGTAATCCTTGCATTTAGTGCCGCATTTGGTACAATATATCCAGTGTTGGTCGAGGATTGTTTCGGTGCATTCGTTATCAGTTTCTTCATTTCTGCTTGGTTGTTCGCCTTTGGAGATATATTCTCTTTTCTGACCATTGATATGCCTAAACAAATAATAATCACAAATCAACGTCAGTATCAAAGCCGTAACCAGGCATATAATGACAAATATCGGCGGAAAAACATTTGTTTTAAAGCTTGTGAGGATAGTCATAGGGGCATCCATCTCAATACCAATTGCTTTAAGTAATACAAGAAACAAAAAAGCAATCACTCCAAATATAGCTATGGAAAGGTGTCCTAGTAGAAAACTTAAATGTTGTCTTGGATTAATTAGCATGGTAAACAAAGAGGATATTGTAATGCTCAGAGCACAACAAGTACCGATGACAAATCCGAAACTAAGAATAGTAATATCGGGAGCATCGTTATTTCCAAATATGCATAGCGCTGTCCAAGCGAACGTTGCGATACCTGTGTAAAATGACCAGCCACGTGCTCGTCCTATAATCAAGAAAGGTATATTGATTATGGCCATAATCAGCGGTAGGCATAAGATTACAACTTCGCCTGTACCCATGGATAATAAGCGTAGACCATTGTGTCCTCCTCCCATTGCTGTTGCTATATTAAACCATGAAAGACTCTGAGTATATGCATCTGATCCATATCCGCCAACTGTTGTAAATGTTATCCAAGGCAGGAAGAACGAGATGAAAATACCTACACTACAAGTTATTTCTGCATAGGTACTTATAGAGTCTTTCTCTTTTATTAC
>JAJPZM010000095.1:0-1847 GCA_021204335.1 Parabacteroides sp. | reverse complement strand
AAATGAATATTATAGATATAATTATTACTATAGGTATTAACATGATAATATTGATTTAGATTTTAAACTGCTCCACGATACACCATACACTTACTACCAGAAACATGATAAAGCTTCCTGAAACATAAATCGACTCCCTATATTCCTGAGGCTTCTCTATAAACCTCAATACTGAGATAACCGCCAGGCAAATACTACTCATCAAAGCCAGATAAAATCCGGTGGTTACTATCATGGCATCATGAGTAACATTCCATTTGTATTGTATACAGACGACTAGCTAGGCAAACACAGCACAACTAGTGCATAGAGAAAGACCTTGCATCTTCCGGAACACCAGCGCATATGTATTAGCCATAGCCATCGGCAAAGGCAGGTAAAGCAGATATGCCCAACCGCCATTCAAATTGACGTTTACAGGATTGCCCGAATGGAGTATCTGCAACATCTGGCAGAATGACAAGTCTGTAAGAAAAGCTATTCCACCTGCTGTTGGCGTCTGCGACAGCCATGGCATAAAAATGACATCATTATTATTTCCGTGAATAATAATTCGGCCATTACTCCTAAGTCTAAATTTCGTTCCATGAGTATGAATAATTAGTTTACCCTATTATTGTTTTATCTGTAAGCAAAGAGTCTTTGCCCGCTCACGCAAAAGGTCTTTGCCTTACCGTGCAAAGGGTCTTTGCGTGATAAGGCAAAGGGGTGTTGCCTATTCGATGACTGGTCTGTCATCATCATCATCACCGCCGCCGGGTTTACCTACTACGATGGTAGTGCTGACGCTGCGGGGCTCTTTCAGCAATTGCGCGCTCTGACTGTATTGTGTGCAGACCGTTAGGGTATATGTATCGTCTTTCAAACCCGTCGGTAGCAACAGGGTAAGTTCGGAAGGCTTGTTGATGCTGACTTCATCGTCGACCAACTTGGTTACATTTCCTGCGCTATCGGTTAGCGTAACGCCAACGGCGGGGTCGTTGCCGACTACTTTCAGGTGAGAACCACGTACGAAGAAGTTACGTCCCGGGGTGGCTGTACCGTCTTTCAGGCCTGTCTTACGGTCTTCCACTTCAAGGATATACATTACGTTTGCTTTTACTCCGGGTATTTTTACTTCGGTTTTTGCAATCGCTTCACGTATAAGTTTGTCTTGGGTGAACGATACATAGACGGAATTTGTAGCCGGATTCCATTGCCCTTTATCTATCACTCCTACAAATTGCGCTACAGCGCGGGAAAGTCCGGTGTTTACGCTGTAACCGTTTAATATTAAACGCATAACGACACGCAGGAAGAGTGACACTACGTGTGCGATTGTCTCCATCCGAAGCCCGGTATCTTCCTCTTTCATCTCTTTGTAGATTTGTTCGAGACCGACAGAACCGGCCGATTCGAGTAAAAGAATTTTGTCGTCTTTGTTGTCGGTGGTCACTGTATTGTCGACCTGCCAACCTTTCAATGTGTTTTGCATACGATTAAATTTATATTGTTAATAATAGAGAATGTTATAGAATGAGGTAGAATTCGGGTAGAATTTAAGCCCTTGTTTACCTGTTTGAGAAGAATAGATTTGATCTACTCCATATTTGTGATATATGATATATAAGACTTTAATATTCATTGTTTGTAATGCATTAGTCTGTGTAGAACTAATGCATTTTTTTGAAATGTAAGTCTTGTAATTGAATGTGTTGCTTTATTTAGTTATCTGCATGAATAGGTTTCTTTCTTATTATCGATAATTTCTGATTATTTATGAATTAATTGAATATAAAGACTTATCTATAATAATTAATTTAAATGATTATCCGCATAATGTCCTATTATAAATTCTGGATTTGAAG
>JAJPZM010000407.1 GCA_021204335.1 Parabacteroides sp. | reverse complement strand
GTATATATATTTTTCTATAAACGTTGAAAATAGGGAATTAATTCGCATCCCCTTATAATTTTAATATAAAATACTGCATTAAATCAAATAAAAGATACATTTGCAGTCTAATTTCATGAATTAAACACAATATAATACGAAAAAGCTATGATGTATTGGCAGAAAGATATTGAGACGATGAGTCGTGACGAACTGAATAAGTTACAACTGGAACGACTGAAAAAGACAATAGAATTAGCCGGACACTCCCCGTTCTACGAAAAAGTATTCAAAGATAACGGCATTACAGCCGATAGTATTCAATCATTGGAAGACTTGCAGAAAATTCCTTTCACGACCAAAGACGATCTGCGTAGCAATTATCCTTTTGGTATGGCTGCCATACCTCTTAAGGATTGCGTCCGTATCCATTCATCCAGCGGGACGACAGGAAACCCGACAGTGGTTCTGCACTCAGCAAAAGATTTGGACCAGTGGGCAAACCAGGTGGCACGATGCATGTACATGGTGGGATTACGTGATACCGATGTTTTCCAGAATACTTCCGGTTATGGAATGTTTACCGGCGGTTTAGGTTTCCAGTACGGAGCCGAAAGACTGGGTGCATTAACTGTTCCTGCAGCTGCCGGCAACTCCAAACGCCAGATCAAATTCATTACGGACTTCGGAACAACTTGTTTACATATCATTCCAAGTTATGCCACCCGCTTAGCAGAAGTAATGTATGAAATGGGACTCGATCCGCGTAAAGATACCAAATTACATACGGTTTGTATCGGTGCTGAACCCCACTCGGAGGAACAACGCAAACGCATCGAGCAACTGTTGGGTGTGAAAGCCTACAACTGCTTCGGTATGTCTGAAATGAACGGTCCCGGAGTCGCTTTCGAATGTACGGAACAAAACGGCCTGCACATCTGGGAAGACTATACAATCGTTGAAATAGTAGACCCGCAAACCCTGCAGCCCGTACCGGATGGCGAAGTAGGCGAACTGGTGCTTACCACCATCAACCGCGAAGCCATGCCCCTTATACGTTATCGTACCCGCGACCTCACCTGCGTCATTCCGGGCGAATGTCCCTGTGGAAGAACCCACAAGCGCTTGGCACGTTTCAAAGGCCGCAGCGACGATATGCTGATCCTGAAAGGTGTTAACCTCTTCCCGATCCAGATCGAAAAGATATTGATGCAGTTCAAGGAACTGGGCAGCAACTACCTGATCACCGTAGAGACAGTCAACAACAGCGACGAAATGCTGATCGAAGTTGAATTGAGCGACCTGTTCACCGACGATTACAGCGTGCTGCAACGTCTGGCGAAAGACATTACACGACAACTGAAAGACGAATTACTGCTTACTCCGCGGTTGAAGCTGGTAGCCAAAGGATCGCTGCCTGTTCAGGATGGGAAAGCAGTGAGAGTAAAAGACTTGCGTAAATTCTCTTAATCACGATTATTCAACAATAAATACATACAGCTATGACAGTAAATCAAATTTCTATTTTCCTGGAGAATAAGTATGGAAAGCTTAGTGAAATCCTGGCTCTGCTTGCTGAAGAAAAGATACGGATCATTGCTGCGACCATCGCGGATACCTCTGAATACGGTATTTTGCGTATTATCGTAAGCGATCCTCAAAAAGCATATAAGATATTAAAGAACAGCAATGTGAGTGCGAACCTGACAGACGTGCTGGCTATTGTCACAAACTCTTGTGCCGGAAGCTTCGCCGAAACGTTGAGCCACTTCACAAAAGCCGGTCTGACCATCGAATACATGTATTGCTTCTCTCTGAATGAGAAATCGATACTGATACTTCGCACCAACAACCGCGAAGTTGCCCGCGAAGTAATCCGTCGCCAGAGCCTGGAATATATCTGCGAAAGCGACTTAATGAAATTATAAAAACAAATAACAAATGTTTGGAATAGATGACCCTGGCATCTGGTTAGCTTACTTGTTAGCCTTTGCGTGTTTAATTTTTTCTTTATGGTTCGGTATTGCCAATTGGAATAAAGGAGATAAAGAGAGTGATAACCCTAAACAATCGGAGAAATGAGTACGCTTACTTTAGGTATTATCGTTATAATCTACATGTTCATTATCGCCTGGTTGGGATATATCGGATACAGACAGACAAAGAATGCCAGCGATTATCTGTTAGGGGGACGGAAAGTAAACCCCATTATTATGGCTCTGTCATATGGAGCTACGTTTATTTCGGCTTCGGCTATCGTCGGTTTCGGCGGTGTGGCGGCCACGTTCGGTATGGGTATCCAGTGGCTATGCCTGCTGAATATGTTTATGGGAGTTGTCGTTGCATTCATCTTCTTTGGAAGGCGGACGCGCAAGCTGGGCGAAGAACATAATGCCCGAACCTTTCCGCAACTGCTGGGACTGCATTATAAATCGCGCAGCATCCAGATATTCATTGCAACGATTATCTTCATAGGTATGCCGATGTATGCAGCTGTGGTGATGAAAGGGGGCGCTGTCTTTATCGAACAGATGTTCCATATCGACCTGCATCTGGCTTTGCTTATCTTCACGCTGATCGTTGCGGCATACGTTATTACGGGCGGTATCAAGGGCGTGCTGTACACGGATGCTTTACAGGCTGTTATCATGTTTGCCTGCATGCTGTTCCTGCTGTTCTGGTCTATCATATAATGGATATGGGATTTATCGAAGGCAACCGGAAGTTGTCGGAAATAGCGCCGCTCGTGCCCGACCGTTTTAAGGAGCTGGGACATCAGGGCTGGACGGCTATGCCGGTTACTGGTTCTCCGCAATGGTACACATTGGTTTCCTCACTTATCCTGGGCGTGGGTATCGGCTGCCTGGCACAACCTCAGTTGGTGGTGCGTTTTATGATGGTGGAGAGCACCAAGCAGTTAAACCGGGGCGTTCTGATCGGTTGTGTGTTCCTTATTGTTACCGTAGGAGCTATTTACCATGTGGGAACGTTATCGAATCTTTTCTTTTTGAAAACGGAAGGGGTTGTCGCTTCGGAAGCGGTAAAAGATATGGATAAGATTATGCCGTTATTCATCAACCGGGCTATGCCGGAATGGTTTGGCGCAGTATTTATGCTGTGTATCTTATCTGCCAGTATGTCAACGCTGAGCGCACAGTTCCACACGATGGGTGCGGCATTCGGCGCGGATGCTTTCCCCAACCTGGCCCGCAAGAAGAATGCCAATTCGACGATGGGCGTGCGAATCGGTGTCCTTTTCTCTATTCTGGTAAGTTATATCATCTGCTATACATTGAGTGCCAGTATTATTGCCCGCGGGACTGCCTTGTTTATGGGTATCTGTGCCGCCACGTTCCTTCCGGCTTATTTTTGTTCGCTGTATTGGAAAAAGGTGACGAAGCAAGGTGCCTTGGCAAGCCTTTGGACCGGCGCGTTGGCCAGTTTGTTCGCCATGCTGTTCCTGCATAAGGCCGAAGCCGCTCCGGTGGGTTTATGCAAGATGATTACCGGGTAGGACGTGCTGATAAATGTATATCCCTGGTTTGCCATCGATCCTATTTTATTTGCGCTTCCGCTTTCTGTTATCGCAATTATTGTAGTCAGTCTGATGACACAGAATAAAACTGATAATATTTAAACCGAAATATATTAGTGTTTCTTATATGTTAGACAACACTATTTAGCATTTTAACTATTGCTACTTATGAAAAGACCCGTATACTTGCATCGTGATTTTTTCATAATAGTATTAGATTTAAGGTTAACAAAGTTGGTTAGGGCTTGTCGT
>JAJPZM010000034.1 GCA_021204335.1 Parabacteroides sp. | reverse complement strand
GTTCAATAAATCAACGGACATCATGCGGATAATCATATTAAATAATTCGTAATATATTTGTAGACTTAATTTTTTAGACAAATGAAATTACGAATCGCTATCCTTTCGCTCGCAATCCTATCGGGCGGAAATTCCTTGTTCGCCCAAACAGACAAGCAAGAGAAAAAGGCAAAGGCCTATATGGTGGCCGATGCCCACCTGGATACCCAATGGAATTGGGATATCCAGACAACTATCAACGAGTACGTATGGAATACGTTAAACCAGAATTTATTCCTGCTGAAACGCTATCCCAACTATGTGTTCAACTTCGAGGGTGAAGTTAAATATGCCTGGATGAAGGAATATTACCCCGCCCAGTACGAGGAGATGAAGGAATACATAAAGAACGGGCGCTGGCATATCTCCGGCAGCAGTTGGGATGCGACCGATGCGTTGATCCCTTCTCCCGAATCGTTTATCCGTAATATTACGCTCGGGCAGGAATACTACCGTAAAGAGTTCGGAGTGGAAAGTACGGATATATTCCTGCCGGACTGTTTCAGCTTCGGATGGACATTGCCGACCATTGCCAGCCATTGCGGACTGATCGGTTTTTCTTCGCAGAAGCTCGACTGGCGTCATAATCCTTTCTTTGGAGATAGCAAGCACCCCTTCCTGATCGGACTGTGGCAAGGCATCGACGGTTCGTCCATCATGCTGGCGCATGGCTATGATTATGGCAGAAGATGGAAAGATGAGGATCTTTCCGAAAGCAAATATCTGCTGGAATTGAGCCAGCGTGACCCGCTTAACATCGTATATCGCTATTATGGAACAGGCGATACGGGCGGTTCGCCTAACCTGGCTTCTGTCCGTTCGGTGGAAAAAGGCATCAAAGGAGACGGCCCTGTCGAAGTGATCAGTGCTACCAGCGACCAGCTATTCAAAGACTTTATGCCTTTTAAAAACCATCCCGAACTTCCGGTCTATAACGGTGAATTGTTGATGGACGTGCATGGTACCGGCTGTTATACTTCGGAAGCCGCCATGAAAGCCTACAACCGCCAGAATGAAGTGCTTGCCAATGCCGCTGAAAATGCTGCCGTTGCCGCCGACTGGCTGGGAACGAACGCTTATCCGTTAAGCACGCTGACCGAGGCCTGGCGCCGCTTCATCGTCCACCAGTTCCACGACGACCTGACAGGAACCAGTATCCCGCGGGCATACGAATTCTCCTGGAACGACGAACTGATCGCCTTAAAGCAGTTTGCCGGCGTATTGACTTCGTCTATAAACGGCATTGCCGGCCAGTTGGACACAAGGGTAAAAGGTACTCCCGTAATCCTGTATAATGCACATGCTTTCCCGGTAACCGACCTGGCAGAAGTTATTCTGGATATGCCTAAAGCCCCCAAAGGCGTTACGGTATATGACGAACAGGGTAAAAAAGTTGCAGCCCAACTGCTCTCATACGAGAATGGCAAGGCGCATGTCTTGATCTCGGCTACGGTTCCGGCTACTGGTTATGTGGTTTATGATGTCCGCGAAGGTGGTTCAGCTGCTTCCGCCATGCAGTCGGCCGGTGTTAACACGCTGGAAAACTCTTTGTATAAGATTACGCTCGATAAGAACGGCGATATCGTCTCCCTTCTCGACAAGAAGAATAATAAGGAACTGGTGAAAGAGGGAAAAGCCATCCGCCTGGCTCTCTTTACGGAAAACCAATCGTACGAATGGCCTGCCTGGGAAATCATCAAGGAGACTGTCGACCGCGAACCGGTTTCCATCACCGATAACGTAAAGATCTCATTGGTGGAGAACGGAGAGTTGAGAAAAGCCCTTTGCGTGGAAAAACGCCATGGCGAGTCTGTATTCAAACAGTATATCCGCTTGTTCGAAGGCCCTCGTGCCGACCGTATCGACTTCTATAACGAAGTAGACTGGCAGTCGACCAACTCCTTGCTGAAAGCCGAATTCCCCTTGAGCGTATCCAACCCGGAAGCCACCTACGACCTGGGTATTGGTAGTGTAAAGCGTGGCAACAACACGATCACCGCCTACGAAGTGTATGCTCAATACTGGGCAGACCTGACTGACAAAGGAAACAGCTATGGCGTCTCCGTGCTCAACGACAGCAAATACGGATGGGATAAGCCGAATGACAATACAATCCGTCTGACGCTGCTCCATACACCGCAGACAAAGAATAACTACTCTTATCAGGATCATCAGGATTTTGGCTTCCACCGCTTTACGTATAGCCTGTTGCCCCACTCCGGCGCATTGGACAAATCGAAAACAGTGCTGAGAGCTGACGAGTTGAACCAACCGCTGACTGCTTTCGTAGCAGACAAGCATGCCGGTCAACTGGGTAAATCGTTTACATTTGCCAGCTCCGACAACAACAGCGTAGTGGTTAAGACCTTGAAGAAGGCTGAATCTTCGGATGAACTGGTAATCCGCGTCTACGAAACCAGCGGCGAGAAGGAACAGACTGCCGAAATCAGCTTTGCCGGCGCTATCCAGAGTGCCAGCGAGGCAGACGGGACAGAGAAAACAATCGGTAAAGCCCTGTTCGACGGTAACAAATTGCAGGTTTCTATCAAGCCATACTCTATCAAGACGTTCAAGGTAAAACTTAAACCGTCCGGCAATCCTGCCAGAGAAATGCAACTGGCTCACCTGCCATTACAATTCAACAAGAAGTGCGTGAGCTGGAATGAATTCCGCAGGGAAGCAAACTTTAGTTCAGGTTATTCGTATGCCGCCGAGTTGCTGCCGCAAACCATCCACGCCGATAACATCTCCTTCGAGTTGGGCGACAAAGACTCTTTCAACGGTCTGGCTTGCCAGGGCGACACCATCCTGTTGCCTGCCGGAAACAATTACAACCGTATTTATTTCCTGGCTGCTTCTACGGACGGCGATTGCACCGGAACATTCCGCCTGGGTAAATCGGAACAGGAGATTACAGTACCCGAATACGCCGGCTTTATCGGTCAATGGGGACATCTGGGACATACCGAAGGCTTCCTGAAGGATGCCGACATCGCTTATGTAGGAACCCACCGCCATTCTTCGGACGGCGACCGGGCTTACGAATATACTTATATGTTCAAGTTCGGTATGGATATTCCTAAAGGCGCTACCAGCCTGATTTTGCCTGACAACAAGAATATCGTATTGTTTGCCGTAACAGCAGCCAAAGAGGACAACAAGCAGGTGACTGCCGCTTCCGAACTGTTCCGTTCGGCGATCCGTCCGCGGGAAGCAGCGAAAGAAGCCGTGAGGGAAAACCTGATGAAGAATGCCAAAGTCATAGGCAGCTCCGGTTTTATAAACGAAAGGGAAACACCCGAGATGATGCTCGACGGCGATCCTGAAACAAAATGGTGTGATATCGCCGGTATTCCGAGTTATGTTGATTTCGACCTGGGTGCAACTCAGTCGATAAGCGGATGGAAAGTAATCAGTGCCGGAAATGAAGATCGTTCCTTTATCACCGCAACCTGTTTCCTTTAGGGCAGAAACAACCCGAACGAAGATTGGAAGACATTGAGCGTGCTGGAAGGCAATCACAAAAACGAGGCAGTCAGTTTGCTTACAACACCGGGATCGGCACGCTATCTGCGCCTGCTGGTTACTCAGCCTACACAAAAGACCGGATATCCGAATACCCGCATTTGTGAGTTTGAAGTTTACAAATAAGACGAATCGTTTGTGCTAAATATCCCAAGCAGGGAGATATCAAAAAAGGGACTGTCCAAAAAGTGGATAGCCCCTTTAGCTATTGTTTATTTCGG
>JAJPZM010000343.1 GCA_021204335.1 Parabacteroides sp. | reverse complement strand
TTAAAACATTCATATAATGTTCAATAAATCAACGGACATCATGCGGATAATCATTTTTTTGTTTTTAATGGTACGGGGGCTAATTCAGTAGCTTTGCAGGCACTGACCAGTTCGTTTCACAGTATTATTTACGCTTCGACTGCCCATATTTATGTGGACGAGTGCGGTGCACCGGCCCGTATGACGGGATGTACCGTTACACCTGTGGATACTCCTGATGGTAAACTGACTCCGGAACTGATCCGGCCTCATTTGCATAACTTTGGTGTATGTCATCATCCGCAACCGAAAGCGGTGTATATTTCCCAGGTATCCGAATTAGGTACGGTTTATACTGTTGAGGAGGTTAAAGCAATTGCTGATCTGGTGCACGAATACGGTATGTACCTGCATATGGACGGTGCCCGGCTGGCCAATGCCTGTGTGTATCTGGATTGCTCTATGAGGGAACTGACTGTAGATGCGGGTGTGGATATTCTAAGCTTTGGAGGTACTAAAAACGGAATGATGATGGGCGAAGCAGTGATTGCTTTCCATTCTGAACTGGCGGAGAATCTCCCTTACTTCCGGAAACAGTCTGCCCAACTCGCTTCCAAACAACGGTACCTTTCCATCCAGTCTTTGCCTTATCTTGAGAAAGAGGTGTGGTATGAAAATGCCCGTAATGCAAACGAAAAAGCGAAAGAGATAGTTGCTGTATTGGAAAAATACCCGGAAATCAACTTTACCCAAAAACCGGAATCCAACCAGTTATTCTTTACGATGCCCTGCGAAGCAGCCAAAGAACTGGAAAAAGAATACTTTTTTATTACTGGAATGAAGCCATCACAGAAGTGCGTCTGGTAACTTCATGGGATACGACCACAGATAATATCGAATCACTGTCTAAATCGCTGGACAGGATATTGTCTAAATGAAATTAATAAATAAAGCATATTTGTTCCGGGACTTGATCCGGGACCGCAAAAGAACAGACTATTTGTAGAAAAGTTTATTTATGTAATTACTGTTCATGTTTTGATTAGGCACAGATTTAAATCTGCGCCGGCGATGAGTTTGATTAAAAATATATACTTTTGCAAACCAATTTCGGAATCAGCAGATAAAATGATGCGGAAAGCGGCATTAACCCCCGGGCAGACAATTTTAATAAACGAAATATGAAGATCAATACAAAAGAACTGGAGGATACAATTAATCCTGTTCAGGCAACCGACCTGATCTATGGTATTAATGACAGACCGCCTTTCCGCGATGCTTTTTTCGCAGCTATTCAGCATTTGCTTGCTATTTTTGTAGCAATTATTACGCCTCCCCTGATTATTGCCAATGCCTTGAGTCTGGATCTGGAAACCAAAGGATTTCTTGTGTCTATGGCTCTTTTTGTTTCCGGTATATCAACTTTTGTGCAGTGTAGGCGGATTGGTCCGGTTGGTGCCGGACTACTTTGTATTCAGGGAACCAGCTTCTCTTTTATTGGTTCTATCATTGCAGCCGGACTGGCCGGCGGACTCCCTTTGATTTTTGGTTGTTGTATGGCTGCTGCTCCCGTTGAAATGATTGTAAGCCGCACGTTTAAATATTCGCTCTGTAATTACTCCTTTAGTTTCGGGTATTGTGGTGCTGCTTATCGGGCTTAGTCTGGTGAAAGTGGGTATCGTATCCTGTGGCGGTGGATTCGGAGCGATTGAGAACGGAACATTCGGAAACATACAGAATGTGGGTGTTGCCGCAGTTGTATTGTTTAGTGTATTGTTCTTTAACCGTTGTAGCAATAAATACCTTCGGATGAGTTCAATCGTATTGGGATTGATTATCGGGTATGTGCTGGCCTGGTTTCTGGGTATGGTTAATATGGACGAAGCATCTACACAGGAGTTGTTGGGATTCAATATTCCTATGCCTTTCAAATACGGACTGGCTTTTAACTGGTCGTCTTTCATCGCGATTGGTTTGGTACACCTAATCACTGCGATTGAAGCAACAGGGGATGTGGCAGCCAACTCGCTGATATCAGGAAAACCTATTGAAGGAGAGAAATATCTGCGCCGGGTATCCGGGGGGGGTGTACTGGCAGATGGAGTAAATTCTATGCTTGCCGGTATTTTTAATTCGTTTCCCAACTCAATTTTTGCCCAGAACAACGGAATTATCCAGCTTACAGGTGTTGCCAGTCGTTATGTAGGATATTATATCGCGGGAATGTTAGTATTGCTGGGGCTCTTCCCGGTTGTGGGGATTGTTTTTTCTATTATGCCTGATCCGGTATTGGGAGGTGCTACTTTATTAATGTTCGGTACGGTTGCCGCTGCCGGAATCCGTATTATAGCTTCGCAGGAGATCAACCGCAAAGCTACCTTGGTTCTGGGTGTAAGCCTGTCGCTGGGGTTAGGTGTGGAATTGATGCCGGACATCCTGATGACTGCTCCACAGGCCATACAGGGTATTTTCTCGTCAGGTATTACTACCGGGGGATTAACAGCAATTCTGGCCAACGTGCTTATTCATGTAAAAGAAGAAAAATCAACTGAAATATAATGAAATTACTTAAAGAACGCATTCTTCAGGACGGCCGTTGCTATCGGGGGGGGGTATTTTAAAAGTAGACAGTTTTATCAATCACCAGATGGACCCAATGTTGATGCATAAAATTGCCGAAGAGTTTATAGATCGTTTCAAAGACACAAAGATAAATAAAATCGTTACGATAGAAGCCAGTGGTATTGCCCCGGCTATTATGGTAGGGTATCTGATGCAGTTGCCTGTAGTTTTTGTAAAGAAGAAAAAGCCGAAGACTATGGAAAACATGCTTACTACTATAGTTCATTCATTTACAAAAGACCGGGATTATACGGTATGTATCAGCAATAACTTCCTGACTCCGGACGATCATATTCTGTTTATTGACGATTTCCTTGCCTACGGAAATGCAGCCCTTGGTATACTTGATCTGGCAGAGCAGTCAGGTTGTACGGTAGCCGGTATGGGTTTTATTATAGAAAAAGCTTTCCAGGATGGTGGCAAAACACTGCGTGAAAAAGGCGTACGTGTAGAGAGCCTGGCTATCATTGATAATCTGGAGGATTGTAAAATAGGGATAAGATGAATGAGTAGTTAGTAGTTAGTAGTTAGTAGGAATACCTACTATAATATAAGAAAATATAAAACTCACGAAGTGAATTACTATTAAATGAGCGAAGCGAATGTAGTACTAATTACCCAAAAAATAATTATGAATCCTGAAATAGAACAGAAAATCCGGCAGCGTACAAAGACCAATCCGTATGTGAATTATCTGGATATTGAATTCCTGGTAATTGATGAGGGAAGGGTAGAGGCTCGTATGCCGTTGAAAGATGAACAAAAGCAATATAGCGGAGTAAGCCATGGTGGTGTTCTGGCAGCATTGGGAGATACCATTGCCGGATATGCAGCTTTTACCATGACTCACCCGGATAAAGATGTACTGACAGCCGAAATGAAAATCTCTTTTCTCCGGGCCGCCTGGGGGAAAGAGTTGATCGCTAAAGGAATTGTCATTAAACCCGGTCGCAACATCCATTTCTGCGAATGCGAAATCTATTGCGATGATAAAATGGTCGCCAAAGTAAGCGGTACCTTCTGTGTAGTACATCCTCAGGCCGTAATGTAATCTGTACAGGCACACAGATTTAGCTCCGGTTAGAGCGATCGAAGTCATCATCAGCCGGGGTTAATAATTCACAACCTTCCGTTGCGCCCTGAATGGGCAACTTTTTCATGCTATCTGTAAATATATAGAGTTTTCTGTGATAAA
>JAJPZM010000046.1 GCA_021204335.1 Parabacteroides sp. | reverse complement strand
AAAGAATATAAATCAACCCTACCAACAAATAGGTATTTATTACAGTTTTTATAAACTCTCTATCAAACCATACAATATATACCTTATCTTTGCATTCGAGAGAATGGAGAAGTTTAGGAAATATCTGCGTATTGCACTCCCGGCGCTCTTTATCGCCTATCTGGGATGTCTGATTGCGTTTACCCACGTTCATATAGTGAATGGGGTAACGATCGTCCACTCGCATCCTTATTCCAAGACTGACGACGGACATCCCGACCATGAGCATGGGTATGCGGAGTTCCAGTTGCTTCACCAGCTTTCTACTATCCAGATTAGCGGTGCGGCATTTGTTGCCGTTTTACTGGCTGCTTTTCTCACCGTTTTATATAAACTATCCTGTCGTCCGGTCTATCCGGATCATCTGGTCCCTGTAAAGGGGAAACCATCCCTGCGTGCTCCTCCCGTAATCTAATTCATATCAGCGACTTTTATCTTTTTATTAACTCGTTAATGGGGTTAGTCAGGTTCATTATTCCCATCAACGAATACCTATCTATTTAACAACAGAAATGAATATGAATAAGATTATAACACTTATCCTATGCTTGTGCTATGCCTTGTCGGCTACATGGGCTACAAATGACAAAGAGAAAATGAACGCATCGGATGCAAACGTATTCGGGCATGTATTAGATAAAGAAACCGGGGAACACCTCCCTTTTATCACGATTATGCTGAAAGGAACAACCATCGGAACGACAACCGACAACTCCGGCCATTATTTCCTGAAGAACCTGCCCGAAGGGAAGTTTACCATCGAATATAAATACCTGGGATATAAAACCGTCACCCGCGAAGTAACCCTGAAGAAAGGCGTAACACAGGAAGTAAATGTAGAAATGGAAGAAGACCGGATCGCCCTGGACGGCGTGGTCGTATCCGCCAACCGGAGCGAAACATCACGCCGCCTGGCTCCTACCCTGGTGAATGTGATCGACTCGAAAGTGTTTACCACGACCAGTTCCGTAAACCTGGCACAAGGATTGAACTTCCAGCCGGATGTACGCGTGGAAACCAATTGCCAGAACTGCGGCTTCCAGCAGGTACGCATCAACGGGCTCGACGGGCCTTATACGCAGATATTGATCGACTCGCGGCCAATCTTCAGTGCCTTGTCGGGGGTGTACGGATTGGAGCAGATTCCCGCCAATATGATCGAGCGTGTGGAAGTGATGCGCGGTGGCGGCTCGGCCCTGTTCGGTTCTTCCGCCATTGCCGGAACAATCAATATTATCACCAAGGAGCCGCTCCGCAACTCAGGCGAACTGACACATACGCTATCTTCCATCGGAGGAAGTTCTTCTTTCGACAACAACACTACGCTGAACGCTTCGCTGGTAACGGAAAGCGGGAAAGCCGGCATGTACATCTTCGGACAGAACCGCCATCGCTCGGGCTACGACCACGACGGCGACGGTTACACCTAACTGCCGAAGCTGGAAAACCAGACGGTTGGCTTCCGCTCATACCTGAAAACAAGTACCTACAGCAAGCTCACCTTCGAATATCACCACATGAACGAATACCGCCGCGGCGGTAATATGCTGGCCCGTCCGCCCCACGAAGCGGATATCGCCGAGCAGTTGGAGCACTCGATCGACGGTGGCGGGCTGAAATTCGACCTTTACTCGTCCGACTACAAACACTGCCTCAGCGTCTTCACCTCCGCCCAGAATACCGACCGCGACAGTTATTACGGAACCGGTCAAGACCCGAATGCCTACGGAAAGACAACCGACCTGACCTTTATGGTCGGTACGCAATATTCGTATAGCTTCGACAAACTCCTGTTCATGCCTTCCGACCTGACTGCCGGACTGGAATACAACTACGACCATCTGAACGATGAAATGGTCGGCTATAACCGCTATACCGACCAAAAGGTCTACATCGAGAGCCTGTTCCTGCAAAATGAGTGGAAAAACAAGAAGTGGAGTTTCCTGATCGGTGCGCGTATGGATAAACATAATATGATAGACAACGTCATATTCAGCCCACGTGCCAACATTCGCTTCAACCCGACCGAGGATATCAATATACGTGCCAGCTATTCGAGCGGCTTTCGTGCACCGCAAGCATTCGATGAAGATATGCACATCTCTGCCGTAGGAGGTGAAGTGGCCATGATATAACGTTCGAAAGACCTGAAGGAAGAAAAATCGCAGAGTTTGAGCACGTCGGTCGACTTCTACCATCGTTTTGGCAACGGAATGCAGGCAAATTTCCTGGTAGAAGGCTTCTATACCGACCTGAGCGATGTATTCGTGTTGGAAGATATCGGCAAAGACGAACTGGGCAACATCATCAAAGAACGCCGCAACGGTTCGGGAGCCAAAGTAATGGGACTGACGTTGGAAGGGAAAGGTGTTCTATCTTCGTGGCTCTCCTTACAGGCAGGGCTTACGCTGCAACGCAGCCACTATAAAGAAGCAGAGAAATGGAGCGAGGACGAAAACGTTCCGGCAGAAAAGAAAATGTTCCGCACGTCTAATACCTACGGGTACTTTACAGCTACATTAACACCGTTGGAGCATTTCACCGCTTCCTTGTCAGGCACTTATACCGGCAGTATGCTGGTGCAACACCTGGCAGGGTATATTCCGATGGATCAGGCGATCAAAACTCCTAACTTCTTCGACATGAACCTCAAGCTCGCCTACGATTTCCACATCTACAAAGATATCACTCTCGAGGTCAACGCCGGCATACAAAACATATTCGAAGCCTACCAATCCGACTTCGACCAGGGCCCGAACCGTGATTCGGCTTACATCTACGGCCCGGCAACACCGAGAAGTTATTTTGCGGGGATAAAGATTTCGTATTGAAGGTATGTCCGTCATTGCACGACCTTCATACAACAAATAACCTAGCAATCAATAACATAGCAAAATCAAAGGTCAATAAGGCCAAAAAGGACACCTACACAATTTCAGATTGCGCATAGGAATTTCCAAGATGCAATAAGGTAGTTCTTCTTTAGAAAATATTGAACCTATTTATATTGGTTATAGCGACGGTGTAGCCCTGTAAGGGCGCAACAAATCAGCCCAGGGTTTTAACCCTGGGTATAAGCAAGTTAGATATCTTTTTTAAGTCCTGTAAGGACGCAACAAGAAAATCGATATATCTTGTAACGTCCTTACAGGACTCAAAGAAAAGAGGTTGAAACTTAAGCCCCAGGTTGAAACCTGGGGCTGGTTTGTTACCAGGCTTACAGCCTTCAAGATAACGACACTTGTAGGGGCGGTTCGCGAACCGCCCCTACCAACGACACTACATTCAAATCGGACAACAACTGAGCTATCATAACTAGGATGTGAACTTTCAAAACCAGGAAGAACTAAACTATTCGCACAATAGATACTAATCTCTCGGAATAATGCAGCAATTAATACAATAAGCTCTGCCCGATATCAAGTAATAATCTCCTTCAATCGAGCTTCGCATATTAAAATTGTGTAGGTGTCCTTTTTGACCTTTTTGACCTTCATCAAATCTATACGCCTAATTATCAGATTACCTGCAGTAAGGATGTCGTGCAACGGCCTACAGGGCATGGAAAGATAGGCTATAGGGTAAAAGCACGCACCCTATAAGGTATTTACTTACACTATGTATAGTAAAACTCCATTATACCCGACACCGATATAATGGGGGAAATAGCCATCAGTCATCCTGCAAATCGCCGGTGAAAAAGCAATACCTACTGATTAATCAGCCACACGTCCTACCGACTTAATATTCTTTATTTTAGACAGGGTGACACACATCTTCTGAATGTCTTTCACATCGTGCACCTTCATCTTGATCTTCCCTTCAAACACACCGTCCTTGGCTTCGATCAGCAGACGCATGATGTTGACATTGAACTCGTCGGCAATCGTCTTGGTGATCGTGTTGAGCACACCGATCGAGTCGATGCCCTTCACTTCCAGCGTGGCTTCGAAAGAGGCATTCTTATGGCTGCTCCATTCCGTATTCAGGATACGTTCACCGAAACTACTTTTCAGACGCATGGCGATCGGGCAGGAACGTTTATGAACCACAACATTGCCGTCGTCGTTGATAAAGCCTAAGGCATCATCGCCCGGAATAAGCTTACAGCATTCAGCAATCACGTAGTTACGCTCGAAAGCTTCTTCGCGAAGGATATAAGGCTTCGATTTGTCATATTTCACTTTGGACTTCTCGGCAGGCTTTTCTTTCTCCGTTTTTTTACTGCCCACACCTAAAGCCTGTTTTACATACTTGAACAAGACATTGTCCGTCTTTTCTTTCAGCAACTTCCGGATGTTTTCGGGCAGCACCACATCGCCCTTTTCCACAGCATAATAGAATTCTTCGCGTTTGGAGAAACCGAAATACATACACAGTTTATCCAGACTGGAAGTGCTTGCTTCCATATCCGACCGCTTGAAAGCCGCGATAACTTTTTCTTTACCCAGCTTCGCTGCTTCCTTACGGGCACGCTTCAGCACAGCATCGATCTTGGCACGCGCCTTTGCCGTCGTAACGAAATTAAGCCATTCGGGTTGCGGGTCCTGCGAACGGGATGTTAGTATCTCCACCTGGTCGCCACTTGCCAGCGGATGACTGAGAGGCACCAGGCGGTGGTTTACTTTCGCTCCGATGCATTTATTACCGATATTGGTATGCAGGGCGTATGCAAAGTCGAGCGCCGTCGCTCCCTGGGGAAGCGTCTTGATATCTCCTTTAGGCGTAAAGACGAATATTTCGGAAGTAAACAGATTGAGCTTGATCGTATCGAGGAAGTCGAGCGCATTCGGGTCCGGGCTTTCCAGGATCTCGGTAATGGTCTGAAGCCATTTATCCAGCTCGGTATCTTCTTCTACGCTATGTTCCTTATATTTCCAGTGCGCAGCAAAACCTTTCTCAGCGATATCGTCCATATGGCGGCTGCGTATCTGGATTTCCACCCATTGCCCATCGGGCCCCATTACGGTAAGATGCAATGCCTGGTAACCGTTTGCTTTCGGACGACTCACCCAGTCGCGGATACGATCCGGACGGATACGATATATATCGGTGATAGCCGAATAAATGTCCCAGCACATATTCTTCTCATCCACACCCGGCAGCGGGTCGAATATGATACGGATGGCATGCAGGTCGTAGATATCTTCGAAAGTAATCCCCTTGCTCTCCATCTTATTCCAGATCGAGTAGGCAGACTTCACGCGGGCTTTCATTTCATAATTCAGCCCCATATCTTTCAGTTTCTTGTCTACCGGAACGGCGAAATGTTCGAACAGCGTATTACGGCTTTCTTCGCTCGCCTGTAACTTCTGCTGGATAAATTCATATTCATGGGGATGCTCATATTTAAAGCTCAAGTCTTCCAGTTCCGTTTTGATGGAAAAGAGACCCAGACGATGGGCCAGAGGGGCATACAGATAGAGGGTTTCGCCAGCAATCTTGAATTGTTTGGCGGGCAGCATGGAACCCAATGTGCGCATGTTATGCAGGCGATCGGCAATCTTGATCAGGATAACCCGTATATCGTCGCTCATGGTGAGCAATAACTTGCGGAAGTTTTCTGCCTGTGCCGAAGCCTGTTCGCCAAAGATACCACCGGCAATCTTGGTAAGCCCGTCCACGATCTGGGCGATCTTGGGGCCGAACATATCGCTGATATCCTGTACGGTATATTCGGTATCTTCCACCACATCGTGGAGCAATGCCGAACAGATAGAGGTTGAACCCAATCCCATCTCGCGGCAAACAATGCGCGCCACAGCGATAGGATGCATGATATAAGGTTCGCCGGAGCGGCGTTTCACACCGGCATGCGCCTGGTTCGCAAAGTTGAACGCCTTCGTGATGCGCTCGATTTTACGTCGATGATTTGATTTCAAATAATCTTCCAGCAGTTGGTTAAAACCGTCCTGGATCATCTTCTCGTCTGCCGACATCGCCGGTAAGACTTCACCGGTATCCTTTGTGTCTTTTGTGTCTATCGTATCACTCATGGTTACAACCCCTTCTTTTTAATAACGTCTGTAACCACAAATATACAAATATTCGTGAAAACCAGCACGGAAGCCAAGAAAATAGCAAGTTTATCCTACAGGAATTTTCAAGACCTGTCCGGGACGGATGTTTGTATCATGCAATCCGTTGGCTTTTTGTATCAACGACGCCGACACGCCCGGATACTTTTTGGAGATGGTATACAGGGAGTCGCCTGACTTAACGCGGTATGAAACAAAGCCATTACCCTGCTTCCCTGCCACCGCAGAAGAACCGGTTGCCGCAGAAGAAGCTGTTGTCTTCGAAGGAGTTGCCTTTGCTTTCGTATTTGCCGAAGCAAATGCCACACCGCCATTATCGACATACAGAGTAAGCTTTCGGCCGGTTGCCAGCCGGTTCGACTTCAAGCCGTTCCACGAACGTACCTCTTTAGGGGTTACGCCATAGCGGTCGGCAACCATATAAATACTCTCTCCGGAAGCGACCCGGTGCGTAATCTTCTCGCGGGTAGAAGTATTTCCTTTCTCCGAGCCGGGGGCGACGTAAGCCATGTAATTTGCCAGCAAATCGTCTGCCCGGTGGGTATATACCGTATCTTCGTTATCGATAAAAGCATACGTCTGGTTGACGGGAAGTTTGAGCACGCAAGGTTCGATATTACCGGGGATGATATCACGCTTATATTGCGGGTTCAAGGCACGTATCTGTTCGATATCCATTTGCAATACATTGGCCACCTGCTCCAGATGCAACGGTTTCGTAACCATCACCGTATCGGTAGCCAACGGCAGGCTGGTCTGCATCGGACAGAGGTTATGGTCGCAATAATAATTCATAATGTAATTGGCCGCGATAAAGAGAGGCACATACGAACGGGTCTCTTTCGGCAGATAAGGAAAGATATCCCAGAAATCGGTTTTTCCACCCGAACGGCGAATGGCTTTATTCACATTGCCCGGCCCGCAATTGTAGGAGGCCAGCACCAAGTTCCAGTCGCCATAAATGACATACATATCTTTAAAGTAACGGCAAGCCGCCTGCGTAGCCTTCACCGGGTCGCGGCGTTCGTCTACCAAACTGTTTATCTCTAAACCGTAGATCTTTCCGGTCGGAAGCATGAACTGCCACAAGCCGCAAGCTCCCACGCGGGACAGGGCCACCGGATTGAGAGCACTTTCCACTACAGCCAGAAATTTGAGTTCAAGCGGCAGGTTATACTCATCCAATACCTGTTCGATGATCGGGAAATAAAAATCCGCCATACCCAACATATAACGTACCAGGTTACGGCGGCGGTCAGCGTATAAATCGATACAATCGCGTACTACCTTATTATAAGGTAAAGAAATAACGCGCGGCAATCTTTCCAGACGTTCGCGGTAGACAGAATCGGGAAACCATACATTCACATCATCGTCATGGCAATATTCATCCTTCTTGGAGAAATATTGCACATGCCACGAACGGAGCAGGCTATCTACATCGGCATCCATACTTTCGGGGATCGGACCGACATCGACAGAAAGAGAGTCGGCAGACAGATCCGAGTACTGAGGTTCTTCGTTTTCACTTATTGTTTCCTGTGCACGGGCAACAGTAATAAAACAACAGAAACAGAGTAATGTAAGTAAATATTTCATGTGCTATTAGAATTTTATACTGCAATTCAGTCCATACGACCGGTCGCTGAAACTTGTCTTCGGTGTTACCGCAGGCTCCACCCGCAGACTCAAGTCAGGCGAGATATCGAAGTCGAACAGCTGGGCATCCACATACGCATCGATCATACAAATGGCATATACGCCGGCTGTAATGATAATACTCAGATCCCTGTAACGGCGGAAGTAATCTTTACGACGCTTGATATTATCTTGCAGCGCCGTACTGGTAATAAACGATTCCGGATCACGCCCATTCTTCTTGGCAATGTCCACCCATGCTTTATTCCACGCATCCGGATTATCCTTGTTATGCTCCACATCATACATCAAAGTCAGATAAGCATTCGAATAATCCTTATAATTCTTGTTGTTCCAGGTAATCGCATAAAGACATCCCATAAAACCGCCATACACGATCGGCAACTTCCAGTAGGCCCTGTTATATATCTGTCCCAATCCCGGCACGATCGAATAGAGGACTGCCCTGTTGGGATCCGGTTTAAACGGCTTCATGTCCTTCACCTTAAACTTGGGCTTCTGAGCCGCCGAGTCGGCAGCCTGAAGCACAGCCTGCACCGTAGAGTCGGGCGGAGCAACGACAACCGTATCGGCATCCAGTATAATAGCCTCACTCTGTGCCTTGGCATTCAGCGACATACCGGCAAGTAGCACCAGCAAGCAAACGATCCTGCTTATCTTCAATCTCATCCTCACGAATCTAGCGTCAACTTATTTCAATTTATCCAACAGGCCGATCAGCCTTTCCAGTTCCTCCTCCGAAGTAAAAGGGATCGTAATCCGTCCTTTCCCCTTCTCGTTGCAAGCCAGTTGTACCTTCGTATTAAAGAAACGGGACAAATGATCTTTCAGCAGGTTAAATTCTTCCGGAAGCATCGGTTTGCGCCCGGTTGTTTTCTCTTTCTTTTCCGGCGCAACTACTTCCGCCCCGTTCCTTACGATTTCTTCCACATTTCGTACGGAAAGGCCTTCCGCCAGTATCTGTTCATACAGTGCCAACTGCACTTCCGGGTCTTCCACCGGCAGCAGGGCACGTGCATGTCCCATATCTATCTTTTTATCTTTCAGCCCCATCTGTATCTCTGCCGGAAGTTTCAGCAGGCGGAGATAGTTGGCGATAGTGGCGCGCTTCTTCCCTACCCGTTCGCTGAGTTTTTCCTGGGTCAGCCCGTAACTGTCGATCAACTTCTGGTAAGCCAATGCGATTTCAATCGAGTTAAGGTCTTCGCGCTGTATATTTTCGATCAACGCCATCTCGACGACATTCTCGTCCGCTGCCGTCTTTATATAGGCAGGTATTTGCGTTAGGCCTGCCAACAGGGAGGCACGATAACGGCGTTCACCGGAGATAATCATGTACTTATCCGTTCCGATCTCTTTCAGGGTGATCGGCTGGATAACGCCCAGCGAGCGGATAGAGGTAGCCAGTTCCTCCAGTGTATCTTCCTCAAATATAGAACGGGGTTGATCCGGATTGGGTTGAATCTTGCTCAGTTCTATCTCGCTGATAGAAGACGAACCTCCGGTTTTAAGGTCGTCCATCGTAATCAGAGCATCCAATCCGCGGCCAAGAGCCGATCTTTTCATTACTGCCATAATTCTTTACTTATTTATTTTTGTCTATCAGCTCTTGCGCAAGCTGTATGTGATTAAGCGCTCCTTTCGACTCGGCATCGTAAAGGATGACCGGTTTGCCGTAGCTCGAGGCTTCGCTCAGTTTCACATTACGCTGAATAACGGTGGTGAAAACAAGGTCGCGGAACGGACGTTTCACCTCTTCGTAGATCTGGTTGGCCAGACGGAGACGCGAATCGTACATCGTCAGCAGGAAACCTTCTATTTCCAGAGTCGGATTCAGCTTCGATTTAATAATCTTTATCGTATTCAACAGTTTGCTGATACCTTCCAGCGCGAAATACTCGCATTGAACGGGTATCATGACCGAATCGGCTGCCGTCAGTGCATTCACTGTGATCAGCCCCAAGGAGGGAGAACAGTCGATCAGGATAAAGTCGAATTGATCCTTCAAGGGGACGAGAATCTGTTTCAGAATCTGTTCCCGGTTCTCCATGTTCAGCATTTCAATTTCCGCACCTACCAGGTCGATGTATGACGGGATAATATCCAGTCCTTCCACTTCGGTAGGGATAATGGCCCCTTTCGGATCGTCGCCATTCACCAGGCATTCGTAGATAGAGAGTTCCACACTCCGTATATCCACGCCCAGTCCTGACGAGGCATTTGCCTGCGGATCTGCATCGACAACGAGCACTTTCTTTTCGAGTGCAGCGAGAGATGCAGCCAGATTAATCGTGGTAGTTGTCTTACCAACCCCACCTTTCTGATTTGCTAAAGCGATAATCTTTCCCATACTTCGTCTATTAATTCGGGGACAAAACTAAACATTAAAAACCTAACCTTATCAGGTTTCATCAAAACAATGCCCGTTTTGTTGAAAAGTCACCTTAACTGTTGATAACTCGCAAATATAAACAGAATATTTAATAACTTGTTTCAAATGAGGAATATGCATGTACTTTTTTGGAAATGATAACGAAGTTTTAAACAAACGAAGCCCATCCGGTTACTTCCGGATGAGCTTGTTTTGTATCTGTTTTCCTTCTTCGCAGGAGTACTTGACAGATGAACTTTATTTTTATTACTTAATAATTGTTGCCTCACTTGTTCTCCCGTCGCGGGTTACTGAATGGCTCTCCCGAAGGAGGGCCATTGCATGAAGCGATCTTATTTGATTATAAATTTCTTTTATAAATAGTCGTCAATTACTTAACGATTGCTTTTACAGCAGCTTCGCCTTCAACAGCTACGAATACTACACCGGCAGGAACTGCGATAGTAGCTTCAGAAGAAGCAACCACAGTGTTAGCGATCTGCTGGCCAAGTACGTTTGTGATAACTACGTTCTTACCTTCAGCACCCTTGATGATTACAGCACCGTTAGTAGTAGCTACAGAGATTGTAGATACTTCAGGAGCTTCTTCGTTAGCTGTCGGGGCGCCTTCGAAACCTTCTGTAATTCTAAATAAGTCACCCTGTTTGTAACCTTCTTCAACAACTATAGTACCATTAATCCATTTCAAGTACCCCTCGTTGTTAGATCTAACTTTAGAATCATCTTTTACAGCCTTTGCAGGGTTATAATCTTTCCACATATTCTGGATCTTGAATGTTCCTTCAGCTGCATCATCGTAACGGAATGCAAACTTAGCCACATTAAAGTCAGGAGTATTCAACTCAACTTTTACAGTATCATCGTTTGTGAACAAGAACAATGTATCTTTAATATGCATACCCGGTACAAATGACAACTTAGCACGATATTCACCAGCTTCGTTTGTGTTTACATACGGATTTGTATGCAGGTGAGTAGCACCATAAATGTTAGCTGTATCAATCAAGTTAACTAAGAAGCGACCTTTAACAACTGGAGTCTTTTCAGCGTGAGGACATACACCATGTTCTTTTATCCATTCCGGATCATTGTGTCTAGGATCATCCGGGCAGAAAGTTTTAACGCTGTTGTCTACATTTACAGCCAACAGATACTGCCAACAAGCATTATTTTCACGATTTACATAAGCCGTATCCACAAAGAGAGCTGGATTCAATTTGAACTGAGGATCGTAAACGTTATCTATGTTCAAGAAACTCAATGTATCGTTTGCAACAACAGATTTGTCATCACGTTTTTCGTAAAGAGCTTGATTTGCATTTCCATCACGATATAACTTGATAGTATCGCCCCAAGCCATAACATCACCATTTACCAAATGGTATTCAGGATCGTCAGACGGCTGAACCAACATTAATGAGTTGTTATCTTTTGCGTACATAGCCATTTCTTCCCAAGAACCATTTTCCAAGCTATTGCCTAAGAATAGTTTCTTGCCGACAAGAGAGAATACAGATTTACCTGTTGAGGCATCAACATAACCATTATCTGTCTTATACACATTCTGACCACTTAATGCAACATAGTTATAAGTGTTACCCGGTTTCTTTTTCAAAGCAAACTTTTGAGCAGAACCATTATCTGCAGCATTTTTATTTGTTTCGTCACAGATATAATATTCCAGATTCGTAGCGCTATTCAGCTTAACGAACTCATTATTTTCTCTATTCTGGAATGTATATGGAAGGATAGCCAATGTATCTTTTGTTTCAACAATAGAACCATCACTCCACTTATTCAATGTACTGACGATCAACACGGAGTCAATCTGATTTTTATAGGCTTTGTCACTTCCTTTTACCTTGAATGCCAGATTCCATTTAGTAGCAGCATCTTTGCTTACTGTTGCACCGATCTGATGAGACACTCTATGATTTTCAGCCCAGTAAGCAGGAATATCCTGATCTGCATTCTGACGAGACTGAGCCAAATAGTAAGTAGTGTTACGCAATACGTTTTCTGTCTCTACCATGTAACCGTCAGTCTTAGCAACTGTTGCAACCGGAGTGATTGTGATCAGTTCATCAACAGCCATTTTTCCTGCGGCTGTAGCAACCTTATAAACACCTGCTTTGTCTGTATTACGTAACTCTGAAATAGTTACACTAATGGCTGGGTTTTCACGGTTAGTCAATATAATGCTTGCACCTCTGTTTGTAGAAGTCACTGCCCATTGAGTTGCAGGGTCTTCAGTAACGAAGTTTGTTGCTTTAACGAAATCATCAGCAGTTCCATTTTCTGCAATTGTCAGAATACCACCAATTTTGTATGTATTAGCAGCACCTTCTTCACCATTAGCTATATAATTTACTTTTACAAACTGGCCTGTCAAGAACTGAGTCAAATTAACTTTGTTTGAGCTACCTAAAGATGTTACAGCCCAGTTAGCTGCACTAACTACTGCACCACTCGCATCAAAGGCTGTTAAACGGCCTTCATTGTTTGTATTGTTAACATATAACCTTTTAGGATTTGTTGCATCAATATTTACCTGAACAGCCTTAGAACCGTTATCGGCAGCATAGATTGTAAAACGATAAGGGTCATAATTTGCTGCTACTCCACTACTTGCTGCTAGCAATGCATCCTCTGCAGAAACCAACTTGAATGAACCCGGCTTGTCGGAATCCTTATTTGTTTCAGCATCCCAATACAAATATTTACCATCTTTGTTCTTCAAGAAATAAGGAGCTAGATCACCAGTTCCCATTTCAACAAAAGCACCGTTATTAACTTTCATTGCTGTTAATTTACCAGCAAATGCGTCAGTACCAGTTACATTTACACCATCTTTTGCAGATGAGATTGCCAGTTCGAAACCATCACTAAGTTCTTGGTTCAATACACCACCACCTATTCCAGTGGTAGCAAATGCTGTTTCTGCAGAAGCAAATAACGCAGCCTTTGTTACATCATCTACAACAGTAATATTAGTACCAGCACTCAAGCTTCCAGTCATGTTAATATACACTGGTGTTGTTGCATCATACCAAGCTCTCAACACGAAAAAGTTAGAAGACTTTCCTTTAAAAGTAACAGGCACAATATCAAATTTTGAATAACCTGCCAGATTCAAAACTAAACCAGCCTTTGTTTCAAGTTGTCTGTTAGTGTAATTAAAATAGAAAGCGTTAGAAGGGACTGAAGTTACTGATCCACCCTTGTAGTCAGCCAAATGAATACCAGCACCATCAAACATAAGAAATGAACTTGCCGAAGCTTGAGTCCAAGTATTTGCCGCTGTATTAGAAAACACGAGTAAACGGGAATTGTCTTCAAATTCGGACAATAATAAATCCTGAACTGCAGTTGCTACAGTAGGAGCTGTTGCATTAATGTCTAATACATTAGCCGTTGCTCTAGTTTCGATCGCAGTAGGAACTGCAAACGTTGAAGCCGCTGTTCCCGCATAAGCACTAAAAGCTGAAGCGAATAACAAGCTGGCTACCAAAGTAGAAAACTTTTTGTTCATAATTCTAAATTTAATATTAATACTAAAGTGTAATAAGTTCTTTTTCAATACGATCGCTCTACAAAATGCCTTCGAAAGGCTGTGACTAATTTTATCGATCGTTTATTCTCGCCACTGAACTTAGGGTTTGTCCTCAAAATCGGGGGCTTCATACGGTTTACGCTATTCGATTGATAAGAAAGCATATACCATAGAAAAAAATGCACCCCAAAGGCTTGCAGATCGAAAACAAATGCTTACTTTTGTTGGCGAGAATAAACGATCGTTTTAATTCGTCACCCTTCCTCTTTTTTCTTATCATTTCCTATATCGCAGACAAAACAAAAAGAGCCTATATAATTAACATACGCACGTACATATATATACTACGAGCTATTTTGCCCCTTCTGTCCCCAGGCCAAAACAATCCGGGCAACACACCACCAATCGCATGCAAAAAACGAAGAAATAACCCCCGAAAGAGTAAAAATCGAAGACCGGACAATTATTGGCCTTTCTCCGGACTTTTATAAAAGTAAGGCTAGCCTTACAAATCAGAAAGGATTTCCTTGCACTTTAGTAAGGCAAGCCTTTATTTTACGTAAAGTATTCATTGTATATTCAAAGTAACGGAAGAAAATGCTTAAAGTTGCGGTGCTTTGTTCTTAGAATCCCCATACTTGGCAGTTAGAAGAACTTCGGTCAAACAACCAAGCCATACACCTTTATACAATTATCAAAATGACACTACCCTTGCAACTATTTTAAAAGATTATCGTTACATTTGTGGAAGCAATTCTAAAAGATGTATGCGATGAAAGATAGACCGCTTATCCTGATCACAAATGATGACGGCGTAGAAGCCAAAGGGATTAATGAGTTGACTGAGTGCCTGTTGGATCTGGGCGATGTGGTGGTATTTGCTCCCGACGGACCGCGTTCGGACATGAGTAGCGCCATTACGTCGGAAGTTCCGATCAAATATACACTGGTAAAGAAAACAAACGGACTGACAATCTATAAATGTACGGGGACGCCGGTCGATTGCGTAAAGCTATCGATCAGCGAAGTGCTCGACCGTAAGCCCGACTTGCTAGTCTCCAGCATCAACCATGGCGGTAATATGGCGATCAGTGTCCTTTACTCGGGGACGATGGGCGCGGCTGCCGAAGGTTGTATCTTCGGTGTTCCGTCGTTGGGCGTATCGCTGCTCGATCATCGGCCGGATGCCGATTTCACCGAGAGCTGCCGATTGGGACGCATGGTAGCCCGCAGGATATTGAAAGAAGGATTGCCCGCAGGCACTTACCTGAACCTCAACGTATCGAAGACGGATGCCGTAAAAGGCATGAAGATCTGCCGGCAGGCTGCCGGCAAGTGGGTAAAGGAATACAAGCGTTCGGAGAATGGCGCAGGCAAACCTGTCTTCTGGCTGACCGGCTCTTTCGAGAATGCCAAACCGATCCACCCCGACAACGACACGCTGGCACTGGATAGCGGATATGCCTCGCTCGTTCCCTGCAAGCTCGACGTAACCGATTACGAATGGACGGAGCAATATAAAGACTGGGGCGTATGAAATATTTTCTGATTGCAGGCGAGGCTTCGGGCGACCTTCATGCGTCGAACCTGATGGCGGCATTGAAAGAACAAGATCCGGAGGCGGACTTCCGTTTCTTCGGGGGAGATTTGATGCAGGCTGTGGGCGGCACACTGGTAAAGCATTACAAGGAGATGGCTTTTATGGGTTTCATCCCGGTCTTGCTCAACCTGCGCACGATCCTGAATAACATGAAAACCTGCCGGGAAGACATACGCAACTACCGGCCCGACGTGGTGATACTGATCGATTATCCGGGATTCAATCTGAAAATAGCCAAATATGTAAAGACGGAGCTCCGCCTGCCGGTCTACTATTATATCTCGCCCAAGATATGGGCGTGGAAGCAATACCGCATCAAAGACTTCCGCCGCTACGTGGACCGTATGTTCTGCATCCTGCCTTTCGAGACGGAGTTTTTCCGCCGGCTCAATTATCCGGTCGATTATGTAGGCAATCCTTCGGTCGACTCGGTAGCGCAATACAAAGAAACACAGGCTACCCAGCCCGACACGTTCAGTCGGGAAGCCGGTCTGTCCGACAAGCCTGTCCTGGCCCTGTTGGCTGGAAGCCGCCGCCAGGAGATAAAAGACAATCTCCCCACCATGCTGGAAGTGGCGGCCGCCTACCCCGATTACCAGCCGGTGATAGCCGGAGCTCCCGGACTGGAACCGGAATATTACGGGCAATATATAGGAAACAGCCAAGCAAAGATCATCTTCGGAAAGACGCACGACCTGCTGCAGCACAGCCATGCCGCCCTGGTTACTTCGGGGACGGCAACGCTCGAAACGGCCTTGTTCCGCGTACCCCAGGTGGTATGCTATTATGTGGCTGCCGGACGAATTGCCAGCTTTATCTTCCGCCATTTCTTCCATACCAAATACATTTCGCTGGTCAACCTGATTGCCGGCCGCGAAGTGGTGCAGGAGCTGTTCGGCGAACGTTTCTCGCAAGCACAGATTCAGGACGAGTTGGGTAAAATACTTCACGATCCGGCTTACCGCAGGCAGATGCTCGACGGCTACGACGAAATCATCCGGCTGCTCGGACAACCCGGAGCGTCGCAACGCACCGCAGCACTTATCTACCAATCACTGAGGCATTAACATCTTTTATCAACTCTTTTTGCAGCGTTTCACCCGTTACTCTCATCCACCTTTATAGATATGAGAAATAATTATGAAAGTGATATGAAAGCAAAGAAGACGTTGAAGACATTATTATTGTTACTGGGAACGATATTCGTTTCCTCTACCTTATATTCTTGTCTGGATGATGACGGCTATTCTCTTGGAGATTTCAGCGCCGGCGTGGTAACAGTCAAGCCACTGGGTACTGACACCTATTATCTTCAGTGGGACGATTCGATTACCCTTTGGCCTTCAAACGGAGTGAAACCGTTTTTCGGCATTGAAAAAGAAAGAAGGGCTTTTGCCAACTTCACGATATTGGGAGAAGGCAAAGATTTGAATATAGATTATGATTATGTCGTTCGCGTGAACAGAATCGACAGCGTATTAACCAAGTCGATCGCCGAAGACCTGGGAGACAAGAACGATGAAGTGTACGGAAACGACCCGGTCTGGATGAAGTTCGTATGGATTGAAGACGGATATATCACCTGCCAGTTTGAATCGTATTTTAACGGTACTACCAAACATTTCATCAATCTGGTAAAGATGAACGGTTCCGATACCTACGAACTTGAATTCCGGCATAACGCATTCGGCAACCTGTCCGGCGGACAAGGTTGGGGACTGGCATCTTTCCGGCTGAACAGCCTGCCGGAGACAAATGGCAAGACGGTGACGATGAAGATCAACTATAAGTCGTACGACGGTGATAAGACGATCGAGCTGAAATATAAATCAGGTACCACATCGGGAAAAGCCCCGGTAATGGGAGCCGAGAATTTTCACACAACGAATTAAACCTTCCCACATAACTTTTATTTTTATCATTTAGTTCAGGGAGAGAGGCATCGTGATGATGCCTTTCTTTTTTTTGCCTATATTCGTAGCGTAGATGCAACGGTTGCCCGTTCACTCTCGTTTATATATACAAATGGACGAAACGACAGTACAACTGATTGATGGTTGCCGACGTGGAAAGCGAGACGCGCAACTGGCCCTGTACAAACAATTCGCACAGCGATTGTACATTGCCTGCCTGCGTATTGTGGGCAACCCGGCGGATGCGGAAGAGGCGATGCAGGACACGTTCCTGAAAATCTTCACCCGCATCGACCAGTACACCGACCATTTGTGTTTTGAAGCGTGGATACACCGGATCGCTGTCCATACGGCCATCGATTATGTACGCCGGCAAACGCCCGAATGGGACGAACTGTCAGAGAATTACGCCGTCGCCGAGCCCGACGAACCGGATGAGGAGGATATCCGATATTCGGTGAAGCAGATCAAAGAAGCGATTGCCAAACTGCCGGCGGGTTACCGCGTGATCCTCTCTCTTTACCTCTTTGAGGGATATGATATGGAGGAGATTGCCTCTATCCTGGATATTAAGCCGCCCAGCGTACGCAGCCAGTATATGCGGGCAAAACGTAAATTGTTAGACATTATATCAGCTAATTGATATGGACAAGTTAAAGAATTTCATAGACACCAATAGAGAAGCGTTTGAAGACAACCTTCTGCCCGAAGGCCACTTCGATCGCTTTGAAAAGAAACTGCCGGAAGCGGGCAGAAAGCATTTCAAGCTATATAGCCTGGTAGCTTTTGTCGCCGCCGCTTCCATCGCCTTGCTTCTTCTTTTCCGGATGCCGGGCGGAACGCCTGTGCCCAAGGTGTAGCAGAAAGCAGCCGTAGAAAAGGCTTGCAGCAACCAGGAAGAATTCAACGAACTGCGGATTTACTACAAAATGCAGATGGGCGAGATCATGGCGCAGATGGAGTCGTTGTATAAAAAGGAACAAACGCCGGGTGCTGCCGACCTCTTGCAGGAAAGCAAAAAGATCCTGAAAGACAATTATATGTTTGAAGAAACGATCCTTCCTACCCTGCCCTGCTCCAACGACGGTTTGTTTGCCATGAACCAGCATTACAGTGCCAGCGTGGAAAGCCTGAACATCATGCTCAAGCAAATGGAGATAGTTGTAAACGATAATGATATTAAATAAACAGAATGCTATGAACACAAAACAAGCAAAGAGCCGTTCCATCCTGCTTCTGGCAATATTACTTATTGCCGATACAGCCATCGGTTGGGCGGCAAAACCGGAAAGTGTAAAGAAGAAAGAGATCAGCAAATCGTTCAATGTCAGCCGCAGCGACCTGTTACTGACGGACAACCGTTACGGAAACACGACCATCACGCATTGGGATAAGAACGAGGTACAGATCCGCGTAGAGATCGAAGCGAAAGCGAAAAACGATGAGCAGGCACAGACCACGCTCGACCGCGTCCAGATAGAGATTAAGAAAACCGGGAATACGGTTTCAGCCGTTACCTCGCTCAAGGAGCAGAGCAGCAGTTTCTGGAATAACGGGAACCGCAACGAACGCTTCACTATCAATTATTTCATCAGCATGCCATCCAAACTGGCTATCGACCTGAGCCAGAAATATGGCAACATCAACCTGCCGGAGAAGAATGAGGGAAAGAGTACGATACAGGTGAAATACGGCAATCTAAACGCCGGCAGTTTCACACAGCCTCTCGACCTGGAAGTAAAATACGGGAATGTAAAGATGGATGATGTAACGAGGGCCGATATGGATTTCGGTTATTGCGGAAGTGTCTCGATTGGCAACGCGGAGCAAATAAACGCGGACAACAAGTATTCGAACATGAACATCAAGAACTGTACCCGGATCGACCTGGAAAACAAATATGGTAATGTTAGTATAAAAAGCCTTGATAAAGGGAGTATAGAGATTAAATACAGCGAAGCCCATATCGACCTGCTCAAGGATAGATTAGATGTTGGCGAGTTGGCCTACAGTTCGCTGACGATCAAAGAGATCTCCGCCAACTTTTCGAATTTGAGCGTAGACGCACATTATGGCAACCTGAATGTCGGCATTCCTTCAAGGGCTTCTTTCAAAGTGTCTGCCGAGAATATGAAATATGGCAACTACGATATAAGAGGTTTCAACATCACCAATTCTTACACCGAAGATAAGGTAAACCATTATTACGAAATCAACGGTGGAAAGAAAGGAGAGATTTCTTTCGATGGGAATAATTACAGCAATATTAATGTGAATGCATTCTAAGGGGCTGTCCAAAAAGTGGATAGCCCCTTTAGCTATTGTTTATTTCGGTAAA